>CAMLHB010000091.1 GCA_946479725.1 uncultured Actinomycetes bacterium | reverse complement strand
GTGTAGCCGAGCGCCTGGCCGCGGCTGATGATCGAGATCTTGTGGACCGGGTCGGTGTTCTCCAGTAGCTGGCCGACGATCGCGTGGCCGACCTCGTGATAAGCGGTGACGAGCCGCTCCTTCTCGCTCATCACCCGGGTCTTCTTCTCGGGGCCGGCGATCACCCGCATGATCCCCTCCTCGAGCTCCTGCATCGTGATCTCGCGCTTGCCCGAGCGGGCGGTCAGCAGCGCCGCCTCGTTGATCAGGTTGGCGAGGTCGGCGCCGGTGAAGCCGGGGGTCTGGCCGGCAAGCGTGTCGAGGTCGATCTCGCGGCCCAGCGGCTTGCCGCGGGTGTGGACCTCGAGGATCTTCTTGCGGCCCTTGCGGTCGGGGCGGTCGACGACGACCTGGCGGTCGAAGCGGCCGGGCCGCAGCAGCGCCGGGTCGAGGATGTCGGGCCGGTTGGTGGCCGCGATCAAGATGATGTTGTCCTTCATCTCGAAGCCGTCCATCTCAACCAGGAGCTGGTTCAGGGTCTGCTCGCGCTCGTCGTGGCCGCCGCCCATGCCAGCGCCGCGGTGGCGGCCGACGGCGTCGATCTCGTCCATGAAGATGATGCAGGGGGAGTTCTGCTTGGCCTGCTCGAAGAGGTCGCGGACGCGGCTGGCGCCAACGCCGACGAACATCTCGACGAAGTCCGAGCCGGAGATCGAGAAGAACGGGACCCCCGCCTCGCCGGCGACGGCGCGGGCGAGCAGCGTCTTACCGGTGCCGGGCGGTCCATATAGAAGGACACCCTTGGGAATCCGGGCGCCGAGCGCCTGGAACTTCTTCGGGTTCTCGAGGAATTCCTTGATCTCCTCCAGCTCCTGGACGGCCTCGTCGACGCCGGCGACGTCGCGGAAGGTGATTTTCGGCGCGTCCACGGACATTCGCTTGGCTTTCGATTTGCCGAAGTTCATCACCCGGCTGCCGCCGCCCTGCATCTGGTTCATCAGGAAGATCCAGAAGCCGAAGAAGAGGATGAAGGGCAGGATCAGGGTCAGCAGCGAGAGCAGGCTGGAGCTGCCGGAACCATGGACGTCGGTCTTGACTTCGTATTTGTTGAGGAGGTTGACGAGGCTTTCTTCTCCGTCCGGCGGGTATCCGGTGGAGAAGCTTTCGCCGTTCTTGCGCTTGACGTCGAGGGTGTTGTCCTTCGTGTTGACGTCGACTTCTTCGATCTGTTCCTTGGCGATCAGTCCCTTGGTGGGCTGGATCAGTTCGTTGTAGGCAGGAGACTCGCCACCGCCGCCGCCGGTGATCACTTTCGACGCGATGAACGCCAGGATCACGACCAGCAGGATCGGGAAAGCCGCGCTTTTGAAAAACCGCCTCAAGAGAGAGAATCAGCGTACCAGGGCGGAATTTCCGGGCTACTCGGAAAGAGCCGCGACGAAATCCAGGTTTCGGTACTTCTGCGCGTGGTCGAGCCCGTAGCCGATCGCGAAGCGGTTGGCGATCTCGAAGCCGACGTATTTCGGCGAGAGGTCGACCCGCAGCCGCTCCGGCTTGGTGAGCAGCGCGCAGGCCTCCAGCGAGGCGGGGCGGCGGGCGTTGAGGTTGCGCATCAGGTACTGCAGCGTGAGGCCGGAATCGATGATGTCCTCGACGATCAGGACGTCGCGGTCTTCGATCGGTGCGTCCAGGTCCTTGAGGATGCGGACGACGCCCGAGGAGTCGGTCTGTGACCCGTAGCTGGAGACCGCCATGAAGTCGATCTCGCAGGGGACCTCGATGTGGCGCATCAGGTCGGCGAGGAAGAGGACGGCGCCCTTGAGGACCCCGACCATGATCAGCTCCCGCCCGGCGTAGTCGTGGCTGATCTCCGCCCCCAGCTCCGCGATGCGGCGCTGCAGGTCCTCTCTGGCGACGAGGGTCTCGCCGATCGCGGGATCCGACACGGCGCGCAGTCTAGATATATGCGCCCCACCCCGCCGACGGGACGATGTCGGTCCATATAGGACCGTTTTCGGCCCGTCAGCCTCTTTCGGCCCGGAGGACGCCGCCCTCGAGGACGGCGCGGACGCCGGAGCCGAGGTCGAGGGTGGAGCCGCCGCGGGTGAGGGCGGCGACCTGCTCGGCGAAGCGGGCGGCGCCGGCGACGGGGCGCCCGGCGGCCTCGTCGGCCAGGCGCTGGAGGACGAGTCGGCGCAGGGCGGGGTGAAGCTCGGCGAAGCGGCGCTGGGAGATCGTCCCCCCCTCCAACTCGGCGCCGACCAGCGAGTCAAGCAACTCCGCCTCCCCGCGCAGCAGCGCCGCCGTCCGCAGCACGTTCTCCTTCGCCGCCGGGTGGATCCGCTCCAGCGCCGGAACCAGCTCCCGGCGCAGGAGGTTGCGCTTGTAATCGGCCTCCTCGTTGCTGGCGTCGTCGCGCCAGGCCAGTCCCCGTTCATCGCAGTAGGCGGTCGTCTCCGCCCGGGTCGTGGTCAGCAGCGGGCGGGCGAGGTGGCCGTCGCGCGGCCGCATCCCCAGCAGCGCCCGCCGGCTCGGCGAGGAGGCAAGGCGGTAGAGGATCGTCTCAACCTGGTCGTCGGCGGTGTGGCCGGTCAGGATCGTCGCGCCCGAGCGCTCCGCCAGCCGCGCCGCTGCCGCGTAGCGCTGCTCGCGCGCCCAAGCCTGCAGGTTCCCGGTGCCCTTGTCCCGCCGCGGACGCTCGACCTCCAGGACGACGCCGAGCCGGGCGCAGAGCTCCTTGCAGTGCCTCTCGTCCCCATCCGCCTCCTCCCGCAAGGCGTAATTGACGTGCAGCGCCGTCACCGCCTCCGCCCCCCGCGCCCGCACCGCGAGGTCGAGCAGGCAGACCGAGTCCCTACCGCCGGAGACCATCGCCACGAGCGGCGCCGGCCCGGCGAGGAGGCCGCCGGCTTCGACCCGCTCCAGCAGCCCGGCGGCGTTCATGAGGCGCGGACGATGTAGAGCTCGGTCGGGGTCGGGAATCCCTTCAGCCGCACCTCGCCGATCGGCTCCAGCTCCAGCCGATCGCTGCCGGCGATCGCGGCGCAGACGGTGTCGGTGACCAGAACCTCGCCGGCCAGGGCCCGGTTGACGATCCGGTGGGCGAGATTGACCTGGCTGCCGAAGTAGTCGCCGTCGCGGTAGACGGCGTCGCCGTAGTGGATCCCGACCCGGGGCTGCGGCCGCTGCGGGAAACGGGAGAGGAAGTCGACCGCCCACTGGGTCAGCGAGGCGGGGTCGGGCGAGACCACCATCACCTCGTCGCCGATCGTCTTCACGATCGTCGCCTCCCGCGGCAGCGTCGCTTCGACGTTGACGACGAAGTTCTCGACCACGTCGAGCGCCTCGATGTCCCCCTCCTCCTCGGTGTAACGGGTGAAGCCGGTGAGGTCGATGAAGCAGAGGCTGACGTTGACGTGCCCGAGCTCGATTTCGGCCGTGTCCATCGCTTGGTCGGCCTCCATGTGGCCGACCACGTCCTGCTCGACGAAGAACCGCAGGTAGCGCTCGTGCAGGTACTCGGTCAGCGGCGCCGCCAGCGGCAGGATGTCGGCGGCGAGCTCCCCCATCTCCTCCGCCATTTCCAGCTCAGGAACCGCGTCGCGGATCAGCGGTTCGTGCACGTAGAGGTGGAAGAGCCGCACCTCGGCGTCGGCGATCCGCCGCATCGATTGCGCGTAGACGCGGACCAACTGCAGGAAGGCGACAAGCGGGAAGCCGGCGGCGAGGACGCGGGCGCAGTGCCGCAGCGCCGCCAGGTCCTCCTTGCTCAGCTCGCGCTGGCCCTTCGGCGTGCCGAGGATGACGAGGATCCGCTCGACCAGCTCCGGCTCCAGCCCCGTCTCCACCGCCGCCTGCTCGACCGTGATCGCGTCCTCGGAGCCGGAGAAAAGCTCTTCGGTGAAGGCAAATGCCAGCCGCCCCTCCTGCCCAGCGCTCTTCAGGTCCTCCAGCGAGTACCCCCGTTCGCGCATCCGCGCCACCACCCGCGCCTGCGCCGCTGCCGCCACGGTCCACCTCCCCCGCCGCACCGGCAGAACCTTCTCCTCCGCCCACCGTTTCAGCGTCGACGACGGGACGCCAGACCGCCGCGCAGCCTCAGAGAGCGAAATCCGCTGATCGGCCATCCGCCGAGGCTAGCCGGGGCCGTGGAGGGAGGGCGTGCCGCTTCCGATTTCAACCCACCCCAGTGGGGCGAACACCGGATGGGCATGTTCTTCCCGCCCGGGCGACTAGATTCGGCTCCGCAGATGCCGGCGCGCCTCCGACCCACCGCCCCGATCGCCGCGCGCGCGATCCTCGTCGGCGACCCGGGCCGGGCGTTGATGCTGGCCCAGGAGCTGCTCGAGGGTCCGAAGATGAGCAACCACGCCCGCGGCCTCTGGGGCTACACCGGGGTCGCCGCCGACGGACGGGAGCTGACGATCCAGGCCACCGGGATGGGCGGCCCCAGTGCCTCCGTCGTCCTCGCCGACCTCGCCGAGCTCGGGGTGCGGCGGGCGATCCGCATCGGCACCTGCGCCTCGCTCGGCGACCTCGCGCTCGGCGATCTCGTCGTGGTGGACGAGGCCCACGCGGCGGGGGGCGCCTTTGCGTCCCCTGAAGACGGAAAAGCGCCCCGGGCCGACGGCGCGCTTACGAGGGCGCTGCGCGAGCAACTGCCGGAGGCCACGCTGGGCTCGGTGCTGAGCCTCGACACGCTCTATAGGCCTGAGCGCGATCTGCCTTCGGCCCTTGCCGACGCGGCCGACATGCAGACCGCCGCCCTGCTGGCCGCCGCATCGGAGTACCAGGTCGCCGCCGCAGCCATTCTCGTCGTCACCGAGAAGGGCGATTCGGGGCCGCTGGAGGACGAAGAACTGGAGGAGCTGGCAAAACTGGCGGGAAGGGCGGCCGCAACCGCAGTCTCACCCTAAGGTTGAGGGTTAGCCCCAGCCTTTTTCGAGACCTTTTTTGCCTTCTCGCGCCGCAACTCGGCGACTTCCCGACTGAGGTCGTCGATCGCCTCCTCGACATCCTCGAGGCGCTGCGAAAACGAGCGCAGCCGACGCTCCAGCCGTTCGACGTCGGTGGCCGAGGGCAGGTTGAGGGCGCTCATCGCCGCCTGCTGGGCCTCCAGGGCCTTCTCGCGCGCCCCCAGCGCGGCGGTGACGGCGTCGTGGAGGGTGGGGTTGTCGATCAGGGCCTGCGCCAGCTCTCCGAGCGCCTGCTCGGCCCGCGCCCGCAGCCCGTCCTGCTCGTCATCCTCGAAGGTCAAGTCACAGCAGCTTAACGAGCGCATCCGGCTCGACTGGAATTCTCCCGTTACAGCGATGTTTCAGACGTTGATTAAGGCCTTGTTGGGAGGCGCCGCTCGCGTTGCGGACGCCCGTACTAGTGGGTAGCTTCCAACGACTTGCCCAGGGAGGGGAATCCGAGCGTGGGCAGGGCTGCACCGGGATGAGAACCAAGTACGCACTAACCCTCGCTTTCGCCAGCTTCCTGCTGGTCAGCGCTCTGGGCTCCGCATTCGCCGGCGCCGACCCGCTCTCGGAAAGCTCCGCCGTCGATCCGACGACGACCACGACCGTCCCCTCGCTGGCGGCACCGGCCTGCGCCAACGGGCTCGACGACGACCACGACGGCCTCGTCGACGAAGAAGACCCGGACTGCGAAACCCCGGCCGACACCGACGAGGCGCCGAGCGCCCCGGCGGCGACCGAAACCGGTGCGACCGAATCGGCCCCGGTCCCGGCCCCCCAGGAAAGCGGCCCCGCCCCGAGCGGCGGCGGCTCCGGCGGTGTCAAGCAGGGCAGCCCGATCGGCAACGGGAACGGCGGCGGCAACGACGTCAAGTCGAACGACGGCCTCGACAACCCCCGCGGCGGCAGCGCCAACGGCGCGGTCACCGCGCCGAGCGCCAACGGCGGCGGCGATCAGCCGGCTCCGAACGGCCCCAACGGCGGCTCCCAGTACAGCCCGGGCGGCGCCCCCACCACCGCCAACCCGACGACGACGATCGCCCCCTTCGGCCCGGCCCCGATCGGCGTCCCCAACTTCGTCATCGACTCCTTCGAAATCCCGCCCTTCCTGTTGCCGATCTACCAGGCCTGCGGCACCGAATACGGGATCCCCTGGGAGGTGCTCGCCTCGATCAACAAAATCGAGACCGGGTTCGGCACCAACCTCAACGTCTCCAGCGCCGGCGCTGTCGGCTGGATGCAGTTCCTGCCCTCGAGCTGGGAACAGTTCGGCCTCGACGCCAACGGCGACGGCAAGAAGGATCCCTACAACCCCGTCGACGCGATCTGCGCCGCGGCCCACTACCTGAAGCTGGCCGGCGGCAACAAGGACCTCTACCAGGCGATCTTCGCCTACAACCACGCCGACTGGTACGTGCAGGAGGTGCTCCTCTACGCCCGCGCCTACGGCCGTCTCCCCTCCGACCTGGTCGGTTCGCTGACCGGCCTCACCGAGGGCGCCCACTTCCCGATCGCCGCCGACGCCCGCTACGCCGACGACATCGCCGCCCGGGTTGCCCTGAAGAAGGGCGAAAGCCCCGACTACGGCAACGCTGCCGAAGTCATCTCCTCCTCCCCCACGCCGCGCGGGATCAACATCTTCAGCAAGCAGGGCGCGCCGGTCGTCGCCGTCAACGACGGGATCATCCGCAAGTTGGGCAGCTCCGACCGGCTCGGCAACTTCGTCGTCCTCGAAGACACCTACGGCAACCGCTACACCTACGCCGAGCTCGGCAACCTGGTCCGCGACCGCCGCCTCGTCGTGATGCCGACCGGCAAGGAGAAGCGGGTCCCGGTCGAAAGCCAGAACCTGCGGCCGCGGCTGCGCGCCTACCCGGAGCGCAGCGGGAAGAGCCGGGCCACCGCCAGCGACGCGGTCGAAGCCGTCGCCGCCAGCGGCGACGGCTCGCTCAAGGTCGGCTCGAAGGTGATCGCCGGCACCGTCCTCGCCCGCGTCGCCGACGGCGGCGAAGGGATCGACCCCCACATCAACTTCTCGATCCGCCCGGCCGGCAAGGGCGCGCCGCGGATCGACCCGAAGCCGATTCTCGACGGCTGGAAGCTGCTCGAGGCGACGGCGATCTACCGCGCCAAGGGCAAGAGCCCGTTCGCGAAACTGAGCGGCGCCGGCGTCCTCCTGCTCTCCAAGGAGGCGCTGGTCAAGCGGGTCCTCGCCGACGAAGACCTCGAAATCTACGAATGCGGCCGCGAAGACATCGCCAGCGGCCGCATCGACCGCCGGATCCTGGCGATGCTCGAGTACCTGAGCACGCAGGGGTTCAAACTGACGATCACCTCGCTGGAGTGCGGCCACGGCTACCTGACCAGCTCCGGCAACGTCTCCGAGCACACGACCGGGACCGCCGTCGACATCGCCGTGATCAACGGGATTCCGGTCACCGGCCACCAGGGCCCCGGAACGCCGACCGACGAACTGATCCACGAAGTGCTGCGCCTGCAGGGGACGATGCACCCCCACCAGGTGATCTCGCTCGAGGACCTGCCCGGCGCAACCAGCTTCGCGCTGCCCGACCACTACGACCACGTCCACGTCGGCTACCGCCCGACCGTGACCACCGGCGAAGCGAGGTTCGCGGCGCTGCTGAAACCGGACCAGTGGAACCGCCTGATCAACCGTCTCGGAGAAATCGAAAACCCCGACGTGCCGGTCCACCCCTCGAAGTACGCGGTGCCTGACACCACCAACGGCGGCCTCGCCGCCGGCAGCGGCGACTGACCCTGTTCGGGTTCGTCCAATTCGAGTTCGCGGGGGCGCTGCCGCTGTCCGAGGGTCGCTACCTGGTGCGCGGCCTGGACACCGATGCCGCCGAGAGCGTCCTCGTCGTCCAGAAGGTCGGCACCCCGGCCGGCGGCGGCCGGCGGCGGCGCAAGCCGCGCAAGCCCGAGCGGGTGCCCTCGCCTCTGACGCTGACGCGGGTGACCGCGATCCGCGCCTTCGCCCGCTTCGAGGGCGAGGAGGAGGCGGAGCGCTGGCTGGGAAAGGCGCTCGAGGCCGAGGACACCGTGGATGTTCTGGTCGACGAAGCGCTGGAGTTGCTGAACCGCGCCCTGCACGCCCAAGCGCTGGCCAGCGCCGACCCCCACTCGCGGCAGAGCCTCGCCGCCGAGGGGGCCGAGCGTGTGCTGATCGGCTTCGGCACGGGCGAGGAGACGGCGGTGGGGCGCTTCCACGACGCCCGCGAGGTCGACGCCGGCCCCCGCTCCTCGCGACGGCAACGCCGCGAGGAGGAGCTGCGACCGCAGGAACGGGTGGCGGCGATCCTCGGCGGCCGCGCGCGCGCCGACGCCTGCGAGACCCTGCTCCTGCGCGCCCGGGCCGATCTCGACGCCGGCCGCGAGCGCGAGGCGGCACTGCAGCTGCGGGTCGGCCTCGAGGCCCTGTTGGCCGAGCTGAAGGGGGCGCTGAGCGATCCCGGCCACGAGGAGGACATGGGAACGCTCCAAGCGCGTCGCGGCGAGGCGGGCGAGGCCGCCAACGAGGCCCTCGAGGGCGAATTGGGGCCGGAGCGTCAGACGCATGTCGAGGAACTGCTGAAAGTCTGCGAGCGCGTCCTCCGGCGCCGCCGCGTCCTCCAAGGCTAACCCTAAAGTTGAGCTTTAGAGATTGAGCTGGCGGGCGATGATCGCGTCGAGCAGGGTCTCGGCGAGATGGTGAGCCTCCTCCAGCTCGATCCCCTCGACAGAGGGCACCCCGATCACCGTCAGGCCGGCCGCGCGGGCGGCCGCGAC
>CAMLHB010000090.1 GCA_946479725.1 uncultured Actinomycetes bacterium | reverse complement strand
GTGGTGCGCCCGCTTCGCCTACCAGGTGATCGAGCGCCGCGGCACCGGCGGCGGCTGCTTCCGGCTGATGTACTCGCGCTTCCTCGAGGAGGCCGGGCGCGAGCAGGCGCCGCTGGCGGCCGAGGCGGCGGCGCGCTGGACCGAGCTGGCGGAGGCGTTCAGGGCGGCGAGCGAAAGCGAGGAGCCGCGGCCCGAGCTGTGGGATGCGGTTGGGTCCGGTGCCAAAGCCGTGCTCGCCGCCGAGCGTCGCCTCTGGACTTCTCTCCGATAGCGCTTCGTTTTGTCGATCCAACCCCGGGGTATCCGGCTCCCATGACTATCGGAGCAGGCATCTTCCTCATCGCAGTCGGCGCGATCCTCAAGTTCGCGACCAACTTCCACATCCAGGGCATCTCCGTCGACACCATCGGCGTGATCCTGATGATCGCCGGAGCGGTCGGCCTCCTAATCGGCCTCTTCCAGGAAATCGTCTGGTCCCGCCGCGCCCGACCCCTCGCCCCCGGCGAAGCGCCCCCCGTGGAAGAACGGCGCGAAGTGCGCGACCCGGCTCGCGAAGCGCCCCCGCGCTACTGAGCCGCCGTCTCGCCACGATCGGCGTCTGGGCTTCGACGGAGCGATCTTCGTCGAAGCCTTCCGCGGCGCCGAGGTCACGCCGCCGAGCACGATCTTGATTAGAACTTGCGTTTCAAACGGCGATACAACACGCAGCATCAACTTCCTAAACTCCTCCTATGGCCGAGGAGGGGAACGACCCGCTGCTGCCGCGTTTGGAGCAGGGCCTTATCTACACCTGGGAGCAACTTGGTTCGCTCTATGGCTTTCCTCCTGACTACCTAGGTCGAGCGGGAGGAATGGTCTCCCGCCCGGCTCTTAGAGCCCTGCTCTTAATCACTCATTCTCAGGTAGGACGTTCGTTCAGCTACGGAGATGAATGGCGAGGGAATGAGCTCGTCTACGCAGGTCGGGGGTTGAAAGGGGATCAAGAACTCATCGGCCAGAACCGGCAGGTCGCGGAAAACTCACGCGCCCTATTTCTCTTTGAGCATGCCGGTTCGCGACGCCTGCTCTTTCACGGTCAGGTGCGCTGCGTCGACTACTGGGAGAGCACCGGTTTCGACAAAGAGGGGCCAAGAACGTCGGGTCTTCCGGTTCTTGCTTCGGGGGATCAGGCAGCGGCTCAAGCCGAGGAGGAACATCAAGATCCCCGACACCTCAAGGGCAGGCCCAAGGCTGCCCGCAACCGGGCATCTGCACCCATCGTTTTACCCGCGACCCTTTGATCCGGACCGCACTCCGGCTGAACGCGCAAAGTCAACTCCCTCCGACCCAGAAAGCCAGCGCGTTCTCAGCGAACAAGCTGACAAGGCGCATCAGGAAACGCTTCGGCGGTTCGGTCTGTGGCTGGAGGCTGAAGATTGGAAGACCTCGAGGAAATTGACGGAGCAATCGACCTACAGGCAAAGCGACCGCGTGGGGTTTCGGGCTCGCGGAAAACGCTCTTCGAGATCAAGAGCATCCGTCCTGGGACTGAGCGCGCGAGAGTCCGCAGCGGCTTAGCGCAACTTTTGGAATACCGCGTCTTCCTTGGCCGGAAGACTGACCATCTCTGCCTAATTTCGGACCGCCCGATCAGCGAGCGGAGGCTGCGTGTCCTCGACTCTCTTGGGATAGGCCACGCCTATCTTGAGAACGGCAACGTCGTTCCCTCGGGAACCCCCTCGACCAACGTGCTCTTCCCGCGGGCACGCTGAAGCGGGAGCGACGGGGGTCACCTGCCGGGGGAGCCGGTCGTGTTCTGTGGCTGCCCCGGTGACCCGTGCAAGACCCCCCGCCTCCAATCGAGGCGGGGGGCTTTCTCTGCGGCGCGCGAGTGCCCGAACTCGTCCGGGTTCCCTACGCACCGCCCCGCTGATCTAAGCGGACTTCTGAATAGCCGCCACCGGGGCGGTCCGCTCCATAGCTTGGATAGTCAACTGGCTCACCTCCTTTGCGCTGGTTGCGCGTTAGGGATAAGCCAGAACGCTAGAACTCTTTCTAGCGATTGAACGAGTTCTAGAAAGAAAACCTCAAAGGCGCTCTAAAACCTCTTTACGATGGATCGGTCCATTACCAAGGAAGTGGAGGAGTGGTGCAAAAAGGATTGAGGCCAGTGACGGGATCGCCGCTCAAATCGCTGGGTGCGATCGTCGGCCACCCTCTGCGGGCAAAGATCTGGACGGTCCTCGCTGAAGAGGTCGCGAGCCCGAATGAACTGAGTCAGAGGTTCAGCGAGGAACTCACCGACGCCTCCTACCACGTCAAGGTGCTGCGCGACAATGATGTGATCGAACTTGTAGACACGCGCCAAGTGCGTGGCGCCGTCGAGCACTTCTACCGCGCGACCCAGAGGCCGCTCTCCGATGAGGCCGATACCGCCTCTCGGTCACTAGAGAATCGCAACGGTTTCGCCGATCACGTCCTGCGGACCTTCTTCGCCGACGCGGTGTTGTCTCTGGGGGATGGGGTCTTCGGTGAGCGACCGGACCACTGCGTGGCCCGAGTTCCTTTGCTGGCGGACGAGGAGGGCTGGAGGAAACTGGCCCTGATGTACGACGACGTGATTCACCGCACCGTCGAGATTCAGGCGGAATGCGCTGAGCGGCTAGCCCCCGGCGACCCAGGAATCAAGGTCACCGCCTTCGCGGCTCTCTTCGAGCGCACTTCGCCCACGGCGGATTCTCCGCGCCAGTCGAGGGCAGGGTCTAGGTCCACCTTCCATAGAGTCGGCGGCGAGCGGGGTCCACTCAAATCGCTGGGTGCGATCGTCGGCCACCCTCTGCGGGCAAAGATCTGGACGGTCCTCGCTGAAGAGGTCGCGAGCCCGAATGAACTGAGTCAGAGGTTCAGCGAGGAACTCACCGACGCCTCCTACCACGTCAAGGTGCTGCGCGACAATGATGTGATCGAACTTGTAGACACGCGCCAAGTGCGTGGCGCCGTCGAGCACTTCTACCGCGCGACCCAGAGGCCGCTCTCCGATGAGGCCGATACCGCCTCTCGGTCACTAGAGAATCGCAACGGTTTCGCCGATCACGTCCTGCGGACCTTCTTCGCCGACGCGGTGTTGTCTCTGGGGGATGGGGTCTTCGGTGAGCGACCGGACCACTGCGTGGCCCGAGTTCCTTTGCTGGCGGACGAGGAGGGCTGGAGGAAACTGGCCCTGATGTACGACGACGTGATTCACCGCACCGTCGAGATTCAGGCGGAATGCGCTGAGCGGCTAGCCCCCGGCGACCCAGGAATCAAGGTCACCGCCTTCGCGGCTCTCTTCGAGCGCACTTCGCCCACGGCGGATTCTCCGCCGCAGTCTGAAGCGAAGAGGGCTGAGACCACTTCCCGTATAGCCGGCGGCGAGCGCGAGTAAGGGGGCGTCATCCTTCGGTCCATGCCCTATTCCGTGCCAGGATTTTGTGAGGGGTAGCGGCCCGCCCCGGGGCAGGGCCACCGGATTCGAGCTCTGCTCGCGCGAGAATGGGGGGACAGGATTGCCTCCTTGAGGCGATTCGCCCCCGAGATTCCGAACTTTGGTGACGCGCTCACCGCCGCTTCTTCCTCGGCTTCCTCGGAACCCTCCATCGGTATCGGACCTCTGACGGCTCTTGGCGAAGATGACGCTGAGCTTCGCGGGCACGCCGAATTACCGTCAAGCCCTGATTTTCAAGCTGCCTGACTCTCTCCATCCCAAGGCCGACCTCGTCCCCAACTTCGCGCAACGTGTGGCGCTGACCGTCCAGCATTCCCGACCGCATGCGAAGGATGTGCGCAGTGCGGTCATCCAGATCCACAAGCTCACCCTCGCCGAAGCCATCGAGGGTCACGGTCGGCAACCGCCATTCCATCGATGACTCTTGTTCAGCGACCATCGGGAAGACCCTCGAATTGGCTCACGATGGATGATCCGTGTTGTCCTCACCCGGAGTCTCAAAGGCAGCAACGGCGACGACTATTGGAATTCCAGCTTTTGAGTTCTCCATGCGTCCTGCGCTCTTGTCGGCGATCGCCCGAAATCTGATTTCGACTTTGCTCAGCTCCCGTCGCACTTCTTTCCAGCCGTCCTCGTCAACGTACAGAGGGAGCCAGGTGATGCCTGATCCCTTACGGTCCTCAACGGTTCCGTCGTCTAACGCTTCGACAGCCCGGGCCGTGAAGTCGGCGAGAGCAGTGCCGGCATAGTGGGACCGAAGTGAGCCTGGGACCTCTTTCCACGTTCGGGCTCCTTTAACCCCCTGCGAACTCAGGCGGTAGATGTGCTCAACGGCACCGCGCCTTGGAATCTCTTGACTGAGTTCTATGCAGTCCAAACCGAGGAGGACCTTCATGTGGTAGGAGACGTTCGAGAGCCCCTCTTCGATGCGATCGGCGAGTCGCGTTGGGCTGCTCGGGCCTGCCTCCAGCTCCCTCAGGATCTTCACTCGCAAGGGATGACCAAGTGCCCGCACTATCTTCTGGTCAAAATCTCCCGTTTCATCCTTCTTGGCCATCGGAAACCCCCCGCAAGTTGTAGGAACCCAGTCGCGGGGGGACCTTTCCGAATCCGCCGCTCGCTTGTCAACGCTGCATCGTTCGGGGGTTTTCCAGCGCTCCGGCCACCTCCTCCGTGGCGGAATGGGGGACGAAGGCCGCCGCGCAGACCCAATCCGGACGGCCCCGTCCCCCAGCGTAGACCGTCCGTTAGGCGCCCTTGCCAATCTCCTGCAGCGGCATATCACGTCCGTTGGTCTCGATCCGCATATCTGTCACCCCCCTTCTGCCTTCGTTTCGCAGATAGGAAAAGGTTTACTAGAAAGAGTTCTAGCAATGGAAAACGCTCCAACAATGAACACGGAAGTTCGTTAAAAACCCGCTGGGTACGCAGGTAGACTCGACTGCTTTAAGAGCCTTGAAAGGAGCAGCGGATGTCAGCGTCGGCGCAGGAGGCGAAGCGGGAGAAGACCACTCGAAATCGCCTCAAAGCGATGTCACATCCGCTGAGGGCGCGAGCACTGCGTCTCCTCGTCGAGCGGGGAGTCCAGAGTCCGAACCAGCTTGCCCGCGCGCTTCGAGCGGAGTTGTCTGATGTCTGCTACCACGTGCGTCGACTCGAGGAGCTTGAATGTGCCGAACTTGTGAGCACTCGGCAGGTCAGGGGAGCCGTCGAGCACTTCTACCGCGCAACTGAGTTGCACTTGATCAACACCGATGAGTGGGAAGAACTTGATCCTCTCGTCGCCGGAGATCTCGTGTGCGAATTCATGCAGCGGATCCTTGACGACTTTGTCGCGTCCCGGAAAGCGGGCATCGTCGCTTCCGACAAGGATTTTCACATTACCCGGACCCCAATGATGCTCGATGCGCTCGGCATCCAAGAAGGGATGGAGGCGTACGAACGTTGTCGTTTGGAGATGAACAAGGTTGAGGCGCGGAGCACTGAGCGAATGGCGGAGACCGGCGGGACCGGCGCTCCTGTTTGCTCTGCCCTCGCCTATTTCAAGGTGCCGCGCGGTTCGCTGAAGAAATAGAACTCGGCGCTGGCTTGACCTGTCCCTGGCCGGCTCGACGGCCCGCCGGATCACGCCTCGGGCTGCTCAGGTCGAACAGCACATGCCTTGAATTAAGCGTTAGAACCGCTCTTCCAAATTCGGGAACATTCACGCGAAGAGCAGCGCTGCTACTGCCGGTCGCGATCAGTCCCACGACGCTTTCGCTAACACGAGGAACTGAGGGCGATCGCCAAGGCTGCCAGCTCAAGCCTTCACCGCACTCGCCCCGCCCACGGCTACTCCCAGGAGACGAACGTCGAGTGGCAGCGCATCAACGAGCAGGACGCCGCGCTCCTCATCGTCGCCGCCTGTACCGGGTTGCGGCTGGGTGAGCTCCTCGCCCTCCGCTCGTCAGATGTCGATTTCCATGCCGGAGCCCTGACCGTCTCCTGCGCGATGTCCGCCGGCGAGGAGTCGAGCACCAAGTCAGGGCGCCCCCGCACCGTTCCTCTCGCCGACCAGGCCGCGACGGAACTGCAAGGACTGCGGGAGCGGCCGAGGTTCACGAGCCACACCGACTTTGTCTTCTGCCGACCGGACGGCGCCCCACTCGATCGCTCCGCGGTCCGCAGCCGCTTCATCCGTGCCCAAGAACAGGCGGGAGTCCGAGTGCGCCGCTTCCACGATCTGCGCCATACCTTCGGCAGCCTGGCCATTCAGCAATTCGACCTGGTCGCGGTCAAGGACATGATGGACCACTCGAAGCTGACCACGACGGAGCGCTACCTGCACTCGAAGCCTCGGCCGGATGATGTGGCCAAGTTGACGAGCATCTTCACCTAGCCGCGCAAAAGGGATATTCCGCCTCTCGGACCTACGAGCGCCGTGACTCGGAATCGGTGAACGCCTCGGGACCCAGGTCACCCAAAACCACCGCTTCGGCGAGCTTCAAGATCCGCTCCTGCACCCATGCTGGCGGCGGTTCGACCTCGGGTAGCTCCTCTACCAGCTCCATCCCCCTCGTCCAGACCTTGTCGGCAAGGCGGCCAGCCGCTTGAGTGAACTTGATCAGCTCGATCACGTGCGGGGCCATAGCCACCACGCCCCCTTCGCCGAGCGCGGGCACGGCCTGGATTAGAAACTGATGCGCGAGGCGGTTTCGCGGACCCTCAAGGAACTTGCCCAGCGCCGCCCTGGTCTGCTCATCGAGGTGATCGCCGACCCCCTTCTTCGCGTCGTTCAGCTTCATCGGTGCGGTGCCCTTGTTGAGCGACTCCCAGAGCCCGGCCAGGCCTTTGCGTAGCTGCCTTTCGGTGCTGCCCGAGCCCGTCGATGGGTCGTAGTTTCCGACTAGGTAGAGAAAGGAGACCGAAAACTCAAGACGCTGGACCGCGATCATCGTCGCCCCATAGAGGGCCGCCAGCCATAACCGAGTCTCCTCGAGACCGATCGCCTTCGGAGCGGCCGTCGTCTTTGGAGGCAGAGATCGGCCCTTACCGGTCTCGGCACTCACCGGAACATCTCGTGCAATCCGTAGGTGAGCTGGCGCGCTCGCGGCCAGCCCGCTTCTACGAAGATGTCAAGCATCTCGACAAGCAGCCGGCGCAGTTCAGCGTCCCCCTGCAAGAGCGTTCGGTATTCGGCCAGGTAGCGCTCGACCAGACTGACGAAGAGTTTCTCGGCCATAGGATCGGTCTGGTAGCCGCCCATCCGCCCGCTTGAGATGGCTCTCGCGATCCGCACGAAGACGCCCCTCGGGTCGAACTCGACACATGCCTCCAGCGTCTCCAGCAGGTGATGGGTCGCGGAAGGGACCATCACCTCGGTCAGTGAATCGAGCAAGGCTCCCGTCTCGCTGTAGAAGCGGCGACGGCGCTCGGGGCTGAGTCGAGATTCCTCCTCGCCCTGACGGACGTAGGAACCCGAGGCGAAGTAGACCTCGGTGGAGACCGTGTCGACCGTCTGCGCCGCTGCGCGGCCTCGTTGGAACTCGGGGTCGTCTTCGGCGGGACGCTCGCCCCGCTTGCGAAGGCTCCGGTCGATTTCCGTGTATTTCTCGAGGGCGCGATTGAGGACCACTTCGACAAGCCCGATCGCACGGGCGCGAATCGCAGCCTCCTCGCCGGCGTCGGCCCCCCAACTCATCGTCTCCCGCTGCCGCACAATCGCCGTATGCACGAGCCTGTGGTCCCCAGTCACCGCCTCAAGGAGTGCGCCACGCAAAAACTCGCCCGCCTTCTCGTCGCCGCGGCCGACGTAGAGGTCGTTGAGCAGTCTGAGGGCGCGATCCCGCAGGTCCTCCGAGCCGGCGCCCGCGGAGTTGGAGGCGAAGAGCGCTTCGGCGACTTCCCTCCGCTTGTCTATGTCATCTGCAGTCAGGGCTGGCAACGCGGCGAGCATCACGCTCTTTACCGCCCGCGAGGGGTCGGTAGATGCGATTCGCTCGACGATCTGATCGGCCATCCCATGGTCGGCACGGGCGAGTCGTCCCAATCGCCGCGCGACCTGGTATCGCACTTCGGGCGCCGCATCCTGGCTCAGCGTCTCGATCGTCGCCAGGACTTTGTCTCGTTCCGGGCAGCCTGGCTTTGCCGCCAGGTAAACCAAGCCCTGCGCGGCCTCGACCCGGGGTGCGGGTGAGCCCCAGGAGGGATGCTTGTCGAACTGCTCGTCGCGGTCCGGGTCGTACCTTGGACTCTCGTGCTCGGCGGCGGCAAGAAGAATCTTTTGGGCGAGCGCGAGCCCAGGATGCGCGCAGTCCTCGATCTCGCTGCGGGCCAGGGCATCGGCGCACTCGGCGGCGCGACCGACGGCCGACGTCAGCTGATGCTCATCAGCCTCGCCCTGCCTTTCGGCGTCTCGTATGGCTTCCCATAGCTGCTCCAGCGTCGTGACGATCTCCGAGGCCTCCTTGGCTGGCGCCCGCTCGTTCAGGTACTTCGAAGCGAACTCGTGAATAGGGCAAGAGAGGTCGTATAGCTCGGCGTTTACCTTCGCATCAACGTCGACGCCTAGCTCTCGCAAATGGTCGCGCTCGGTGAACTCGCTCGACCCCCATTCGGAGATGATTCCGGGCTCGGAGTTGTCGGGTACTTCCCGCGTCGCGACCATTTCATCGAGTCGCTTGCGGGCCTCAGCGTTACTCATTTCGGTTACCTTCAGGCATCCGAGCAGGCGATCGCGGGCAAGTTCGCCTCGGCGGACAGCCACATCAACGCGCGGACCAGCGCGCTGAGACGCCAGTTC
>CAMLHB010000089.1 GCA_946479725.1 uncultured Actinomycetes bacterium | reverse complement strand
CCATCCGCAGGGGGGGGGCGAAGTCGTCGTAGGCCTGGCGGGTGCGCTGGCCCCAGAAGTGGGCGGAGGAGGGCGGGACGCGGGCGACGTAGAGGTCGAGCGGGGCGGCTTCGCGGCCGCCGGCGGCGCGGACGGTGCGGATCAGCTCCAGGTTCTCGAAGAGGACGTCGCCGTCGTAGAGGCCGGTCGCCAGCAGGCGCGAGCGCCGCACCGCCAGCGTCCCCGGGTAGTCGCGGCCGAGGCTGCGGTTGAGCAGGGTGCGGGCGGTGTCCCAGCGGGCGTGCCAGGGCAGCGAGCTGAAGTAGTTCTGCGGCCGCACCAGGTCGTGTTCGTCGAGCAGTTCGGCCGTGCGGCGCAGGGCCCCGGGGTCGTAGCGGACGTCGTCGTCGGCGATCACGACGCGCTCGTGGGAGGCCAGGCGGAGCCCGCTCCGGACCCCGGAGACTTTCCCCATCAGCCAACGCTCGTCGGGCAAGGGCGCCACCTGGGTGGCGAAGCCGCCCCAGGCGGCGGCGTTGGCGGCGAAGACCTCCTCCGGGGAACCGTCGACGACGATCAGCTCGGCGCAGTGAGGGGCGATCTCGGCCAGGTAGGCGGCCAGGTCCGCCCGCTGGACGCCGTCGTGCCAGCGCACCGGCACCACGTAGCTGAGCTGCAGCGGTGGGCTCACGCGGCGAGGAGGACGAGGGGCGAGAGCAGCGAGGTCTCTCCCCTCTCCCACGAATCCATCAGGTGGCGCGCCCAGCGCGCCTCGACCTGCAGCAGCGCCCGGGCGCCGAAGAGAATGTCGGCGGCGACCTCCGGCTCGTCCGCCGCCAACCCGCCCGCCAGGTCCCAGGCGGCGATGTTCTCGTGCACGGCGTCGGCCTCGACGTGCTCGTCGTAGAAGTGGGTCACCTCCGGGCCGAAACCGTGCCGGCGCAGCGCGTTGCCGTAGCGGCGGTTGGGGATTGAGGAGGTCATCTCGAAGCCGGCCAGATGGCCGACCAGGGCACCGCGCCGGCGGCGCTGTAGGCCGAAGAGGGTGATCAGGTTAACCGTCGCCAGCGTGATCCCCGGCCAGCGGTCGATGTAGTGGCCGTAGGTTGGGTCGAGCCCGAGGCCCGCCATGGTCTCCGCGAACAACGCCGAGTGCATCCGCTCGGCGTTGCCGCCGCCGTACTCGTCGAACTGAACCTCAAGTAGGGCGGCCTTCGGCACCGGGCCCAGCCGCGGGATCGCCCAGGAGTGCGGGTCGGCCTCCTTCAGCTGGTAGGCGGAGCGGTGGACGACGTGCTCGAGCATCTGCTTGCGGGTCCCCTGCGTCTCCATGTAGCGGGAGAGCGGCGGGCCCGAATCGTCGGCGACGATCGCCTGCAGGGCGGCGCCGACCGACTCCAGCTCGGCCGCTTCGGCCGGCGGCACCAGCTCGGCCACCGCCGCTTCGAAGGGCTCCTCCAGCGCCCGCCGGAAGGCGAGCAGCGAGGGCGACCGCTCCCAGTCCTCGTCGACCCCGCGGATCGCGGCGTAGTGGAGCTCGTAGGCGACGTAGAGGGCGAGCTGGAGGTCGTCGTCGCCGAGCGGGTCGCCGACGTCGACCAGGGTCGGCAGCGGCAGGTGCGCGTCCGGCGGACCCCCGAGCGCCTCGAACAGCTGCTCGCTGAGCGGACCCCGCGGCGCCGGAAGCTCGATCAGGCGCCCGGCCATTGCTCCGCCCCGCTCGGCGCCTTGAACCCGATCAGCCTGTGGGTGCCGTCGCAGAAGGGGCGCATGCGGGACCTGCCACAGCGGCAGAGCGCGATCGTCCGCCGCTCGACCGGCAGCTCGTTGCCGTCCTGGTCGACCACGGCGAAGTCGCCGCGGACCAGATATGGCCCGTCGGGGTAGGGAGTGATCGTGGCTGGGGTCGACTGGTCTGGTGGCATACCGCCGTCTCCGCTACCCGCCAACCGGAGTGATAAATCGTTCCGATCGCTGGGTATGCAATCCCCATGGCACAGGAACAGACGATCGAGCCCCAAGAGGGCGACAACCACACCTTCGAGTCGATCCGGGCGGAGATTTCCCGCGAAATGGTCCGCCTCTACAAGGAGCTGTTCGGGCGCGGGCCGACCAAAGCGCGGACCGAGTTCGCCGGCCCCGACATCGTCATCTGCTCGCTCGAGAACACCTTCACGCCGGCCGAGCGCAGCCTCGCCGATCTCGGTGAGCACCAGCGCCTGCGCGACACCCGGATGTACTTCCAGTCGGCCACTCATGACAGGTTCACCGAGATCGTCGAACGGCTGACGGGCCGCCGGGTGCGAGCCTTCATCAGCGGCCTCGACGCCGCCGTCGACATCTGCGCCGAGGTCTTCTACCTCGACCCCAGGGAGGAGGAGCCCCAGGCCTAACCGCCGTTGCCGTTCTTTCGCGCCGCCTTGGCCTCCGCAGCCGCTTCCTGCAGCCGCTCGGCCTCGCGCTCGGTCGCGACCGCCTCCTCCTTCGCCTCAATGCTCTCTTCCTTCGCGTCGAGCTTCTCCAGCTGCGCGGTCTTCCCGACTTTGGCGTCGGACCGTTTCGTCTTGGCGGCGGCTTTGGCCGCTTTCTCCTTCTTCTTGGCCTCAGCTTTCTTCGCCCGCGCCTCGCGTTCGCGCCGTCGCTTCTCGGCTTTGCGCTTCTCCTGCTCGGCGCTGCGGCGAGCCTCCGCCGCGGCTTTCTCGGCCGCTTCGCTGACCCGCGTCTGGCGCTCCTCGGCCTCGCGCTCCCGCACCTCGGCCTCCTCGCGCAACTCGGTCGCCCGCTCGCGCTCCTTGGTCGCCAGCAGAGCTGCCCGGCCTTCTTCGCGCAGCTCGGGGTCGGCGAAGAGCAGGCCCGTAGCGGTGCGGGCGCCGGCCTCGGCGCGATCAAGCAGGTGCTTGGCTCCGGAATCGGAGCCGCCGAGGGCACCCAAAGCCAGGTCGAAGGGCGTCCTCGCCACCTTCAGCGACGAGTTGAAGATCGTTTTGGAAATCGTCGGCATCGCCATCTCTCAGCTCTCCTCCTTCGGATCGATCGCCGCTGCGGCCTCTTCGGCCCGGTCGGCTTCGCGCTGCAGCTCGGCTGCCTCGCGCTTCGCCTCGCCCTTCTCGGCCGCGGCCTGTTGACGTTTCGCGGCGGCGTGCTCTTCGCCGGCCAGGCGCCGGCGCTCGGCGGCGACCTTCTCCGTCTGGGCCTGATTGGCCGCTTCGCGCTCGGCTTCGGCGCGGCCCCGCTCCGCCTCCTCCTCGGCCTCGATCTCGGCGGCCTCGCGTTCGACCTCGTGACGCTCGGCCTGGGTCTCGGTCCGCTCGGCCTCGATCTCGGCTTTCTCTTCGCTGCGCTTGGCCTCGGCCGCCTTCGCCGCCGCTTCGGCCTGGGCGTCGGCCTGCGCCTCCTGCAGCCTGCCCTCGCGCTGCAGGTCCTCTCGTCCGAACGCCGCGCCGGCCACCTCCTTCGCCTTGCCGACGACCTTCCCCAGGGGGCCTCCGGCCACCCGCTCTTGCTCAGTCAAGATCGCCCTCCTTCTCGATTCGCCCGTTTCCAGTTGGAGTCCACCTACCCCTGCCGGGTGGGCGGCGAACCGTGCGGAGGTCACATACCGCCCTCAGTAGCGGAGGATGGCAGCCGCGCCGCCGGCCTCCGCCAGCGGCTCCGCCAGCTCCTCGCGCACGACCGTCACCTGGCCGCCGCCGGAGAGGGCGGCGCGGATCAGCGACTCCCCCTCTTCGCCCAGCCCGGCGTCGAAGACGAGGTGGTCGACGCGGCCTTCGGCCAGCGCCTCTTTCACCTCCTGTAGGCCGGCGGCGCCGCGGCGGCCGCCCTTGGTCTCGGTCAGGGCGCGCTCGACGACGGCGCGGTCGCGTTCGCTGTCGAGCCTGGTCGCGACTTCGGAGACGACCTCGGTGAGCTGACCGGTCGGGACCGAGATCAGGTCCTGGTCGCCGCCGACGCTCAACCGCGCCGGCGAGGAGGCGAACCCCGCCTTGAAGCCCTCGGCGTCCCTGGCCGGGCCGAAGACGATCAGCTCGTCGATCTCGTCCCCCTCGAGGCGCCGGGCGACCAGGCCGCCGCACTCGGTGAGGAAGCGCTGGCGGTTGTGGTCCAACCGTTCCTCGAACTGATCGTGACCCGAGGAGCTGACGCCCTGGGCGCGGGCGGGGTTACTCGTGCTCTGGGACTTGCGCTCGCGCCAGTCGAGCATGGTGAGGCTGAGCTCCCAGTCCTCCAGCTCCTCCAGCGAACCTTCGCTGCAGCGCAGCAGCCGCACCCGCTCGGAGGAGAGCAGGGCGACGCCGCGGGCGCCGGCTTGGCCGCAGAGGTCGAGCAGCGGCGCCACCACCGGCTCCGCTGCGACCTCGACGCAGGCGCCGGCAGCGGGGGCGGCGCCGACGCCGAACCAGTGCTCAGTGCCACCCTTCTCGGAGACCTCGACGAAACCGACTTCGCCCCGCGGGGGCGGTCGCAGCTCGCCGTCCTCGAAGCGCTCGAGCAGGCGCTTGGCGGTCGCCCGCAGCGCCACCCGGCGGTCGTGTTCGGTTTCTCGCTGCGCCTCCAGAACGGCGTCAAGCCCGTTGCGCAGTTCGGTCCGCCAGGCGGCGCCCCGGTCGGCGGGGTCGAAGCTCAGGTAGACGGAGAGGACTCCCAGCGGCGGGCGCCATTCGCTCAGCTCCCTTGCGGCCTCCAGGGTCGGTTGGGTCATCGACTCGCCTCCTCCTTGGTCGGGTCCGCTTCGGCTACCCAGGCGCATGGTCAAAAGAAACTAGGCGCCCGCGTAACGCAGCGACCCCGGGGTGTCGAGGTCCTCGCCGGTCTCCAGCAGCGTCTTCAGACCGGAGAGGATCATCGGCCAGCCGCCGTAGAGCTCGTTGTTGGCGGCCTCACCGAGCTGGTCGTGGGTGACCCGCAGCCGGCAGGAGCTGCCGACCGGCTCGATCTCCCAGGTCACGCGGGAGGTGCCTTCCTTCTGCACGTCCTCGCTCCAGTGCGCCTTAAAGCTCTGAACCAGGCGCCGTGGCGGCTCCACCTCGAGGTTGGTGCCGCTGGCGATGTCAACGACTCCCGGTACTGAAGCCTTGTAGTCGGATCCCTCGGTCCACTCGGAGACGGTCCCGACCCCGAAGCTGTAGCGAGCCCGCATCTCCTCGCTGGTGATCGCCTCCCAGAGGCGCTCCGGCGTCGTCTTGATGTAGATCTCGAACACGGTCATCGCGCCGCGCCCGCCGACCACGGTGTAGGCCTGCTCGTCGTTCATCTCTTCTCCTCGCTCTCGATGTCTTTCTTCAGCTCGCTGAGCGCCGAGGCCCAGGGCTGCGCGTACTTGCTGACCCAGCGGTCGTGGATCAACCGGATCGGGACGGGGTTGAGGAAGTGCAGCTTCTCGCGGCCGCGCCTCTGCGTCGTCACAAGTCCTGCCTCCTCCAGCACCCGCAGGTGCTTCATCACGCCGAAGCGGGACATCGGCAGCCGTTCCTCCAGGGCGCTCAGCGTCTGCCCGTCCTGCTCGAAGAGCCGATCGAGCAGCTCGCGACGGGTCGGATCCGCCAGCGCCTTGAACACCTCGTCCATGCTCGGGACTATAAGTGACCTTTTAGTCACATGTCAAGACAAAGAAAAGCGCCCGCAGTCGAGGGCGCCTTTCCAAAGGTCACCCGAAAACACCATTTTTATGACACGAATCCATGTCACATAGCGATAGACTCGCGATGACGGTGCTCATCGGGGGCTTTGACTGGTAGCCCTAACACCCTTTCAGGGTTCGGTGGGCGCCGTCAAATGGCTCGGGCCTACGATGTCCGGGTGGACCACGGCGGTCGCAAACTCAACGCCCTCGCTTTCTCCGCCACCGTGCACTGCCTCAGCGGCTGCGCGATCGGAGAGGTGGCCGGGATGGCGATCGGGACCGCCCTCGGCCTCTCCAACTTCGCCACGATCGTGCTGGCGATCGTCCTCGCCTTCTTCTTCGGCTACGGGCTGACCAGCCTGCCGCTGCTGCGCTCAGGGATGCCGCTGCGCGAGGTGATGCCGATCGCCTTCGCCTCCGACACCCTCAGCATCACGACGATGGAGATCATCGACAACCTGATCGTGCTGACGATCCCGGGCGCAATGGACGCCGGCCTCGACACCCCTCTCTTCTGGGCCAGCCTCGCCTTCGCGCTGGTGGTCGCCGGCCTGATCGCCTGGCCGGTGAACCGCTGGCTGATCGCGAGAGGCAAAGGTCACGCGGTCGTCCACAGCACCGGCGTCCACGGCTGAGCGGCGCGAGTCCGCATCAGCCGTCGCATAGCGACGCTCAGCGCGGACTCGCGAGCTCGCCGGCGATGATGGTCGCGGTGGCACCGCCGACCCAGATGGCACCGTCGTCGTCCTGGGAAATCTCGATGCGGCCGGCGCGGCCGATCGCGCCGCCCTGGGTGGCGACGTAGGGGGCGGAGAGGCGCCCGCTGCCGAGCAGCCACTGGGCGACCGAGGCGTTGAGGCTGCCGGTGACTGGGTCCTCCCAGACGAGGCCGTCCACCGGAGTGAAGGCGCGCAGCTCGATCGCCGCCTCGGCGCCCGGCGGATGGAAGCCGACGACGCCGAGGTCGAAGTCGAAGGCGCCGGGCCGCAGCTCCAGCACCCGGGAGGCGCTCTCGAGCAGGACCGCGATCCAGCCGGGCCCGTTGTCCACCCACTCAACCGCGAGCATCTCGGCCGGATCGAGATCGAGAGCGGCGGCGACCCTCGCCGTCTCCTCTGCGGAAGCCGGGCCGGAGCGAACGAGCGGCGGCGCCTCGAAGGCGAGCTGGGCCTTCCGCCGGATCCGGATCAACCCCGCCTCGCACTCCTGGACGATCTCCTCGGCGCTCGCCGCCTCTCCCCCGGCCTCGAGCCAGGCGTGGCAGGTGCCGAGGGTGGGATGGCCGGCAAACGGCAGCTCGACCACCGGCGTGAAGATCCGCACCCGGTAGTCGGCCTCGGGCCGGGTCGGCGGCAGGACGAAGGTCGTCTCGGAGAGGTTGGTCCAGCGCGCGAAGCGCCTCATCGCCTCCTCCCCCATCCCCTCGGCGCCGAGCACGACGGCGACCGGATTGCCCGAGCAGGGTCCGCTGCCGAAGACGTCGACCTGGGCGAACCGGCGGGGCATCGCCGCAGTCTGCCACCGGTTCAGAATGTTTGGCTTTTCACCGGCGGGGAACCCGCGAAGTGGGAGCAACCAGAGGAGGATCGATGCCCGACGTGAGCGACATCACCAGCACCGCCGTGAAGCTGGCCCGCAGGAAAGACAAGTCCCCGGCGGCTCCACTGAAGAACTTGAACGGCCCGACGAAGATGGCGGCAGCCGGAGCGGCGGTGATGGCGCTGCCCTTCGCGGCCGAGGGAATCGCCAAGCTGGTCGGCGGCGGCTCCCCCGCGGAGAAGGCGGAGGAACTCGGGAACAAGGCCAAGGACAAGGCTGCGTCGGGCGCCAAGGAGATGGCCGGCGAAGTCGCCGACGAGAAGCTCGGCTCGAAGCTGGGCGGGCTCGGCAGCCTCTTCAGCAAAAACGGGTCGGACGACGACTCCGAGGACGCGACCGAGGCCCACGGCAGCGGCCGGCGGATGCCGATCCAGCAGTCGGTCGACGTCGCGGTCCCGATCGACGAGGCCTACGACCAATGGACCCGGTTCGAAGAATGGCCGGAGTTCATGCACCGGGTCGACAGCGTCCAGCAGGTCGACGACTCGACCGTCCACATCTCGACCAAGGTCTGGGGGATCACCAAGGAGTTCGAGGCCGAAATCGTCGAACAGCGGCCCGACGAGCGGATCGAATGGCACTCCGAGGAGGGCTTGATGAACAGCGGCGTCGTCACCTTCCACCGCCTGGCGCCGCGCCTGACCCGGATCGAAGTGACTATGGACGTGAAGCCGGATTCGCTGCTGGAGAAAGCCGGCCGCGGCATGCGCTTCACCAAGCGCGCCGTCCGCGGCGACCTCCACCGCTTCAAGGCCTACGTCGAGATGGAGGAGCACAGCGACAAAGGCTGGCGCGGCACGATCAAGAACGGCGACGTCAAGCGCAAGACCGAGAAAAAATCCAAAGCCAAAAAAGCGAAAGCGAAAGGCTGATCGCTATTCCGCCAGGTGCAGCTCAAGCGTGTGGATCTGGCTCTGCCCGTATGAGCCGGTCTGCACCGGCCCTGCGGCGCTGATCAGATCGCCCGGTCCGGGCAGGGGGTGCGGGCGCAGCCCGACCCGGACGTCGATCGCCGTCAGCTCCGGCAGCGTGAATCCGCCCTTCAGCGGTGTGGCACGGCCGGTGGCCCGGCGGGCAATGCGAGGGCGCGACCGCTTCGGCCGAACATTCGCCGAGTCCGCCTGAACCCGTGCTGTGCACGGTTTGACGCGGACCCGTCGATCCCCTGTCCCCTCCACAGCCGGCGAAGAGCGCCAGGACCAGGGAAAAGGCGAGGAACCTGGTCACATCCGGTAGACCGGTGCCGCCGCCTCGGCGAGGGGGGCATTCGCGCAGGCGGCCAGGGACTGGGCGAGGACGCGGCGGGTGTCTCTCGGGTCGATGACGCCGTCGTCCCAGAGGCGGGCGGTCGAGTAGAAGGGCCTGCCCTGCTCTTCGTACTGGTCGTGGAGCTGGGCGGCGGTCTCGGGTTGGCCGACCTCCTTCATCACCGCCGCGGCCATCTCGCCGCCCATCACCGAGATGCGGGCGTTGGGCCACATGAAGAGGAAGCGGGGCGAGTAGGCGCGGCCGCACATGCCGTAGTTGCCGGCGCCGAAGGAGCCGCCGACGATCA
>CAMLHB010000088.1 GCA_946479725.1 uncultured Actinomycetes bacterium | reverse complement strand
CCTCCAGGCGATCGAGGAGCGTCTGGAAGCGATCGACAAGCTCGAGCGCAAGCACGGCGGCAGCGTCGAGTCCGTACTCGCCCACGCCGAGCACTGCCGCGAGGAGATCGCCCGGCTCGAGGGGGCCGGGGAGCGGAGCGCCGAGGCCGAGGCGGCACTGGCCGCCGCCGAAGGGCGCCGCGCGGAGCTGGCGGATGGGCTCACCGCCGGCCGGGAAGCGGCCGCCGGACCGCTGGAAGAGCGCGTCGCGACGGAACTGGACCGGCTGGCGATGGCCGGCGCCTCGCTCGAGGTGGCGCTGGAGCCGCACGTCGACGGCTTCGGCCCGGCCGGTCGTGAGACGGTCGAGCTTCGGGTCGCGCCGAACCCAGGGATCG
The DNA here is from genome assembly GCA_946479725.1 of uncultured Actinomycetes bacterium. The sequence goes on along the minus strand of CAMLHB010000088.1, from coordinate 8,420 downwards.
AGGCGGCGCCGCTGCGGGACGCGGCCTCCGGCGGCGAGCTCTCGCGGGTGATGCTGGCGCTGAGCGGGCTCGGGCGGGCGGCGGGCGCCGGGACGATGGTCTTCGACGAGATCGACGCCGGCGTCGGCGGTAAGACGGCCCGGGTCGTCGGCGAGCGACTTCAGGCTCTCGGCGAGGAGCGGCAGGTCCTCTGCATTACCCACCTGCCCCAGGTCGCCTCCCTCGCCGACGTCCACTTCCGGCTCGAAAAGGAGGTCGCCGGCGAGCAGGCGGTGGCGAGCGTGGAGCGGCTCGAGGGCGAGGAGGTCGTCGCCGAGATCAGGCGGATGCTCGGCGCCGAGGAGAGCGACGAGACCGCAACGAAGCACGCCCGAGAGTTGCTTGCTGCCTGATCGCTCCTCTTCCCTTGTCTCTTCAGGTCGCCTTCGCCTAGTCTGAGCCGATGGCCACCGCTAGTCGTCGTCGCCTTCCCCTGCTCGGTCGCAGGAACGGGGCGCGGCCTGAGGTTCCGGTCGAAGGCGTGGCTCGCTTGGGGGGGCGGACCAAGCACCTGGTCAAGCGCCTGCGCCCGGGTGAGATCGCGGTGATCAACCACGTCGACATCGACCGCATCGCCGCCGAGGAGCTGATCGAAGCAAGGGTCGTCGCGGTCCTGAACGCTTCGCCTTCCTCGCAGGGCCGGTACCCGAACGCGGGGCCGCTGATGCTGGCCCGCGCCGGGATCAGGCTGATCGACGCGCCGGAGGCGAACCTCTTCGAGGTTCTGAGCGACGGCGACCGGGTGCGGATCCTCGACGGCGCTATCTACGTCGGTGAGCAGGAGGTTGGGCGCGGCCGGGTCCTGCACGTTTCCGAGCTGGAGCGGGAGATGCAGGAGCACCGGGCGCGGATCGACGAGGCGCTGGCCGAATTCGCCGAGAACACGGTCGCCCACGTACGCGAAGAGACCGACCTCCTGACCGGCAACATCGCCTTCCCGCCGACCCGCGCCTCCTTCCGCGACCGCCACGTGCTGATCGTCGTCCGCGGCGACCGCCACCGCCGCGACCTGAAGGCGTTGCGGGCCTACATCCGCGACGTGCGGCCGCTGATCGTCGCCGTCGACGGCGGCGCCGACGGGGTGCTGGAAGCGGGACTGAAGCCCGACCTGATCCTTGGCGACATGGATTCCGCCAGCGACGAGGCGCTCTGCTGCGGCGCCGAGCTGATCGTCCACGCCTATCCCGACGGCCGCGCCCCGGGACGCGAGCGGCTGCAGGAGGCGGGGCTCGAGCATCGGGTGGTCCCCGCCGCCGGGACCAGCGAGGACGTGGCGATGCTGATGGCGCACGAGAAGGGGGCGGCACTGATCGTCAGCGTCGGCGCCCACTTCAACCTGGTCGAGTTCCTCGACCGCAAGCGCGGCGGCATGTCCTCGACCTTCCTCACTCGGCTGAAGATCGGCGAGCGCCTGGTCGACGCCAAGGGGGTGAGTCGGCTCTACAACCCCAGCTCCACCCTGGCGCCGCTGGCCTTCTTCCTCGTCGCCTTCCTGGTCCTGGTGACGATCCTCGTGATCACCTCGCCGGCGCTGAACGACGTCTTCGAACTGATCTGGCTGAAGATCCGCATCTGGCTCGGCATCGACTAAAAGCGCCTGCGGCTTCGCAAGAAACGCCTGCGCCTGCGGCTTGGCACTAGCCTTCGCGAGTCGATGGGTTACTCCGCCCGCTACCACGCCACCTCGCTGATCGCCGTCTTCATCGCCCTCGCGGTGGGGATCCTGGTCGGCGCCCAGTTCGGCGGCGACGCGCTCAACAACACCCGCCGCGACCTCGAGCACAGCCTCGTCGGCAACCTCCAGGACGCGCGCTCCCAGGTCGACGAACTGCAGGCCGACCTCAACCGCTCCGACGAGTTCTCCGAACGCGTCTACCCGGTGCTGACGCGGAACCGGCTGCTGGGGAAGCGCTACGCGATCGTCGCCCTCGGTGGACTGCCGAGCCCGGTGACCGAAGAAGTCGAGGAGGCGCTGGCGCCGACCCGGGGCCGGCTGGTCGGGGTCGGGGTCGTCCGCGAGCCGGTCGACGTCAACGGCCTCGCCGAAGACCTCGCCAAGACCCGTTTCGCCGCCCTGCGCTCCAACCCCGACCAGCTGACCGAACTCGGCACCGGGCTGGGTCGGCAACTGGTGATCGGCGGCGACCTGCCCGAAGTCGTGCGCGGCCACCTCTTCTCGCGGGCCAGCGGCAGCTTCGGGGGGCTCGACGGGGTGATCGTCGTTCGCGACCAGCCCGAAGGCATGGGGCCTCTGCAGAAGGAAAAGGCGAGTCAGCTGGAGGAGGCGCTGATGAGTGGCATCACCGCCACGCGGGTGCCGGCGGTCGGGGTCGAGACCTCTACGGACGACTCCTCCTCGATCTCCTTCTTCCACGGCGCCGACCTCGCCAGCGTCGACGACGTCGACCTCGCCGCCGGCAAGCTGGCGATGGTCTTCGCGCTGCTCGGCGCCGAGGGCAGCTTCGGCGTCAAGAACAGCGCCGACCGGCTGCTCCCCGACCTGCTGACCGAAGGCGAATAGGGCGTGTACTGGGTCGGACTGCCGCTGGCGCTCGCGATCTCGCTGCTCATCGTCCCGGCCGGGGCGCGGGGGCTGCGCGACGCGGGGCTGGTGCGTGAGAACTACCGCGGTGCGCTGCTGGCCTTCCCGCTGGGGGCGGTGCTGGCCACCGCCGCGCTGGTGGCGCTGGCGCCGCTCGCCTTCCTCGACGACCGCGCCGACCTCGACCTGCTGGAGCCCGACCTGCGGCGCTGGCTGCCCTACCTGCTGGGGATTGCCTTCCTCGGCTTCCTCGACGACTCGCTCGGGCGGGGAGAGGCGGCGGAGACCCCGCGCGGATGGCGCGGCCACTGGGCGGCGCTGCGGGCGGGGTCGCTCTCGACCGGCGCGATCAAGGCGATCGGGGCGCTGGCGCTGGCCGCCTACGTCGTCTCCGGCCGCGGGCTCGAAGACTGGCGCTACCTCGCCGACGTGGCGCTGCTGATCCTCACTACTAACCTGGGCAACCTGCTCGACCTGCGGCCCGGCCGGGCGGAGAAGGGGCTGATGCTGCTCGGCGCCGGCCTCTGCCTCGGCGCCTGGACCTGGTGGCCGCTCGAGTTGCTGGGGATCTTCGTCGGCCCGGTGATCGTCGGCGCCTGGCTGACGCTGGGCGAGCGGGCGATGCTCGGCGACACTGGCTCCAACCTGATCGGGGCGATCGCCGGGGTCTGGCTTTTGACGACGCTCGGCGCCGACGCGCGGCTGATCGCGCTCGTCGGGGTCTCGGCGCTGACGATCTACGGGGAGATTCGCTCAATTTCCGCAACCATCGATTCGGTTCCGCCCCTGCGCTGGCTAGACTCGCTCGGCAGAGCATGAGTCCAGGGAGCAAAGGCGACACCAAGTTCATTTTCGTCACTGGCGGCGTCGTCTCGGCCCTCGGCAAGGGGATAACCGCAGCGGCGATCGGGCGCCTCCTCGTCTCCCGCGGCTACCGGGTCGCCCTGCAGAAGTTCGACCCCTACATCAACGTCGACCCGGGGACGATGAGCCCGTTCCAGCACGGCGAGGTCTTCGTCACCGAGGACGGGGCCGAGACCGACCTCGACCTCGGCCACTACGAGCGCTTCACCGACGAGAACGCGACCCGGGCCTCGAACGTCACCGCCGGCGCCGTCTACAACTCGGTGATCAAGCGGGAGCGCCGCGGCGATTACCTCGGCGCCACGGTCCAGGTGATCCCGCACATCACCAACGAGATCAAGCAGAAAATCCTCATCGTCGCCGAGTCGCAGGCCGTCGACTTCGTGATCACCGAGATCGGCGGCACCGTCGGCGACATCGAGTCGCTGCCCTTCCTCGAGTCGATCCGCCAGCTCTACACCGACCTCGGCCCGAAGCGGGCGATGTTCGTCCATCTGACCCTGGTGCCCTACGTCGGCCACGCCGGCGAACTGAAGACGAAGCCGACCCAGCACTCGGTCGTCGAGCTGCGCCGGATCGGGATCCAGCCGCACGCGCTGGTCTGCCGTTCCGAGGGGAGGCTCGACCGCGAGATCCGCGGCAAGATCGCCCTCTTCGCCAGCCTTCCGGTCGACGCGGTGGTCTCCGCCCACGACGTCGACAACATCTACAAGGTGCCGCTCGTCTTCCGCGCCGAGGGAGTCGATGACCTCGTCCTCGACCACTTCGGGATGGAGGCGCCCTCACCCGACCTGGCCGAATGGGAGGAGATGGTGCGCCGCGCCGACTCCGCCAGCGGCGAGGTCCGGATCGCCGTGGTCGGCAAGTACGTCCAGCTCGCCGATGCCTACAAGTCGGTGATCGAGGCGCTCGAGCACGGCGGCTTCCACCACGGCGTCGAGGTCAAGGTCGAGCTGGTCGACTCCGAGAACTTCGACCCGGAGAAGCTCGAGGGCTGCGACGGGATCCTGATCCCCGGCGGCTTCGGCGAGCGCGGCATCGAGGGCAAGGTCGCCGCGTCGCGAATCGCCCGCGAGAAATCGATCCCCTACCTGGGGATCTGCCTGGGGATGCAGATCGCCGTCGTCGAGTTCGCCCGCCATGTCGCCGGCATGGAGGGGGCCAACTCGGCCGAGTTCGACCCGGAGACGCCGTTCCCGGTTGTCGACCTGCTGCCAGAGCAGAAGGAGGTTTCCGACATGGGCGGGACGATGCGCCTGGGCGCCGACCCGGTGAAACTGCACGAGGGGACGAAAGCGCGAGAGATCTTCGGCGAGGCCGTCATCTACAAGCGCCATCGCCATCGCTACGAGGTCAACAACCAGCTACGGCGCCGGCTCGAAGACGAGGGCCTGGTCTGCGGCGGCACCTCGCCCGACGAGCGCCTGGTCGAGATGGTCGAGCTGCCGAACCACCCGTTCTTCGTCGCCTCCCAGTACCACCCCGAGTTCAACTCGCGCCCGAACCGGCCCGAGCCGCTCTTCCGCGAGTTCGTCGGCGCCGCCGCCCGGCAGGCCGGCGAACGCCCGGCCGACGGCGGCGAGATCGAGACGATCGAGGTCCAGCAGTCCGAAGTCCGCTCGGGTTAGCCTTTCGGCCGTGGAGGGCTCACGGCTGCACCAGAGATTCGTCCGATACTGCGAGATCCGCAGCCCCACCGGGGAGGAGCGGGAGATCGCCGACACCCTGGCGGCCGAGCTGCGGGCGCTTGGTCTCGAGGTGAGCGAAGACGACGCCGCGGGCGCCGCGGAAGCAGGGGCGGGCAACCTCGTCGCCCGCTCCGTCGGGACCGGCGAGGACTGGCTGATGTTCTGTGCCCACGTCGACACCGTCCCTCACAGGGGTCAGATCGAGGTGGCCGAGGGGGAGGGCGTCTTCCGCAGCCGCGGAGAGACCATCCTCGGCGCCGACAACAAGGCGGCGGTGGCGGTCTTCATGGAGCTGGTGGCGCGGCATGTCGAAAACCCCGCGCCGGTCGGGATCGAGCTGGTGCTGACCGTGGCCGAGGAGCAGGGTCTGCGGGGAGCAAAGGCGTTCGACGCCTCGCAGCTGCGCTCGCGCGCGGGCTTCGTCCTCGACCACGCCGGGCCGGTCGGCGAGGTGATCGTCTCGACGCCGACCCAGCAGAAGATCCTCGCCGACTTCATCGGGGTCGAGGCGCACGCTGGGATCAAGCCTGAGGACGGGAGCAACGCGATCGCCGCCGCGGCGACGGCGATCTCGCGGATGGAGATCGGCCGCCTCGACGAGGGGACGACGGCGAACGTCGGCCTGATCCGCGGCGGGACCTCGGGCAACGTGGTCCCGGGGCACTGCGCGATCCACGCCGAGGCCCGAAGCCTCGACGCCGAGCGGGCGGCCGCGGTGGCGGGGAAGATCGCCGACGCCTGCGCCTGGGGGGCGAGCGAGCACGGGTGCGACGTCGACGTGCGGATCGAAGAGCTGTTTCGCGGCTACGAGGTGCCGAAGGATTCGGCGGCGCTGGTGCTGGCCGAGCAGGGGCTGCGGGGGGCCGGCCTGGAGCCGCGGCGGGTGGCGATCGGCGGCGGCAGCGACGCCAACGTCTTCCGCCGCGACGGCTTCGACTGCGTCCTCCTCTCCAACGGCACCGACCTGGTCCACACCTCCGACGAGATGGTTCCGGCTCGCAGCCTCGACAAGATGCTCGAAGTCTGCGAGCGGATCGTCGCCGCGGCGCCGGCCGCGACCTAGTGGCGGGCCGCCTGAAGTTGCGGCGCGGCCGCGTCGTCTCGGCCGACCCGCTCGAGGTCGAAGTCGGCGGCGAACGGCGCCGCGCCTGGGCCGACGAGGCGCTGCTGGGAGCGATCTGCGAGGGCGACGAGGTGGTCGTCAACGTCGCCGCCCTCGACCTCGGTCTCGGCTCGGGCGGCTTCGACGTCGTCCACGTCAACCTCACTCGGGGGTTGGATGGCGGCGGCGTGGACGGCGCCCACACGATGAAGCTGAACTACACCTCGCTCCAGCACCCGGTGAAGCCGGTGGAGGAGCAAGCGGTGCGACTTATCCCTGACATGGAGGGAAAACTCGCACCGCTGCCCGTCCTGGTGCTGCCGCTGCACGGGCACCTGGCGCCGGCGGCGTGGGCTGCGGTGCAGGGGGCGCCGGGGCTTCGGGTCGGCTACGTGCAGACCGGGGGAGGGGCGCTGCCGGGCTCGTTCTCCCGCGACGTCAGGCAGCTGCGCGAGCGCGGCCTCCTCGCCGGCCATGTCACCGCCGCCCCCGCATACGGCGGCGAGCACGAGGCGCTCAGCACCGTCGGCGCCCTCGACGCCGCCATCTCGCTCGGCTGGAACGCGGTGCTGGTCGGTCCGGGCCCCGGGATCATCGGCTCGGAGACCGCGTACGGCCACGGCGGCATGGTCGCCCTGGACAGCGCCCACGCGGCGCTCAGTCTCGGCCTGCAGACGGTCGTCTCACCCCGCCTCTCCAGCGCCGACCCCCGCGACCGCCACCGAGGCCTCAGTCACCACACCCGCACCGTCCTCGACCTGCTCCTCGCCCCCGTCGACGTCGCAATTCCACGGAACGAGCCAGAGATAGCTGCCGCTTTGAAAGATCTCCAACACCGAGTGCACCAAGTACCTGCAGACCTTCAGGGATACGCGGGTGCGGACCTCCCCAAGACCACGATGGGCCGCTCCCTAGAAGACGACCCTCTGTTTTTCGCCGCCCCCTTAGCCGCGGGAGCCTTCCTCGGCAGCCAGCTGTCTGCCTAACTCGCTCTTCGCGCGGGCGGCATGGGCGCCGGGAACCCCGAACATCCAGCGCAGGGGTCCCCGAACAGCCCATGACAGGACCCGCGCGCCACCGCGCACGGTCCCTTGCGCCCCAAGGACTGCCCAAGAACAAAGCGAACCACCCGTCATGGCGATCAAGCCCCAGCCCCCGTCTGCACCGGCCAGGCCCGGCGACGACGCCCGCTTCGAGTCCCTCGTCCTCGACTTCCTCTCCTACCTGGAGCTCGAGCGCGGCCTCTCGCGTAACACGCTGAACGCCTACCGCACCGACCTTCTCCAGTACGGGGAATACCTTTCGGCGCACAAGGTCGACGCCCTGGAGGCGAGCGGGGCCGACGTCGCCGACTTCCTCGCCGAGCTGGCGACGGGGGAGGGGCGGCCGGCCTGCTCGGCGGCGACGATCCACCGCAAGGCCGCCTGTCTGCGCTCCTTCTACAAGCACCTGCGCCGCGATGAGCTGATCGGCGACGACCCGACGGCGGCGCTGAGCGCGCCGCGGCGCTCGAAGAAGCTGCCCCACGTCCTCAATTACTCCGAGGTGCAGAAGCTGCTCGCCTCGCCCAAGGGGAGCGAGCCGACGGCGCTGCGCGACCGGGCTCTGCTGGAGGTGATGTACGCCTGCGGGCTGCGGGCCTCGGAGACGATCGGGCTGGAGCTGGGCGACGTCGACCTGCGCGAGGGCTTCCTGCGGGCGCGCGGCAAGGGCTCGAAGGAGCGGCTGGTGCCGCTCGGCCGCCAGGCGATCGCCGCGATCGCCGGCTACCTGCGCGGCGGCCGCCCGAAGCTGATCGGCGACCGCCACGAGGCGAAGCTGTTCGTCAACTTCCGCGGCGGTCCGCTGACCCGCCAGGGCCTCTACAAGATCGTCCAGCGCCACGCCCGCGACGCCGGGCTCGCCGGCAAGATGAGCCCGCACACGCTGCGCCACAGCTTCGCCACCCACCTCCTGGCCGGGGGCTGCGATCTCCGCGCCGTGCAGGAGATGCTCGGCCACGCCGACATCTCGACCACCCAGATGTACACGCACCTCTCGGGCGACCGCCTCAAGGAGGTCTACTTCAGCGCCCACCCCCGCGCCAGCGAGTAATGGAGGTGGCGTTCGTCCTTTGTAGCCCCTGGGGGGGGCAAGGGCCCACACCGGGGTTGTTTGTAAAACAGGCGCATCCCGGGCGGGCGGG
>CAMLHB010000087.1 GCA_946479725.1 uncultured Actinomycetes bacterium | reverse complement strand
CGCCCACAACTCCCCGCCGACGGGACGAAAACGGTCCTATATGGACCGAAATCGTCCCGTCGGCGGGTTGTTTGCCGGGGCACTGGCCGCGACGGTGGCGATTGGGGTGGCGTCATGGCTCGCCTTCGGCTGGCACTGGCTGCACGGGTTCGAGCTCGCCGGCGAGAACCAGAGCCGGACGAGCCACATGAGCATCCCGATCCTCGCCGCCCGCCTGACCGGCCTCGACTCCGACCTGACCCGGCTCGCCGCGGCCGTCCTCTTCGCAGCGACGATCGGCTACCTCCTCGCCTGGACCTGGCGTGGCAACGACTGGCTCCGCGCCTCCGCCTGGGCCACCCTCGCCCTCCTCCTAGCCACCGCCTGGCTCCTCCCCTGGTACCTAATCTGGCTCCTCCCCCTAGCCGCCACCTCCAGAGACCGCCTCCTACAGCTGCTCACCCTCGCCCTGACCGCGTACCAACTAGGCGCCCGCATCCCACTCTGAGCCCTGCCCGGCGTTCGAAGGCGGGAACCTGACCCCCTCCGAACGGCTTGTACTTCTCGGGCAGGCGAAACTCGGACCGGCCCCCGACGCTTCACCCGAGCAAGTTGAGAGAGGAGGGGGTCAGGTTCCCGTCCTCCCGAAAGCGCTACGAACGAGCCGCGGCCTGTCTCTCCGCCTCTTCCTCCTCGGGAGAGGCGTGCAAGATCCCGGTCTGCACACTCCACCCCTCGCGCCGCCCCAACGTCGTAACGATCCCGACGTAGATCAATTCCGCCACCGTCAGCACCCCCCGCACCGCGATCGCGATCAGCGACCCGAGGGCGAAGCTCCGGGTCGGCAGCGCCGCCTTCATCCCCCAGGCGAAAGCCGCGTCTTTGGGGCCGAGCCCGGCCGGGGCGATCAACGTAACCAACGCGGCGAAGTAGCCGATCGCCTGCGCCGAGCCAACCAGGAGGATGTCCTCGGTGGGGATGAAGGTGACCGAGCGGGCGACGCAGTAGACCCCGAGAGCCATCACCAGCCAGTTCAGCGAGTAGAAGGCGATCAGCGCGAGCACCCCCTGCAGGGAGATCACCGCCGGCAGCGGCTCGCGGCCGAACATGCGCAGGACCCGGTTCGCCAGCGGCCCGAACACCTTCGGGTGCAGGAGGGTGATCGCCGCCGGGATCAGCAGCAGCACCGCCCAGCGGTAGGCGTGGCCCTGGAGGTCGGGGTGCTTGACGATGAAGTAGGAGGCGACGACCACCGCCGAGGTCGCCGAGATCGCCTGTTCGTAGACGATGCTGGCGATCGTGATCCGCCGCGGGATCCCGGCCCGTTCGGAGAGCAGCACCCGGCCCAGCACGTAGAGGACGCTGCCGGGCACGTAGCGCGCCAGCAGCGGCTGCCCCCAGGCGACCTGGGCGCGGCCGAAGCCGATCGGATAGCCGAGGAAGCGCAGCGCCAGGTCCCAGCCGTAGGCGCTGAGGACGTAGAAGAACGGCAGGATGGCGAGCGCCGGGACCAGCCAGCCGACGTGAAAGTGGATGCCTTCGTCCTTGATCTCCCCCCACTGGCTGATCACGGTCAGGACGAGGAAGCCGAAGATCACGACGGCGAGGCCGATCTGGAGGGCGAGGCGGACCCTGCGGCTGCGCGGCGGCCTTTTGCCGACACGCGCGCCCACTTCGCCCAACCGGTGCAGGAATGGCTGGCGGCTCTCCACGACCGTCCGCACCTTAGTCTCTGGAATAGTCGGGGTGATGGGCGAGTTCGAGTTGTTGGCGAAGCTGCGCGAGCGCCTTCCCGAGCCCGGGGGCCGGGTCGAGCTGGGCAGCGGCGACGATGCGGCGATCACGATCCCGGGCGGGGCGACGGCGACCTCGGTCGACGCGATCGTCGAGGGCGTCCACTTCCGCCGCGAGGAGGCGCCCCCGCGGACGATCGGCCGCAAGGCGCTCGCCACCGCCCTCTCCGACCTCGCCGCGATGGGGGCCCGGCCGGGCGAGGCCTACGTCGTCCTCGGTGCCCCCGACGACCTCGGCGAGGACGAACTCCTGGCGCTGCTCGACGGGATGCTCGAGCTGGCCGGGAGCACCGGCACCACCCTCGCCGGCGGGGATCTGACGAGAGCGCCAGCGTTGACGCTGGCGGTGACCGTGGTCGGGCACGCCGGCAGCGCCGACGAGCTCGTCTCCCGCGGCGGCGCCAGGCCCGGAGACCTCCTCGTCCTCACCGGCGAGATCGGCGGCGCGGCCGCAGGTCGTCTCCTGCTCGACGATCCGAGGCTTGGCGCAGCGGTCCCCGAAAGCACCGCCGCGCGGCTTCGCGCCCGCCAGCTCGATCCCGTTCCCCGCCTGCGCTCCGGCCGCGCCCTGGCCCAGGCCGGCGCCCGGGCGATGATCGACCTCAGCGACGGCCTCGCCGGCGACGCCGGCCACCTCGCCCGCGCGAGCGGCGCCGGCCTCGCGATCGACGCCGCGGCGCTGCCGCTGGCCGCGGGCCTGGCCGAGGTTGCCGCCGCGGCCGGGCGCGATCCCCTGCAGCTGGCGGTTAGCGGCGGCGAGGACTACGAGCTGCTGGCAGCCCTGTCCCCGCAAACGCTCACTGCGGCCTCTCAAGCGGTGAAAACAGCCGCGGAGACGACCCTCACGGCGATCGGCGAGGTCTCTGAGGGAGAGGGGGTCGAAATCAGGCTGCCCGGGGGCGGACTGCTGGAGGCTGGGGGCTACGACCATTTCGCGGCGCCGTAGCGTGAATTCCGGTCAGCAGCTCGCGTACGCCACGGCGGGAGAGCATGGCCATCGCGACCTGCGCGGGGTCCGGCTTGTAGCTGCCGGTCTCGACCAGAGATTTCAGTTCGTGGGTCTCCATTGCCTTCGCGGTCATTATCGGCCTCGATACCCGGATCCTTAGTTCTTAGTACTCGCACATGCGTCCAAACTGGGCCGGTTACTACCCTTAGGGGTTGTGCCGAACGGATCAGCCCGCATCCTCCTGGTCGACGACGAGCAGTCGATCCAGACCCTGCTCAGCTACCCGCTGCGCAAGGACGGCTACCACGTCACCTCCGCCCTCGACGGCACCGAAGCGCTCCGCCGCTTCGAGGAAGGCCGCTTCGACCTGGTCATCCTCGACCTGATGCTGCCGCAGATGGGCGGCGTCGAAGTCTGCCGTTACCTGCGCTCGCGCAGCCAGGTCCCGATCATCATGCTGACCGCCAAAGGCAGTGAGACCGACAAGGTCGCCGGTCTCGAGGTCGGCGCCGACGACTACATCACCAAGCCCTTCTCGATGCGCGAGTTCCGCAGCCGGGTGAAAGCGGCGCTGCGGCGCTCGCGGATGGGCGGGGAGGCCGCCGACGGCGGCGCGATCGAGTGCGGCGAGCTGACGATCGACTTCGACCGCCGCACCGTCTCCCTCGCGGGCGAGGAGGTCAAAGTCACCTACGTCGAGTTCGAGATCCTCGGCGCCCTCGCCCGCTCCCCCGGCCGCGTACTTACCCGCGAGACGTTGTTGGAGCACGTGTGGGGGGACTCCGAGTACCGCGACCCGCGCACCGTCGACGTCCACATCCGCCACCTGCGAGAGAAGCTGGAGAGGGACCCGAAAGAGCCCGAGTACCTGTTCACCGTGCGCGGGGTCGGCTACCGCTTCAGGGACTAGCGTCGATGCCGCGGCTCCGGCTCAGCGACCTCGCCAGCCGCATCACCCTGATCTCGATCGCGATCGCGGTCGGCGCCACCGCGGTCGTCTACGTCTACGCGGTGGCGATCGGCGGCTCGGCCAGCGGCGACAGCGACGTCAAGCTGCAGATCCTCACCGGCGGCCTGATCGCGGTCGCGATCGCCACGGCGATCGGCCTCTACTACACGCGCGCCGCCGCCAGCAACATCCGCAGCCTGCAGGAAGCCGCCCGCAAAGTCGCCGACGGCAACTTCGAAACCTCGATCCCGGTCGCCTCGGCCGGCCAGCTCGGCGACCTCGCCCGCACCTTCAACGAGATGCAGCGCCGCCTCGCCGAGCTCGACAGCGCCCGCAAGCAGTTCATCGCCAACGCCTCGCACGAGCTCCGGACCCCGATCTTCAGCCTCGGCGGCTTCGTCGAGCTGCTCGAAGACGAGGACCCCAGCCCGGAGGAGCGGGCCGAGTTCGTGCGGACGATGCGGCAGCAGATCGAGCGCCTAACCAAGCTGACCACCGACCTCCTCGACCTCTCCCAGCTCGACGCCGGCGCGGTGGAGATGCGGTCCGGCGCCGTCGACCTCACCGCCCTGGCGCGGGAGGTGACGCGGGAGTTCGGCGCCCGGGCCGAACTGCGCGGCTCGCGCCTGGAACTACGGACTCCGGAGCAGCCGGCGATCGGCCTCGGCGACCCTGATCGGGTGCGGCAGATCATCCGTATCCTGCTCGACAACGCCCTCACCCACACCCCCGAGGGCACCGACGTCACCGTGACCACCTACTCCGCCAACGGCCGTGCCGAGCTGACCGTCTCCGACACCGGGTCGGGGATCCCGCAGCGCGTCCAGAAGCGGATCTTCGAGCGCTTCTACACCGCCGACAAAGCCGGCGGCTCCGGCCTCGGACTGGCGATCGCCACCGAGCTGGCGCAGCGGATGAAGGGCGAGATCACGATCAGCTCCAGCCGCCGCTACACCGCCTTCACCCTCGACCTTCCTCCCGCTGCGCGCGAGCCGGGCCCGGCGCGATCCGCCCGCTCCCCCGTCAGGGCCGCTTCGTGAGGCGCCCGCTCATCCTCCTCGCCCTGCTCTGCGCCGGGCTCCTCGCCGGCTGCGGGACCAGCGAAGAAGGTTCCGGCGGCGGCTCGGGGCCGGCCGCGACGGCGGCGGGCACGCCGAAGCCGGAAGTGATCATCGCCGCCTCCAGTCCCGGCTTCGACGCCACCCGCATCTACGAAAGGGCCTCGCCGGGGGTGGTCACGATCCGCTCGGTCTTCGACGCGGGGGCGGCAGAAGGCTCGGGCTTCGTCCTCGACGACAAGGGCGAGATCGTCACCAACGCCCACGTCGTCACCGACGAATCGAGCGGCGAACGGGAAGAGGCGAAGCAGGTCTACATCGAGTTTCCGGACCGCAACGTGGTCCCCGCCGAAATCGTCGGCTTCGACCCGTTCGTCGATGTCGCCCTGCTGCAGATCGAACCGGACGGTTTCGAACTGCACCCGCTGCGGCTGGGCGACGACCACGACCTGCGGGTCGGGCAACCGGTCGCCGCGATCGGCAGTCCCTTCGGCGAGCAGCAGTCGCTCTCGGTCGGGGTCGTCTCCGCCACCGACCGCTCGGTCAAATCCCTGACCAAGTTCGAAATCTCCGGGGCGATCCAGACCGACGCCTCGATCAATCCCGGCAACTCCGGCGGACCGCTGCTCGACGCCGGCGCCCGGGTGATCGGGATCAACCAGCAGATCGAGACCAACTCCGGCGCCAACGACGGGGTCGGCTTCGCGGTCCCGATCTCCGCGATCAAGCATTCGGTCGCCCAACTGCGCGAAGACGGCAGCGCCGAATACGCCTACATCGGGGTCTCCGGACAGCCGCTCTACCCGCAGCTGGCGCGCAAGCTCGGGCTCGACACGACCTTCGGCAGCCTCGTCGCCGACGTCGTCACCGGGGGCCCGGCGGAGAAGGCCGGGATCGAAGGCGGCGACGAAAAACTGCAGTTCCAGGCGGCCGAGTACAAAACCGGCGGCGACGTGATCCTGCAGGTCGAAGGCAAGGACATCGTCCGGCCCGACGACCTCGCCGAAGCGGTCTCCGCCCATCAGCCAGGCGACGTGGTGACGCTGACGATCCTCCGCGACGGCAAGCGCGAGGACGTCGACGTCACCCTCGGCAAGCGGCCCGACAGCTCCGGCTCGGGCTGACAACGGGCCGGCGCGCCGGCCCGCTGGACGCCATGTCGCCGCCTATCTGTGTAGAACTCCAGCCTTGCTTCAGGAAGTCGCCCTCGGCCACAAGACCCTCGCCGACTACACCCACATCGTCGGCAAAGACCTGACGGAGCAGATTCGCGAGCTCGCGGAGCCGTTGAAGGGGAAGCGGGTGCTCCACGTCAGCGCCACCGCCTTCGGCGGCGGGGTCTCGGAGATCCTCTACACGCTGGTGCCACTGATGCGGGACGTCGGCCTCGACGCCCACTGGCACGTGATCTTCGGCAAGGAAGAGTTCTTCAACGCGACCAAGCTCCTGCACAACTCGCTACAGGGGGCCGAGGAGACGCTCAGCGACGAACAGTGGGAGATCTTCGACGAGATCAACGCGATGAACGCGGAGGGGCTGCAGGGCGAGTGGGACGTCGTCATCGTCCATGACCCGCAGCCGATCGGCCTGCGGCGCGGCGCCCGGGAGAAGGGCGGCAAGTGGATCTGGCGCTGCCACATCGATCTCTCGACCCCGAATCCGGCGCCGATCGAGCGCTTGCTGCCGATGATCGAAGAGTACGACGCCAGCGTCTGGCACATGGAGCAGTACGTGCCCAACGACATGGGTCGACACCGCGAGGCGGTCAACATCATCCCGCCGGCGATCGACCCTCTCTCGCCGAAGAACATGGCCTTCTCGCCCGAGGACGCCGCCTTCGTCTGCCGCCAGTTCGGGATCGACGTCGACCGGCCGCTGATCACCCAGGTCTCCCGCTTCGACCCCTGGAAGGACCCGATCGGCGTCATCGACGCCTATCGGGAGGTGACCGAGCAGGTGCCGGAGGCGCAGCTGGCGATGGTCGGCTCGATGGCCACCGACGACCCCGAGGGGATGGAGTACTTCCAGAAGACCTTCGAATACGCCGGCGTCGACGAGGACATCAAAATCCTCAGCAACCTCAACAACGTCGGCGCGATCGAGGTCAACGCCTTCCAGTCGCAGTCCGACGTCTGCCTGCAGAAGTCGATCCGCGAGGGCTTCGGCCTAACCGTCACCGAGGCGCTCTGGAAGGGGCGCCCGACCGTCGCCGGCAACGTCGGCGGCATCCCGCTGCAGATCGAGGACGGGGTCAGCGGCTTCCTCGTCGACTCGCCCTCGGAGTGCGCCCAGCGCTGCCTCGAGATCCTCCGCGACCCGGGGCTCGGCAAGCAGCTCGGCCGCGAGGGCAAGGAGCACGCCCGCGGGCGCTTCCTCACCCCACGCCTGCTGCGCGACTGGCTGCAGTTGGTCGGCGCCTGAGCGCGGCGGCCGCCGCGCTACCCCTTAGTCGGTACCCCTTAGTCTCTGCGGCGTGAGCTCCTCGCCGCTGATCATCGTCTCCAACCGGGGTCCGCTCCAGTTCGATCGCGACGAGGACGGCGAGCGGACCGTGCGCCGCGGCGGCGGCGGCCTCGTCACCGCGCTCTCCGGCCTGGTCTCCCATCGCGACGCGCTCTGGATCGCCTCGGCGATGACCGACGAGGACATCGCCGTCTCCGAGGAGGCGGGCGGGCCGGTCGAGCAGGAGCTGGACGGGATCGAGTACCGGGTGCGACTGGTCGGCTCGGACCCCGAGGCCTACGACCGCTTCTACAACGTGATCGCCAACCCGATCCTCTGGTTCATCCAGCACTACCTCTGGGACATCTCCAACGCGCCGGACATCCGCCAGCAGGAGATCGACGCCTGGGACCACGGCTACCAGACCGTCAACCAGGACATCGCCGGTGCCGTCCTCGCCGAGGTCGAGGGCGAGTCGGACCCGCTGGTGATGCTGCACGACTACCACCTCTACACCGCCCCGGGGATGATCAAGGCCGAGCGCCCGGACGCCTTCCTCCACCACTTCGTCCACATCCCCTGGTCCCAGCCCGACAGCTGGCGGATCCTGCCGAAACGCATCCGCGAAGCGGTCTACGAGGGGATGCTGGCGAACGACATCATCGGCTTCCACACCCAGGCCTACGGCATCAACTTCCTCCGCTGCTGCGACGAGCTGCTCGAGGACGTCGAGGTCGACTACAACGCCGCCGAGGTTCGCCACGCCGGCGGCAGGACGATCGCCCGCGCCTATCCGCTGGGGATCGACGCCCAGCGACTCAAACGCGCCGCCGCCTCGGCCGAGGTCGCCGAGGCCGAGCGCGAGGTCCTGGAGCGGCGACGCCAGCACCTGATCATCCGCGTCGACCGCGCCGACCTCTCGAAGAACGTGCTGCGCGGGTTCACCGCCTTCGACACCTTCCTCACCCAGCACCCGGAGTTCCGCGAAAAGGTCACCTTCATCGCCCACCTGCAGCCCTCGCGCCAGGACGTCCCGGAGTACGCCGAGTACCTGGAGCGGATCGAGGCGCTGGTGGCGGTCGTCAACCACCGCCACGGAACCACCGACTGGATGCCGATCGACCTGAAGATCTACGAGAACTTTCACGACGCGGTCGCCCGCTACAAACACTTCGACCTGCTGATGGTCAACTCGCTCTTCGACGGGATGAACCTGGTCGCCAAGGAGGCGCCGGCGGTGAACACCCGCGACGGGGTGCTGATGCTCTCCGAGAACACCGGCTCGCACGAGGAGCTCGCCGACTGCGTGCTCTCGGTCAACCCCTTCGACATCCAGGAGCAGGCCGACGCTATCTTCCGGGCCCTGACGATGGACCCGGAGGGGCGCAGGCTGCGCTCCGAGCACCTCAAGGAGATCATCTACGCCCGCAACCCCGGCGACTGGGTCGATGCGCAGCTGAAGGACATCGACGAGCTGCGCGAGGCGGTTGCATAGGGGGGAGAGTCTCGTTCCCCGAGCCCTTAGAGGCTCATGGGAATCCGCGTCCGCTGGGAGCTCGTCGCCAAAGCTGCCGGGGTGTTGCTCATCGGCCTCGTCGCGTTGCACCTCGCTCCGCAGCTGCTGAAGCCGCCGGATCCCGAGCCTTTGCCGGCTGACGTGGGCCTGCCGCAGGTGCAGACG
>CAMLHB010000086.1 GCA_946479725.1 uncultured Actinomycetes bacterium | reverse complement strand
AGAGCAATCAAAGGCTGGGGCCGCTCGAGCCGCCGAAACCCGTCCCAGCCCGACGCTCCTCGGACCGTGACAGGACCCGTCCGCCAGCAGGCCCTGTTCTAGGTCGTCCCTTCATCCAACTGATCGAACTTGCAGTCCCGCGGCTCTTTGTCGTCCCGAAACGCGCGGAACCGAGCCCCATGCCGGATCCGCCCCGAAGCCGCGTGGTCGTAACCGACCTCGATCACCAACTCCGGCCGCAGCTCGACCCACTCCAGCTCGCGCCCTCCCGTCCACCTGCTCGGCTCGGCGCTGCCGCTCTTGCCGGTCTCGAGCGGCGCCAGCATCGTCCGCATGCTCTGTTTCGCCGCCTTCGAGAAGCCGGAGATGTGGCCGACGGTGCGCAGCTCGCCGTCGTCGTAGAGGCCGAGGATCAGCGAGCCGACCGTCCCCTCTTCTTTGCCGGGCCGCCAGCCCATCACCACGCAGTCGATCGTCCGCTCGCGCTTGACCTTGGCCATCCCCTTGCGCTTGCCCTGTTCGTAGGGGGCGCTCAGGTCCTTGGCCATTACCCCCTCAATGGTCTCTAACCAGCATTCCGCCTGTTCGGAGTCGGGGGTTAACGGAGTTAGCTCCAGATCAGCCTTCTCGGCGATCGCCTCGAGCCGCGCCCGCCGCTCGCGCAGCGGCCGCTCGCAGAGCACCTCGTCGCCCTCGGCGAGCAGGTCGAAGACGACGTAGGAGGCAGGGATCTCCCGCGAGAGCATCTCGATCCGCGACTGCGCCGGGTGGATCCGTTCCTGCATCGAGTCGAAGGCGAGGTTGCCGTCGGCGTCGCGGATCACCAGCTCGCCGTCCAGCACCCACCGCCCCGGCGCGAACTTCAGCTCGGGGAAGTAGCGGTTGAACGGTTTGCCGCCGCGCGACTGGATGTAGGCCTCGTCGCCGTCGACGAAGACGATCGCCCGGAACCCGTCCAGCTTCGGCTCGTACGCCCACTCCTCGCCTTCGGGCAGCTGTTTGCGGGTGAGCGCAAGCTGCGGCTTGATCGGCGGAGAAAGGGGAAGCGACACCTAGCTGACGCTACCGGCACGGCGGTCGCGGCTCTCGCGCGGGTCCGGAATCGGCACCGCCGCCAGCAGCTTCTTCGTGTAGTCGTCCTTCGGCGTCTCGCAGACCTGGTCCGCGGTGCCCTGCTCGACGATCTCGCCTTCGTTCATCACCGCGATTCGGTCGGAGATGTGGCGGACGATGCCGATGTCGTGGGCGACGAAGAGGTAGGCGAGGCCGAACTCGTCCTGAAGGTCGTCGAGCAGGTTGACGATCTGCGCCTGGATCGAGACGTCGAGGGCGGAGACCGGCTCGTCGCAGATCACCAGCTTCGGTTTCAGCGAGAGCGCCCGGGCGATCCCGATCCGCTGCCGCTGGCCGCCGGAGAACTCGTGCGGGTACCGATTGAAATGCTCGCTGGAGAGGCCGACCCGCTCCAGCAGCTCCCGCACCTGCCGCCGCAGCTCCGAACCCGAGGCGACGCCCTGGCGCTTCAGCGGGTCGCCGACGATCTGGCCGATCCGTTTGCGCGGGTTGAGCGAGGCGTAGGGGTCCTGGAAGATCATCTGCATCTCGCGCCGCAGCGGCCGCATCTGCCGCCGCCCCAGCCCGGCGATCTCCCGACCCTCGAACTTGACCGAGCCGGAAGTCGGCTTGATCAGCTGTAGGACGGTGCGGCAGGCGGTCGACTTGCCGCTGCCGGACTCGCCGACGAGGCCCAGCGTTTCCCCGCTCTCGACCTTGAAGCTGATCCCGTCGACGGCCTTGACCTGGTCGACCTCGCGGTCGATCAGGATCCCGCGCTTGATCGGGAAATGCTTGACGAGGTCGGTGACCTCGAGCAGGGGCGCGCCGCCCTGGCTGCCGGCGTCGTTCACGTCCGCCCGACCTCGCGCGGCGCTTCCAGCCCGATCTGCCCTTCGACCATCCGCTTCTCCCGCTTCTCCTCCGGGGTCAGCCAGCAGCGGTCACGGTGGTCGGGCGAGTCCGCCAGTCGCGCCTCCAGGTCCGGGTACTGCGTGCACTTTGAGAACTCGTGCGGGCAGCGTGGTCGGAACGGGCAGCCCTCGGGCAGGTCGAGCAGGGAGGGGGGCGAGCCGGCGATCTGCGGCAGCCGGTGGGGGCGCGGGCGGTCGAGCCTGGTCAGCGAGCCGAGCAGGCCCCACGTGTAGGGATGCTGGGGGTCGTAGAAGATCTGGTCCAGCGTCCCCTCCTCGACGACTTTGCCGGCGTACATCACCAGCACCCGGTCGGCGACTTCGGCGACGACGCCGAGGTCGTGGGTGATCAGGATCGTCGCCAGGTTGTGTTCCCGGTTCAGCTGCTCGATCAGGCCGAGGATCTGCGCCTGGATCGTCACGTCGAGCGCCGTCGTCGGCTCGTCGGCGATCAACACCTCCGGCTCGAGCGCCAGGGCCATCGCGATCATCGCCCGCTGCCGCATCCCGCCGGAGAACTCGTGCGGGTAGTCGTCGACCCGCTGCCCGGCGTTGGGGATGCCGACGGCTTCGAACAGCTCCACCACACGTTCCCGCCCCTGCTTCTTCGAGGTGTCGGGCCGGTGGGCGCGGATCGCTTCGACGATCTGGTCGCCGAGCCGGTAGACCGGGTTGAAGGAGGTCATCGGGTCCTGGAAGATCATCGCCACGCGCTCGCCGCGCAGTTGCCGCATCTCGGCGTCGCCGGCGCTGGTCAACTCCTCGCCGCCGAGCTTGACCGAGCCCTCGATGCGGGCGTTGTTGGCGCGGGTGAGGCCGATGATCGTCTGCGCGGTGACGCTCTTGCCGGATCCGGACTCACCGACGATCGCCACCACCTCGCCGGGGCGCAGGTCAAAGCTGACGCCGTCGACCGCCTGCACCACGCCCTCTTCGGTGGCGAAGCCGACGCGGAGGCCCTGGACCGAGAGCAGCGGCGCGCTCACGAGGCGGTCTCTCCCAGCCGCACCCGCGGGTCGAGGTAGGCGTAGACGATGTCGACGATGGTGTTCATGAGGACGACGAAGAAGGCGCCGTAGAGCGCCACACCCATGATCGGCGGCAGTTCGAATTTGGCAACCGCTTCGGCCGCGTACAGCCCAATTCCGTCGATTGAGTAGATCTTTTCCGTGATGATCGCGGTGCCGGCGATGGTGGCGCCGAAGTCGAGGCCGAAGAGGGTGATCACCGGGATCAGCGAGTTGCGCAGCACGTGCCGGGTCATCACCTGGCGCTCGCTCAGCCCCTTGGCGCGGGCGGTGCGGACGTAGTCCTCGTTCATCACGTCGAGCATGTTCGAGCGCAGGACGCGGCTGTAGAAGCCGATCGAGAGGACGGCAAGGGTGACCCAGGGCAGGATTAGGTGCTTCAGCCATTCGGCCGGGTCTTCGCCGAACGGGACGTACTGCCCGTTGGGGAAGATATCGAGCTTGTTGGCGAAGAAGTAGATGAGGACCGGCGCCAACAAGAAGACGGGAATCGAGATCCCGGCGATCGAGACGCCGGTGAGGATGCGGTCGAGCCAGCCGCCCGCCCGGATCGCCGAGAGGTAACCCAGCAGGAGGCCGAAGAAGAGCCAGATGATCGCGGCGCCGATCGTCAGCGAGAAGGTCGCCGGGATCCCTTCGACGATTCGGTCGGAGACGGGAAGCCGCGGTTTGTAGGAGGTCAGTTCGCCGGTGAAGACCTTCTTCATCATCGTCCCGTACTGCACCGGCAGCGATTCGTCGAAGCCCCATTCTTCTTCGATGCTCTTGACCAGGAGCGGCGTCGCGTTCTTGCCGGCGAGAGTCTGGGCCGGGTTCTGCTTCGGCACGACCATGAAGACGACGAAGACGATCACCGAGACCGCGAAGAGGACGGCGACCATCCCGACCAGGCGCCTGACGATGAAGCGGGTCACGTCAGGCTCGCCTCGCCGACCGGCCGGGTGGCACCGGCCTGCGCCTCGAATTGCAAGGCGGCATCGAGCCGTCCCTTGCCGCGCGGGTCGAGGGCGTCGCGCAGCGCGTCGCCGACGATGTTCAGCGCCAGCACCGTCAGCATGATCATCACCCCGGGGAGGATCGCCAGCAGCGGCTGGATCCGCAGCAGGTCGACGCCGACCGTGATCATCGTCCCCCAGGAGGAGTTGGGCGGCTGCACGCCGGCGCCGAGGAAGGAGAGCCCGGCCTCGAAGAGCATGCTGTTGGCGATCATCAGGGTGAAGAAGACGATCACCGTGGAGGCGAGGTTGGGGAGGATCTCGGTGAACATCACCCGGCCCGGGCTCGCGCCCTGGGCGATCGCCGCTTCGACGAACTCCTTCTGGCTCAGCGAGAGGACTTCGCCGCGGATCGGCCGGGCGATGTAGGGGACGGTGAAGACGCTGATGATCAGGATCGGGTTCCAGAGCGAGCCGCTGGAAAGTTCCAGCGGGCCCAGCTTCAGCCCGCCCACGGCCAGGGCAATGCCGACCGCCAGCCCGATCAGGAAGACCGGGAGCGACCAGATCACGTCCAGGGTGCGGGCGATCAGGCTGTCGACCCAACCGCCGAAGTAGCCGGCCATCAGCCCGAGGACGATGGCGAGGACCGTCGCCAGCAGGGCGGCGCTGATTCCGATTAGCAGCGAGGTGCGGCCGCCGTACATCAGCCGCACCATCTCGTCGCGGCCGAGGCGGCTGTCGGCACCGAGGAAAAACTTGCCGCCGGCGCCGAACCACTGCGGGCCGATCGGTTTGCCCTCGACACTGACGACGTCCTTCTGTTCGCCGTTGACGGTTATCTGTTCGACCGTGTGCTCCTCGTTCGGCCCCGTGTGGGCCACGTGGTCCGCCCACAGCGGTGCCGCCAGCACGAAGACGACGATGAGGACGAAGAGACCGAGGAAGGCGACGGCGAGACGGTTGCGGAGGAAGCGACGTAGAGCGAGGGCCCATGGCCCCCGCTCTACTTCAGGTCCCCGCTCCTCCACTACTTGAATTCGAAGCTGGTGAGGTAGTGGCCGAAGGTGGGATTGAAGATGACGCTTTCGAGTTCGATTTCGTCGGAGACGAAGGTCGACAGGGTCCGCGTCCCGTATGGCGCCCACGGAGCTTCTTCCATGACTTCCTTGTCCAGTTCCGCGTAGGCGGTTTCCTGCCCTGACCCGAGCTGTTCTTCACCCAGCTTCTTGATCTGCTTGTTGACCGCGGGGACGTCGAATTTGGCGAAGTTCCCGTTGTTGGTCGAGAGGATGCTTTCTCCGGCCAGCAGCGGCTGGAAGAAGTCGTTCGGGTGCGGGTAGTCCTGGAACCAGTCCGACCAGCCGGCGTCGAGGTCGGGGGTGGTCGCGTTGCCGATCACCGTGAAGTAGTTGTCGGCGTTGATCTGTTTCAGCGTCGTCTTGAAGCCGAGTTCCTTCAGCACCTCGTTGAAGTATTCGCCCGCTTCGTTGTTCGGGCTTTCGGTGTCGGTCCAGACGGTGATGTTCATGTCCGAAGGCTTGGCTTCTTTCATCAGTTCTTCGGCTTTGCCCAAATTGTGCGGGTACAGTTCGAACTGTTCGTAGCCGGGCATCCCCGGCGGCAGGATCTGCTGGGTCGAGGTGATCTGACCGGCGTAGATCCGTTCCAGCGCCTTCGCGTCGACCGCGTAGTTGACCGCCTGACGCACTTTGACGTCGTTGAACGGCGGCTCTTCGGTGTTCATCCAGAAGTAGTAGGTGCTGATCGTCGGCTCGACCCGGAACTGGCTGCCTTCGTATTTTTCTTTGACTTCCTGGTAGCGCGAGGCCGGCGGCGGATTCTGCATCCACTGGTAGGTGCCCTGTTCGATGTCGTCGACCTGCGTCTCTGGGTTGCGGATCACGGTCATCTTGGCGTTGTCGACTACGCCTTCGGGGTATTCCGGCATCGCCTTGCCGTTGGCTTTCGCCCAGTAGGGGTTGCGTTCGTATTCCCAGCCCTTGCCCGGCTGCGACTTGGTGATCATGTACGGCCCGGTGCCGGGGGGCGGGTTGGCGGAGAGGTCTTCGATCGGCGTGTTCTGCGGCAGCGGCGCCACGAACATCAGGCCGAGCTCGTTGGTGAAGGTCCCTCGCGGCCCTTCCAGGTTGATGACGATTTCGCCGGTCTTGTCGTCGGTCTTGATCCCCGGGATCGGCCCCTGTTTCGTTTCGGCGAATTTTTCCGCGCCTTCGATCGAGAGGTAGAAGGGCGAGCCGCCGGAGTTGAGCTGGATCATCCGTTCCACCGCGAAGGGGAAGTCGGAGGCTTTGACCGGGGTGCCGTCGGAGTATTTGAGGCCGGGCCGGAGGAAGAGGGTGTAGGTCTTGCCGCCATTGCTGATCTTCGGCAGTTCCTTGGCCAGGCCCGGGACCACTTCGGAGCCTTCGACGCCATTGGCGTGCTTGTAGGTGAGCAGGGGGATGTAGACGTCCGCCATCGCGGTCCATCCTTCTGCCGTGTAGGAGAGCGCCGGGTCCAGGTAATCGGGGAAGGAGGCGTAGGTCCCGTCGAGGGTGCCGCCTTTCTGGCCGCCGCCGCCACTACCGCCGGAGGTGCTGTCGCTGCCGCCTCCGCATGAGGCCAAACCGACCGCTGCAACCCCTGCAAGGACCAGAACCGCGATGAGTGCTCCTAGCTTCTTCAACGCATCTCCTCCGATTTCCGATGGCCGGTGGGACCCGGGATCAACTCCAGCACAACGTCGTCATGCCCGTCAAGCGACGGCTCTATGGGTCTTTCGCGGCTCTGAAGCCAATTCCCCCCCAGCAGTCCCATCACCGCGACGATGCCGACTACCCCGCCCCCCGCGACAAGAAACGTCAGCCGGGGGCCCGCGACGGCGGCGATCACGCCGCCGAGGGCGAAACCGATTCCCGGCATCGCCGCGCCGATCGACTCGAGCACGCTCATCACGCGCGCCTGCATCGATTCGATCGTCAGCTCCTGCACGGCGCTGATCGCCGCCACCCACTGGACGCCGTTCCCCGCGCCCCCCAACACGGAGACGACACAGGCCAGCGCCAGGTTCGGCGCCACGGCGAGGCCGAGGTAGGCGACGCCCACGGCGAGCGTGCTGAAGAAGAGCTGGGCGGGAAGCGAGCGCTCGCGGATGCGCGCGAAGATCAAGCTGCCCACGACCATCCCCACCCCCCAGCTCGCAAGCATGGCGCCATAGCCGGCGTCGTCGGTGCCCAGCGACTGCTTGGCGTAGACGACCTCGACCGGGAGGACGGCGGCGAAGAACACGAATGCGGCGCCCTGCGCGGTGAGGATCCTCCGCAGAGCGCTCTGGTTGCGGATGTAGGCCATCCCGGCGCGGATCCGCTCCCGCATCCGCCCCGGTTCAGGGTCCGCCTGGGGGATCTCGCCGGCGGTAAAGAGGATCCAGGCGATCGCATAGAAGGAGACGGCGTCGAGAAGCAGCGCCGTCTGCACCCCGAAACCGCCGACGACGAGGCCGGCGACGGCCGGCCCGATCGCCGCCCCGCCGGCAATGCCACGTTGAGGAGGGCATTGCCGGAGCGCAGCTCGCCGGTGGGCTCGAGCAGGGCGGCGACGGAGGCGCGCGTGAGCGAGCGCCCCACCAGCGCCAGGCAACCGTCGACGGCTGCCAGGACGGTCACCGCCGTCAGCGAAAAATTGCCGGGGCCGGCGATGACGGCCAGCCCCCCGAAGACCGCAGCCTCGCCCGAGTAGATCACCGGCAGCGCGATGCGCACCGGCGGCCGCTCGGCTCGGGTGACCAGCAGCGGGGCGAAAAACGCAGGCAGGAAGCGGGTTCCGAGGAAGAGCACAGCGGTCGCCAGAGCGCTGTTGGTCTCGTCGAAGACGAGCACCGAGAGGGCGATGATCCCCATCCAGTCCCCGATCTCGTTGATCGCATAGGTCGTCGCGAGGCGGCGGAAGAGGGGACGCCGCAGGGGCTTTAGAACGCGGGTTTCAGGCATATCTGCACATCTGTCCTACTGCATTTCTGCACAAGTTTCCTTGCATTTGCACAAGTTTCCGACAATCTGTGCTACAAACTCTCCAACGATTTAGAGGTTTTGGAAAGCGATGCATAGCTTGGGCTTCAACCAAGGCAAGGAAGGGGCAGCAATGGGCTTCCGCAACTAGACTTTCTTGAAACGCGGCACCGACATGACCGGAGCCGCGCTGAGATTTTCGACAAGGGCACCCCGATGGGGTGTCCTTGTCCTTTTTCCCGCCTCTTTTCGCCGCTTTTTGCGGTGTTCCCCCGTGAGCGACCCGGGGGGTGGAATTCTCCCTCTGGAAGAAATCGCTCAACTGGGGGAGGGCTCTTGCCGATGACAAATAACGTCACTACGGTTGCATCCATCGGAGTTTTCAAAAGACCAGCACCCTCATCCCCGCGCAGGGATTGACGGCGTGTCCAGGAACTAAAGATTCCCGCGAGTCGAAGAGCGCAATGACCAAGACCTCCCCATCCCGGGCCGTTATAGCCGTCATGCTCGTCGGCCTGGTTGCCGTAGCGATGGCGGCATTGGCAGAGGCGCCGCATTGCAACTGGGACCTGGCCCTCTTCGGGGTGCTGCTCGCCTTCTCCATCTTCAGCGACCTCACCGCCGTCTCCACGGAGTCCAAGGTCAAGGTATCCGGCAGCTTCCTGGCCCTCGTCGTCGCGATGGTCTTCCTCGGCGGGACGCCGGCCGCGCTGATCGGCGTGATCACGATCCTGGTCGGCTGGTTCCGCTGGCGCGACGAGCCCCACTACCTCGTCAACAACGTCTTCACCTACGCGCTCTTCCCGCTGGTTGGCGGCGTTCTCTTTCGAATCGTCACCGAACGGACCGGCATCACCTCGGCCGACGCGTCCTTCTATCTGCTGGTCTTCGCGCTGTTCCAGGTCTCGCTGGCTCTGAACTTCGTCCTCACGGCGGGCTATCGCGCCTATGTCGAGCGGGTCTCCTTCGCCAGCCAGCTGGCGGTGCTGC
>CAMLHB010000085.1 GCA_946479725.1 uncultured Actinomycetes bacterium | reverse complement strand
GCAGCCTCGGCGTCGCCGCGCTGACCGCCGGTCCCGGCGTCACCAACGGGATGAGCGCGATCGCCGGCGCCCAGGCAAACGGCTCGCCGGTCTGCCTGCTCGGGGGCCGCGCGCCCGAGATGCGCTGGGGGGCGGGCTCGCTGCAGGAGATCGACCACCTTCCGTTCGTCTCGCCGCTGGTGAAGTCGGCGGAGACGGTCAAGGACCCCGCGCAGATCGCGCCGGTCACGGCCGCGGCGCTCGACCTGGCGGCCGCGGCGCCGAGCGGGCCGACCTTCGTCGACTATCCCCTCGACGTCGTCTTCACCGAGGCCGAGGTCGAGATTCCCCTGCCGCGGCAGATCGAGCAGGCCGAACCGGCGGCCGGGGTCGAGGAGGCGGCGGCGCTGCTGGCCGGCGCGGAGCGGCCGGCGATCATGGCCGGCACCGGCCTCTACTGGGGACGGGGAGAGGACGAGCTGCGGGCGCTGGCCGAAGCGCTCGGGATTCCGGTCTTCCTCAACGGCCTCGGCCGCGGCTGCCTGCCCGCCGACCATGACCTCGCCTTCAGCCGCGCCCGCGGCACGGCGCTGAAGGGCGCCGACGTCGCCCTCGTCGTCGGCGTGCCGATGGACTTCCGCCTCGGCTTCGGCGGCAGCTTCGGCGAGGGGACGACGTTGATCCGGCTCGACATGGCGCCGAACGCGCTGACCGCCAACCGGCTGCCCGACTGCGACCTGGTCGGCGACGTGCGGGCGACGCTGGCGGCCCTGCGTGAAGCGGCGGGACCCAGCGACCGCAGTCGCGCCTGGGTCGAGCAACTGACCAATGTCGAGCGCGAGGCCAGGGAAGCCGAGCGGCCCGAGCTCGAGGATTCGCGCTCGCCCCTGCACCCGGTGCGCGTCTACAAGGAGTTGAACGAAGTCCTCGACCGCGACGCGATCGTGATCGGCGACGGCGGCGACTTCGTCTCCTACGCTGGTCGCTACGTCGAAACCTTCGAGCCGGGCTGCTGGATGGACCCGGGGCCGTTCGGTTGCCTGGGCGCCGGGCCGGGACAGGCGATCGGCGCCAAGGTCGCCCACCCCGAGCGCCAGGTCTGCCTGCTTCTGGGCGACGGCGCCTTCGGCTTCGCCGGCATGGAGTTTGACACGATGTCGCGTCACGGTTTGGGCGTGGTCGGGGTGATGGGCAACAACAGCATCTGGGGCCTCGAGCACCACCCGATGAAGTTCCTCTACGGCTACTCGGTGGCCGCCGAGCTGCAGCCGGAGACGCGCTACGACCAGCTGGTCGAAGCGCTCGGCTGCGATGGCATCCTCGTCCGCGAGCCGGGGGAGCTGAAGCCGGCGCTGGAGCGCGCCTTCGCCTCGGGCCGGCCGACCCTGGTCAACGTCCTCACCGATCCTGAGGTTGCCTACCCTCGCAAGTCGAATCTGGCCTAGGGAGCCGAAAAAGAATCGGCCGTCATCTCTGACGGCCGATTCAAGCGGCCCCTCAGGACGGGCAGGGGTACGTCTTCAGGGACCTTTATTCAGTGGGCCCAGACGGCGGGAGGCGCCATGATGCGGCAGTCGCCTAAGCCCTGTATCCGAGGTTGCAAGGTGAAGCTCAGCCCCACCTCGTCCCCGGTTGATCCAGTATGTACCCGCGAGTACTCGACTTCTACCCGCGGCCTGGACGAGTTACCGAGTATAGAGGAGTCCGACATGCTCACTTCTAGTACTTCCGAAGTTTGACTGACCATTCTGGCCGTTCTGGACAAGACAGACTGTCCAGTTAGTACGTCGAGGGGTTCTGAGCGGCGGCGAGGGCGGTGCCGTAGAGAATGTCGTGCTCGGAGACGGTGACCTGCTCGAGGCCGAAGGCGCGCATCGCCTCGATCAGGATGACGACACCGGCGACGATCGTCGGCGCCCGGTCGGGGTGCAGGCCGGGGATCTCCACCCGCTCGATCAGCGGGACCGAGGCAAGCTGCGAGCAGGTGCGCTGGATCAAGGGGAGGTCGAGGACGTGGCCGTGGACCCGTGTCGGGTCGTAGGGCTCCAGTTCCATCTCGATTGCGGCGAGCGAGGTGGGGGTGCCGGCGACGGCGATCGCCTGATGCGCCTCGACTCCGGCGCCGACCGAGGCTTCGATCAGCCCGCGGACGTCGCCGGCCAGCGCTTCCAGCTCGCTCGCGGTGGGCGGGTCGCTGACCACGTGCCGCTCGCTATGGCGGACGACGCCGATCTGGAGGGAGTCGTGGAAGGAGATCCCGCTGCCGCAGCCGACAATCAGCTCGGTCGAGCCGCCGCCGATGTCGACCACCAGCGTCGGCTCGTTCGGCGGCGACTCCGAGGTGGCGCCGAGGTAGGTGAGCCGCGCCTCCTCCTCGCCATCGAGCACTCGGGCCGAAAGGGCGAACCGCTCCCGCAGCTCGGCGACGAAGGCGCCGCCGTTGTCGGCATCCCGCACGGCGCTGGTCGCGATCGCCTCGACCACCTCGGCCTCGAGCTCCTGCAGGATTCCGAGGTAGCCGTCGATCGCCCGGCACACGTCCTCGATCGCCTCGCTCGCCAGCCGTCCCGCAAGGTCTACTCCCCGCCCCAGCCGCGTCACCGTGCTCCGCCGCTCGAGCGGCGCCACGCCCCCGTCCACGTCGGCCACCAGCAACCGCGTCGAGTTCGTCCCCACGTCGATCACCGCAACCCGCATTCCCCGTTCGGCCATCCGGCCACTCTAGAGCCCCGCGAGCCCACAAGCCCCCTGCGCAAACCACCCCCCAATCCCCCACAGGCGCCCCCGCGAACCTCGTCACATTGCTAGCATCGACAGTCCGCCGCGGGGTGGAGCAGCCAGGTAGCTCGTCGGGCTCATAACCCGAAGGTCGCGGGTTCGAATCCCGCCCCCGCTATTTAGAAAGCCCTGCAAACGCAGGGCTTTCGTTTTGCTGGGATACGCGAATTCTGTCGCGGGTACTAATTCGGGTACTAAGTTCGACCTTCGGGTTGGGGGCCCGAAGACGTTTCCCCGGCGGTCGGTGCCTTGGCGCTCCGTCGCCCAATACCGGGCTTCAAGGAAGCTCAAGTAGCCGACGGGCCTCTACATCCAGCCTGCCAGCTGCAGTGATGAAGAAGCTGTTGTCGTTCTGGTGAACCAAGGCTAGGTCCTCAACAAGGCGGCGCAAAGTACGCCGTAGGTTTGCCCTGGCGGTAGGTTTCACCCATTCCAGAAGCTCGTCTAGCTTTGCCCCCGTTCGGCCTCTCTGATACAGAAGTACCAGGCATTGATCGCCTGCTGCAAGAGTTGGATTGAGGAGCTTGAGGAAACCGTCGAAGTCCTCGATGATCGGCGCGGACCGCGAAACCAGCTCTTCGACGATGATCTGTGCTTCGTCAGCGCTCACGCTGTGGTGCAGCCGCAAAAACTCTGCCAGGACCCAATCGGCTGACGTAGCGACTAGCGTCGCGTCCTGCACATTGGGGTCAATACCGTCACCTAAATGCGCCGCATCACGGTGTGCCTAGCCTCCCGACGCGAGCTCCTCATGGCGGACCCAAACTCGGCGGTCCCGCTCCCGCTGAGCCTTCGAATTGGCCGTTAGCTTGTGCGGCTTGCAAAGAAGGCAGCCATTCCGGCGGTGCTTAGGCCGTTTGCGCTTGTTGTGGGCCATCGCTTTCAGGCTAGCGCGATTCACGGTTCGCGCACGTTGTGTGCCCTTGCGTGTACCCTATAGCAATGGCCGAGCGGAATCGTCGGATCAACGTAACTCTCGAGCCGGACTATGCGCAGAAGCTGGCGAGTTTGGCGGAGCGCACGCATGTTCAAGAGGGGACTCTCGCTCGCTCGCTTCTCTCGAGTGCCCTGGACGAAGCCGACCCCGATGCATCGCGGATCACGGAAATCCTCGACGGGATTCCAGGAGCGTGGGAGAGGGCGCAGGATTCGATCGAGCAGGCTCGCCGCGGCGAAACCGTGTCGCTCTCCGAGCTCTAGTCGATGCCGGCTATCGAGGTCACGCGCCAGGCGCGTGATGAGCTTCGCAGTCTGATCGAGACCCGCCAGCTTCCGGTCGACACGCGCGAGCGGGTCTCGCGCACGCTGCTCACGTTGGAAGAGTTCCCGCGCGCCGGTAAACAGCTCTCCGGCGTCTGGCGAGATTGCCGGGCCCTGATCGGTCCGTGGGGTTGGCTGATCGTTGTCTACATCTACATCGAGGCTGAGGATCGGGTCGTCGTCATCGCCTTCCACGATGCTCGGACGTCGGACGCTGCGATTGCTCGCGTCTGAACCTCGCTCGGCAAATCGCGGCGGGTACTAAGTGGGTACTAAGTTGAGCGCAACTGAGGCCAACTCGGGCCAGCTCGAACCGCTTCAGCAAGCCAAGAACCAGCCCAGGCAGCCAGCACTAGAGACCTCATAACCTGAAGGTCGCGGGTTCGAATCCCGCCCCCGCTATAGGAAAAGGCCCCGGAAACGGGGCCTTTTTTCTGTTTCCGGCCTTGTGGCCATCACCGACGCGGGTACCAAGCGGGTACCAATTTTGCGATTTTGCACGCTCACCTGGGAGTTTCCTCGCCTCCTCAGTGCATAAAGGCGACGACGGAAAAGGCGACGACGGAACCAACCGTCCGCGAGAGTTAGGCCGAGATGGGGAATTCGATTTGCGAGCTGGTGATGATACGCCGCCTTGCGCTCCTCGAAATCCTCGATCGCAGGTGACCCCAGCGTCGATCGCCGCCTGCCGGCGACGAGCGAGTTCGAGATTCCCTTCTACGAGAGGATGACGGTGGGGGTGCCGGCCCTGCCGGACCTGGCGGAGACCCTCGCGGAGGGTCGCTGCGACCTGATCCACGTTACCGCCCCCGGACCCGCCGGCGTCGGCGCGACCCTGCTCAGCCGTATGTCGGGTACGCCGCTCCTCGCCAGCCACCACGCCGAGCTGGTCGCCTACGTCCGGATGCGCAGCGGCGACGAGGGGCGTCGATCTCTCCCGCTTCGACCCCGCAAAGCGGGAAGCGGGCGCCGTTCCGGGTGAGCTGAAGGTGCTCTACGCCGGGAGCCTGACCCGAGGAGCCTGCCTGCGCCTATGCGAGCACCGAACTCTTCCTCTTCTGCTCGCAGACCGACACCTACGGGCAGGTCGTAATCGAGGCCGACGCCAGCGGGCTTCCCGTCGTCGCGGTCGCCGAAGGCGGCCCCGCGGCGCTGATCGAGCACCGCCATACCGGCTTGCTCTGCCGGCCCGATCCAGACCATCTGGCCGGCACGAGCCTGCGGCTCGCCGGCTCACCGCTCTTGCGTCGCCAGCTGGGGGCCTCTGCCGTCCGCGCTGCCCGGGCGCGCTCCTGGGACCGTGCTCTCGCGCAGCTTGCCGACGGCTACCGCGGCGCCCTCGCGCTGGAGCCGGCCTCGATCGAGACCGGCGTCGGCGCAGCCGCCTGAGTACAGGGTCAGGCCGACGCGCGCCAGGTACCGCGGTTCACAGATCGGTCACAGCCTGGCTACCGCTCCTCCACATCCCGGCGACCCGCCGCACCTAGCTTGGCGGCGACCTACCGCCCCAAGAAAGGAAAAGGATGAAACGCATTCTCATCGCCTTCGCGGCACTGCTCGCGACGGCACTGATCGTCGTCCCGGTCTCCGCCGCCCAGGACGAATCCCCCGGCCACAACGGCCCCGGCGGAGCTGATGGTTCCTTCACCTACGCCGTGATCGGCGACACGCCCTATGGCACGGCGCAGATCGAAAACTTCCCCAACGACGTGGCCGAGATCAACGCCGACCCGAACGTCAGCCGGGTCATCCACCTAGGCGACATCAAGAACGGCTCGACGCAGTGCGCGACCAGCTACTTCGAACAGATCCGCTCTGACTTCGACAGCTTCGAAGAGCCGCTCGTCTACACCCCCGGCGACAACGAGTGGACCGATTGCCACCGCGCCAACAACGGCAGCTACTGGCCGGCGGGGCCGGTCTTGAACGGCGATGTTCGCCCGGCCCGACTGCAGGAGATCCGCCGGATCTTCTTCAACCGTCCCGGCTTCACCCTGGGCAAGGAAGTGCCCGTCCAGAGCCAGGGCGGCGACTACCCGGAGAACGTGATGTGGAACCACAATCGCGTCGTCTTCGGCGACCTGAACGTGCCCGGCTCCAACAACGACTGGCTGCCCTGGTTCGAACAGCCCCGCACCAGCTCGCAGATCGCCGAGGTCGAAGGGCGCACGCTGGCCGACATCGCCTGGATGGAACGGATTTTCGCCCGCGCACGCCAGCAGCACGCGGCGGCGGTCGCGATCGGCATCCAGGCCGACATGTGGGACCCGGCTTTTGCCGGCGACCCCACCCAGTTCGACCACTTCCGCCCGATCGTCCAGGCGCTCGCCGACCAGGCGCTGCACTTCGACGGCCCGGTCCTCCTGCTGAACGGCGACTCGCACAAATTCATCGACGACCGCCCGCTCGCCGACCCGAGCCGCCCCGAAAACAAGACGATGTACGGGGTCGGCCAGGACGTGCCGAACCTACGGCGGATCACCGTCAACGGCAGCACCACTCCGTGTCATGAATGGCTGAAGCTGAACGTCGACCCGAACACCTCCGTGGTCTTCAGCTACCAGCACGAGGAATTCGCCAACCAGCCCGGCTTCAACCCGGCGACCTGTCCCGGTCACTGAGGCCCACTGCCCCACCGATGGACGAGGCGGGCGTTTGCCCGCCTCGTCCATCGCACTCCCTCGTTCACCGGATCGACACCGGTGAGCCCCATCTTCTTAACCGTGCTTCTCAGGGGCGTTCCTAGGTTCCCGCGGGAAAGCTCCTAAACGATCCGAAAGGAATCCAGAAATGGTGAGAAACACCAAGTTGATCTCGCTCCTGGGCGTCCTCGCGCTGGCGGTTGCCGCCGTGCTCGTGGCCGCCGCCGGGGCGACGCCGCCCTCCGGTCCCACGCTGACCGGCGTACCCAACGCCAACACCAAGTCCGCGGGCTACGCCCCGGCAAGCATCCTCTCGCCCGAGCTGCGGCAACTCGCCGTCGCCCAGGGCTCGACCCGGCTCGAGAACCCCTCGGCCCTGACCTCCTACTACGGCTACGACAACGACGTGCTGAACGGCGCCGGCCAGCCGCAGATGCTGCCGAACCCGACCAGCCCGACCGAGGCGCACAAGACCGAGCCCGACAAGAACACCTACCTCGTCTTCAAGCAGGGCCTGGCGGGAGCCGATCCGAGCTACGACTACGGCACCCACTTCCTCTTCCAGGGCCACGAGGGGGGCGCTGGTGGCGCCGGCTACATCACCCGCGTCAACCTCGACGCCGACGCCGCCCACCGGGTGACGCTTCTGGCCGACCACGACAGCGAAGGCAAACCGCTGGCGACGATCGACGGCTCCACCTGGGACCCGTTCGCGCAGCGGCTCCTGTTCACGACCGAGAACTCCGGCGCTCCGACCTACGCGGCGACGCCGAGCTACCCCTCGACCGTCACCGACGTCTCCGGCGCGCTCGGTCGCGGCGGCTATGAGGGCATCCAGGACGACTCTGCCGGCGACCTCTGGATCTGCGAGGACATCGGCGGCTCGACTAAGCCGGGCACCAAAGCCCGCAAGCCCAACAGCTACATCTACCGCTACGTCCCGCAGAGCCCGGGCGACCTCGCCCACGGCAAGCTGCAGGCGCTGCAGGTTCTGAACGAAGCCGGCGAACCGATCACCGCGACGAGCCAGGAAGCGGTCAACAGCTCCGACCAGCTCGCTCTCCACACCTATGGCAAGTCGTTCGAAACCCGCTGGGTGACGATCCACGACACCGCCACCGACGGCAACGCTCCGTTCCAGGCGCTGCCGCTGGCCAAAGCGGCGAACGCCACCCCGTTCAAGCGTCCGGAGAACGGCGTCTTCCAGCCGGGCACCCATTTCACGAAGTTCTTCTTCGATGAGACCGGCGACACCAACGCCGAAAGCGTCGAGAACGCGAAAGCGGGCGGCTGGGGCTCGATCTTCGAGCTGAGCCAGAGCAGCCCGAGCGCCGACACCGGAACCCTGCGCGTCTTCTACAACGGGGACGCGGCCCACGCGGGCTTCGACAACGTCACGTTCCTCTCGCGGAACGCGATCAGCTTCGTCGAGGATGCCGGCGACACCCTCCATAGCCAGCGCAACGCGCTTGACTCCGGCTGGGTGTTCCAGGTCGGGACCGACTACTCGCAGCCGCAGAACCAGCCGCTGCGCTGGCTGGCCGAGGGCCGCGACGCCTCCGCCACGATCGACGCCGACAACGGCGGCTTCGGCAAGAACGACGGTGACAACGAGATCACCGGCGCCGTCGTCTCCGACGGAGACCCGAGCCCGCAGGGCATCCTCGGCGCCCACGTCCCGGAGCTGGGGACGCCGCAGTGGCGGTGGTTCTACACGCAACAGCATGGCGACAACGTCACCTACGAAGTGCTGGCCGATCGTCCTTAGGCGATCTCCCATTGCAATAAGAGAGCCCGGCCTTTGCGCCGGGCTCTTTGCTGTTCTACTGGCAGGACGCGGACTAAGCGCGGTCGAGTTCTTCGACCAGCGCCTCGACCCGCCACGCGATCTCGTCGCGGGTCGCCCGCACCGCCTCGACTGGCTGGCCCTTCGGGTCGGGCAGGTCCCAATCGACATAGCGGACGCCGGGCACGTAGGGGCACTTGTCGCCGCAGCCCATCGTCACCACCACATCGGCCCACTCAGCGTCCTCAAGGCTGAGCAGCTTCGGCTTGCGATCGGCCAGATCGATCCCCAGCTCGCTCATCACCTCCACGACCTCGGGGTGGACCCGCTCGGCGGGAGTCGTGCCTGCCGAGCGCGCCTCATGGTGACCGCCGGCCGCGCGCTCGAAAAGCGCCTGGCTCATCTGCGAGCGGCCGGCGTTGTGGAGGCAGACGAAAAGGGCGTTTGCCATCTAGATGAGTAGTTCCACGATTCAGGCCACGTAGTCGACCAGCGCCCGGCTTGGG
>CAMLHB010000084.1 GCA_946479725.1 uncultured Actinomycetes bacterium | reverse complement strand
GCCGCGGAATGCCCGGCTCGCTCGGTCTACGGATACGCCTGGGCCGAGAGCCCGCTGCTCGACGACCCGGTCGCCGGGCCCGTCTACCTGGTTTCCTCCGACCACGAACTGCCCGACCTG
This sequence comes from uncultured Actinomycetes bacterium, assembly GCA_946479725.1. The sequence goes on along the minus strand of CAMLHB010000084.1, from coordinate 8,834 downwards.
CTGGCCGACCTGAAGGGGCAGGTGAACGTGCGACTGCGCGGAGTCATCAGCTCCTCGAAGCAGCGGATGCGGACCGTCTTCGACAGCGTCCCCGACGTGCCGGTGAGCAAGTTCACGCTGAAGATGAAGGGCGGCAGGAAAGGCCTCCTCGTCAACTCGATCAACCTCTGCGGCCACCGCAACCGCTCCTTCCTCAACTTCAAGGGCCAGAACGGCAAGAGCCTGATGGTGAAGAAGCTGCCGCTGCGGACGCCGAGCTGCCGCAAGGCGAAAAAACACCGCAAGGGCTAGCGATTAACAGCGCGCCCGTCTGGGTACGGGCGTGCACAGATGAGGAAACCGGTCGCACTGCTGCTTTTGCTTGCCGTCATCGGCCTCCTGCTCGTACCCGCGGCCCAGGCCGGCGAAGTCGTCTTCTCGCCGCAGAACAACCCGCCGAGCGAAAGTGACGGCTGGCAGGCGGGCACCTGCAACATCGCGACCTGCGCCCCGGACAGCCCCAAAGCCGAGTTCTACGAAACCGCCGCCGGGCACCCGCTCTTCGGGATCACCCAGTTCATCGTCCGCCACAAAACCGAACTGCTGCACGAAGAACCGGAAGTCGACATGAAGACGCTGCGGGTCGACCTCCCTGTCGGGCTCAGCGTCAACCCGGGAGCGGTTCCGCAGTGCGAGGCGGCGCATCCGAAAGAATGCCCGCTGAACACCAAAGTCGGTGAAAGCATCGTCACCGTCTCGCCGGAAGCGCCGCTGCTGCCGCCGGTGCCGATCACCGCGTCGGTCTTCAACCTGAAGCCGAAGCAGGGTCAGCCGGCGCGCTTCGGGTTCACCGTCGAAGCGGTGCCGGACCTGCCTCTGCTGCCGCCGAACGACATCTACCTCGAAGCCGACGTCGCCTACGAGTCGGACTTCCACGAGGGGTTCACGATCCAGGTGCCCAAGGTCTCCTCGGTGAGGCTGCTGAAAAACCGCCTGGTTTTCAACGGCCGGGCCGGCTCGGCCGCCAGCGGCTACTTCCTCACCAATCCCAGCACCTGCTTCCAGCCGTCGGGCGCCTTCGAACACACCTACTCGACCTACGCCCGGGCCGACTCGCTGCAGAACCCGGACCCGAGTTTTCCCAACGGCTCACCCTTCGTCGAGGCCAAGCTGCCGCCGGGAACGAGCCCGAAAGACTGCGGCTCGATCCCCTTCAAACCGACGATCGCCGTCGACCCCGGCACCAACCAGGTCGACTCGCCCGCCGGCGTAACGACCGAGGTGAAGCTGCCGATCGAACCGAGCGCGACCGGCCAGGAAACCTCGACGATGAGGACGGCGCGGGTGACTCTGCCCGCCGGCCTCGGCCTCAACCCGTCCGCTGCCAACGGCCTCAAGGCCTGCACCGACGCCCAGTTCGGCAAGGGGACCCGCGATCCGATCGCCTGCCCCGCCGCTTCGAAGATCGGGACCGTCTCGGTGGCGACGCCGCCGCTTCCCGAAGGCCCGCTGACCGGCAACATCTACGTCGGCGAGCAGAAGAGCCGCAATCCCGAATCGGGGGAAGAGTTCCGCATCTTCGTCGGCGCCGAGTCGGCCCGTTACGGGATTTCGGTGCGGCTGGTCGGCAACGTCGTCGCCAACGCCCAGACCGGCCAGCTGACCGCCGTCTTCGACGAACCGGCGAAGGCGACCACCCGCGGCGGGAATGCCGACAACCTGCCCAGCGGCCTACCGCAGGTTCCCTTCACCAGCTTCCGCCTCAGCATCGACGGGCGGCCAAAGGCGGCCTTGAGCAGCCCCCCGACCTGCGGACCGAACACGACCACCAGCCAGCTGACGCCCTGGTCGGGCAACGCCGACGCCACGCCGTCGAGCAGATTCGACCTCGCCGACGCGCCCGGCGGCGGCGACTGCCCTAAGACGATGGCCGCCCGTCCCTTCGCCCCGGGCTTCACCGCGACGCCGAAAAGCGACCAGGCGAAAACCTTCACCCCGTTCTCGACCCACATCACCCGCCCCCCCGGACAGCAGGAGCTGAAAGGACTCGACATCACCCTGCCGGAAGGGGCGACGGCGAAGCTGAAAGGCGTTCCGTACTGCCCGCCCGACGCGATCGAGAAGACCGAAAAGCGCTCGGGGGCGGCGGAGAAGAAGAATCCGGCCTGCCCGAAGGAGAGCAAGGTCGGCGAGGCGACGGTGCAGGCCGGGACCGGGCCCAACCCGCTGCAGATCGAAGGGGACGCTTACCTCGCCGGGCGCTACAAAGGCGCGCCGCTCTCGCTGCTGGTCGTCACCCCGGCGCTGGCCGGTCCCTTCGACCTCGGCAACGTCGTCGTCCGGGTGCCGTTCTTCCTCGATCCCGAAACCGCTCAGATTCACCCCAAGACCACCGATATCCCCGATGTCTACGGCGGCACCAAGCTCGACATTCGCTCGATCTTCCTCAACGTCAACCGCGACGAATTCACCCTCAACGGCACCAACTGCCGCAAAGGGGCGACCAGCGGTGAGCTCAATGGCGGCGGGGCGGACCCGCTGAAGCCGGCCTCCTACTCCGCCTTCAAGGTCGCTGCCGATTTCGGCGCCAGCGGCTGCCGCAAGCTGAAGTTCCATCCGAAGCTGAAGATCCGCCTGTTCGGGAAGATGCAGCGGGCCAAGCACCCGAAACTGCGCGCGGTGCTCAAGGGCCGCGGCAAGGACGCCAACATCCGCAAGACCTCGGTGGCGCTGCCGCACGCGCTCTTCCTCGACCAGGCGAGCCTGGCGAAGGTCTGCACCCGGGTCCAGTTCGCGGCCGAAAACTGCCCGAAGAAATCGATCTACGGCAAGGCCCGGGCCTTCACCCCGTTGCTCGGAAAACCGCTCGAAGGCCCGGTCTACCTGCGCTCCTCCAACAACCCGCTGCCGGATCTTGTCGCCCACCTGAAGGGCCAGGTCGACATCGACCTCGTCGGTCGCATCGACAGCTTCCGCGGCGGCATCCGCACCACCTTCGGCCGCGTCCCCGACGTCCCGGTGACCAAGTTCGTGATGACCCTGCCGGGGGGCAAGAAGGGGCTGCTCGTCAACTCGACCAACCTCTGCGCGAGGCCGGTGAAAGCGATCATCCGGATCAAAGCCCAGAACGGCAAGAAAGCCAACAGCAAGCCGAAGCTGCGCACCGCCTGCAGCCACAAGGGTAAGAAAAAGAAAAAGTAGGTAGGTCTCAGCGTGACACTGATCAGTGTCACATCACGGTTTGCTGTAACGGTTACTCAGGTAGTAACACATGTAGGCACTTGAAAGACCCGTGCCCATGTGTAATGTCCTCTGCGGGAGGAGTAGTTCATGGGCGCTACAGGGGGCGTCCTCGTTAAGGGAAAACGAGGAGGATTAAATGCCAAAGCGCTCGCTTGCGCTGCTTCTGATGTGCCTCGGGGCACTGTTTTTGCTGTCGGCCACGGCAGCGGCGGATACCGGGGATGTAGTCGAACCGCAGCATGAACCGCCGACGGCCGGCGACGGCTTCCAATCGGGGGTCTGCTACGAAAATCAGGTCGAAGAAGACCCAACCAAAACGGACACGACGAAACCGTTTTGCTCCTCGGAAACGCCGGACCTGTTCTTCACTCAGGCGGGGGGACACCCGCCGTTCGCGTTCGACCAGTACATCATCAGGCATGAAACCGTCGCCCCCGGAGTCGTCGAACCGCTGATCGAACCGTATGAAGACCGTGTGCTCAAAACGGAGCGCGTCGATCTGCCGGTGGGTTTCACCGAGAACCCCCAGAGCAGCCCAAAGTGCTCGAACGAAGATTTCGAAGCGATCGGCGAAATCCCCGGCTCGGGCGGCCAGATGGGTCACGTCCCCAAATGCGATCCGAGCACGATCGTCGGCCGTAACGAAACCTGGCTGGTGGTCAACACCGCCAACGCCGTGCCGGTGCCGGGCGCCCCTCCCGGGACCTTCCTGCCGCGGGGATACGTGATTCCGCCGCAGGCAGCCAAAGGGTCCAGGGTCGCCGTGTACAACCTCGAGCCAAAATTCGGAGAACCGGCCCGCTTGGGCTTCATCATCGGGTTCAGCAAAGTCATCGTTCTCGAAGGCGGTGTCGCCTGGGAGAGCGACTTCCACGAGTACTTCACGATTCATCTGCCTCCCCCGTCGGTCGGGGTCTCCAGCTTGAGATCCCGCCTCGTTGCTTTCGGGCAGTCGGGTGACGGCACTCACGTCACTCTGCCGACGACCTGCTTTGACCCAGCCGAACAGCAGGGCCTCTACTCCACCTGGTTCCGTGGCGAGTCGTGGGGCGAGCCGAACCCGACGTTCCCCGAAGGATCGACGCCCTGGCAGGCGAAGCTGCCGCCGGGGGTGAGAACGACCGGATGCGAGTCCGTCCCGTTCGATCCATCGCTTGAAGTCGACGCCGGCACGAACAACGTCGACTCGCCCGCTCCCGCAACCGTGACGACGAGAATGCCCTTCGACCCCGCCAAAGAAGGCGGCGAAGTCCGCAACGGCGGAACCGAAGGGATCTCGCAGTCGCACGTGCGCAAAGCGGAAGTGGTGCTGCCGAAGGGCATGGGCATCAATCCCTCCGGCGCCAATGGCCTCGCTGCCTGCTCGGACGCCCAGTTCAAGAAGGGCGTCCGGGTGATGGACAACGAATGCCCGGCCGCGTCGGACATCGGCACGGTCGAAGTCGAATCGGCGCCGCTGTCGGAGCCGCTGGTCGGCGACGTCTACGTCGGCGAACAGAAGACCCGCGACCCCGAATCCGGCGAACAGTTCCGCATCCTGCTCGAAGCCAAGAGCGAACAGGAGGGGATCAACGCCCGCCTGGTCGGCCACGTCAAGGCCAACAAGACGACCGGTCAGCTCAACGCGGTGATCGACGACCAGCTGAGCAACGAGTTCTTCGGTCAGCTGCCGTCGGGCCTGCCGCAGGTCCCGTTCGAAGAGATCCGTGTCCATTTCGACGGAGGCAAGAACGTGCTGACCAGCCCGCCGATCTGCTCGTCCACGGGCACCAGCCGCTTCGAACCGTGGGCGCGGCCTGGTGAACTGAAGCCGGTCGACTCGACCGTCACCCTCAGCACCGATCCGACCGGGGGCGCCTGCCCGAAAACCATGGCCGAGCGGAAGTTCACGCCGACCTACAAGGCGAACCCCGACAGCACCGAAGGCGGCGCCTACTCGCCGTTCCACGTCCACATCGCGCGGCAGGACGGTGAGCAGGAGCTGAAAGTGGTCAACGTCACCCTGCCGAAGGGGCTGACCGGCAAGCTTGCCGGGATCCCCTACTGCCCGGAGGAGGCGATTGCGGCCGCGGCCGCCAAGAGCGGCAGGGAAGAGTCGGATAAACCGAGCTGTCCGGAAGACAGCTTCCTGGGCACGGTCACGACCGTCTCGGGCACCGGTGACCACCCGTTGAAGCTGCCGGGGAACGTCTGGCTGGCCGGCCCCTACAAGGGCGCGCCGGTCTCCCTGGTCACCACCACGCCGGCGCTGGCCGGCCCGTTCGACCTCGGCACCGTGGTCGTCCGGGTGGCGCTGAACGTCAACCCGGAGACCGCCCAGGTCAACGCGGTCTCCGACGAGATCCCCGACGTATTCGGCGGGGTGAAGCTGGACCTGCGGCAGATCGATATCGATCTCTACCGCAAACGGTTCATGCTCAACCCGACGAACTGCTCCGCGCAGGCGACGACGGGCGCGATCAACGGCGGCGGCGCGGACCCGGCGAACCCGGCAACGTTCAGCTCCTACGCGGTCAACGATCCGTTCCAGGCGACCGGATGCAACAGGCTCGGCTTCAAGCCGAAGCTGAAGATCCAGCTCTCCGGCCCGACGGTGCGGAACAAGTTCCCGCACCTGAAGGCGGTGCTGACCGCGCGTGAAGGCGACGCCAACATCGCCCGCACGGCGGTGACGATGCCGCGGTCGCTGTTCCTCGAACAGGGCCACATCGGCACCGTCTGCACGCGGCCGCAGCTGGCTTCCCACACCTGCCCGAAGGCCTCGGTCTACGGGTCGGCGGAAGCGAATTCGCCGCTGTTGAAAGGCAAGTTGAAGGGCAAGGTCTACCTCGTGTCCTCCAACAACGAACTGCCTGACCTGCTGGTCGATCTGCGCGGCCAGGTGGAGGTCTACCTGCGCGGCGTGATCAGCAGCGGCAGCACCGGGGGCCTGAAGACGGTCTTCCGCAAGGCGCCCGACGTCCCGGTCAAGCGGTTCGTCCTCAACATGAAGGGCGGCGAGAAGGGCCTCCTCGTCAACTCGACCAACCTCTGCGCGAAGAAGCAGAGGGCGATCGTGAAGATGAAGGGCCAGAACGGGAAGAAGAAGGACAACAACAAGTTCAAGCTGAACGTCACCTCCTGCGGCAAGAAGAAGGGCAAGTAGGAGGGCAGTTCCAGCAAGCGAGTCAGTCGCACCGGCGCGGACGGCCGAATAGCCTCCGCGTCGGTGCGCCCGACGCTCTCAGTCCTGATCGTCGCCTACGAGAACGGCGACGATCTCCAGCGGTCCCTTCCCGCCCTGCTCTCGGAGCTGGGCGATGACGACGAGCTGATCGTCGTCGAGAACAAGCCCGGCGACGGCTGCGCCGAGCTGGTGCGGGAGCTGGCGCCGCGGGCGCGGCTGCTGGCGATGGGGCGGAACGCCGGCTTCACCGGCGGCGTCAACGCCGGCGCCGAGCTGGCGAGCGGCGACCTGCTGGTGATCCTCAACCCCGACGCGGCGCCGCGGCCCGGCTTCGGAGAGGCGATCCGCCGTCCTTATGAAGAGGACCGCGGCTGGGGCGCCTGGCAGGCTCTGGTCGCCGACGGCGAGGGGACGCGGATCAACTCGGCCGGCAACCCGCTGCATTTCACGGGCATCACCTGGGCCGGGGGGCACGGCCTGCCGCTCGAGCGGGCGCCGGCGGCGGGGGAGGTGCCGGTCGCCTCCGGCGCCTGCCTGGCGGTGCCGCTGGGGATCTGGAGGGAGATGGGGGGCTTCCCGGACGAGCTCTTCCTCTACCACGAGGACGTCGACCTCTCGGTCCGGATCCGCATGGCGGGCCACCCGGTCGGCATCGAACCCGCCGCGGTGGTCGCCCACGCCTACGAGTTCGGCGCCAACGCCGAGAAGTGGTTCTGGCTCGAGCGCAACCGGCTCGCCTTCCTCGTCCGCACCTACCCGGGGGCGCTGCTGGCTTTGCTGGCCCCGGCGCTCGTCGCGACCGAGCTCGCCCTGCTCCCGGTCGCCGCCGCCGGCGGCTGGGGAAGGCAGAAGCTGCGGGCCGACCTCGCCTTCCTGGGCTGGCTGCCGCGGCTGCTGCGCGAGCGCCGCGCGGTCCAGCGCCAACGCACGATCGGCGCCCGCGAGTTCGCCGAGATCCTCACCCCCGACCTCGACTCCGAGCTGATCTCCCCGCTCGTCCGCTCCAGACCTGTTCGTTTCGCCCTGCGCGGCTATTGGCGCCTGGTCCGCGCGCTGCTCTCGACGTAGCCGACATTTGGGCCCCTCTGGGGGACCCAAGGTCGGAGTCGCTAACCCGACTGGGTGATCGGGCGGATCAGGATCTCGTTGAGGTCGACTCCCTCGGGCTGCTCGAGGGCGAACATCACGGCCCGGGCGATGTCCTCGTCGCTGAGGGCGCTCTTGCCGGGGCGATTGTCGAAGAAGGGCGTGTCGACCATGCCGGGCTCGATCAGGGTGACCCGGATCCCGTGGTTGTCGTGCATCTGCCGCAGTTCCTGGCGCAGCGCCTCGCCAATCGCCGTCGCCGCCCACTTCGTCGCCGAGTAGAGCGAGCCCGGCAGCACCCGCCGCCCGGCGATCGAGCTGGTGACGAGGAAGTGGCCGTCGCCGCGCTCGAGCAGGTGGGGGAGGGTGGCGCGGATCGTCAGCGCCACCCCGTAGACGTTGGTGAGGACCATCGAGCGCCAGTGCTCGGGGCTCTCCTCGAGGAAGCCGCGGGCGGCGCCGAAGCCGGCGTTGGCGAAGACCGCGTCGATGCGGCCGAAGCGGTCGATCGCGCTGTTGATGAGGCGCTCGTTGTCCTCCCAGAGGGTCACATCCGTGCCGACGGCGATCGCGCGATCCTCGCCGAGCTCGGAGACGAGCGCGTTGAGCTTGTCGGTCGAACGTGCAGCCAGGACCAGGCTGTATCCGTCGGCAGCGGCAGCGCGCGCGGTTGCGGCGCCGATACCGCTGGATGCGCCCGTGATCACGAGGACGCGGTCGTCGGCCATGTGTCGCTCCTAGACTCTCGCACGGCGGGTGATGGAAACCGGATCATGCCAACCGAGCACGAACAGATCGTCCAGCGCGGCTTCGACGCGTTCGAGACCGCCGACATGGACCAGTTCACGGCCGACTGGCATCCGCAGGTCGTCTGGGACCTGACCCATCACGAGACGTGGGCGGGCGACGCGCGCGAGTACGTCGGCGCGGCTGCGATCCTGGAGGCATTCGGCAAGTACCTCGCCGGCGTGCAGACGCAGCGCCTCGAGATGCACGAGCTGCGCGAGCTGCCCGACGGGCGCGTGATCGCGCTCTACACCGAGTGGCGACGCGAGCCCGGGCAGGACGCGGCCGAGCCGGTCGAGATGGGGATCGTGTACACGCTCGAGGGCGCCAAGGTGCGGCGGATGCAGGTGCACACGAGCTTTGCCGCGGCGCGCGCGACCGCCGGAGCGGCGTAGTGCTCTACGACAAGGCGCGCATCTTCGTCCAGGCCGGGCGCGGTGGCGACGGCTGCCTGTCGTTCCGGCGCGAGGCCCACGTGCCGCGCGGCGGTCCGGACGGCGGCGACGGCGGCCATGGTGCCGACGTCGTGCTGCTGTGCGACGACTCGCTGCGCGACCTGCAGTCGTTCAAGCGC
>CAMLHB010000083.1 GCA_946479725.1 uncultured Actinomycetes bacterium | reverse complement strand
CATAGGCGCGGCAGTCGGGCAGGAGCGCCGCCGGGCCGGTGCGGAAGGCCTCATTTCCCGGGCAGGGCGGCTGCGCGAGTCCGACCGGGTAGGTGGTGAAGGTCCCTTCGGCTTCCTCGCCGCTCCTGCCGGTGAGGCCTCGGGCTTCACCGCCCCCGCTGCGGGCGACGAAGCGGTAGTGATAGGTGGTGCCGGGCTCCAGCCCCGAGAGCAGGACCCCGGCGGTCTTCAGCGGCGTGTTGACGGCCTGTTTGGTCAGCGGGGCCGCGGCGCTCGCGGCGCAGCCGCCCGCTTCGCAGCTCTGGGGGCCGTATTCGACCTGGTAGGTGGTGTCGGCCCAGAAGCGCGGGTTGATGGTCGCCTGCAGGATGGCGCCGGTGGTGTCGACCGAGGCGGCGAACTGTTCTTCGATCCTCGGCAGCTGGGCCGGCGGCGGGCCGTAGGGGGTCGGCGGCGGGCCGTAGGCGGAGATGGCGGCCATTTCCGGGGAGGGCCGCCATTCGCTGACGTAGAGGTCGCCGAGGGGGTTGGTCGCGAGCGTGAACAGTTCAATCGCCATTCCGTGCGGTTCGGTCGGCGGCGCGGCGAATTCCTGCTCGAATCCGATCAGGGTTTCGCCTGCCGGCCCGAACTCCAGCACCCGCGGTTCCCGAGAGGGTACCGCCCCCGCGTTTGGATCGAAGATCGCGAAGGTGTCGCCGTGGACATCGGCGGCGAGACCCCTGACAACCCCCCTGTGATCTGCGTCGGGCGTTTCGGCCTGCAGTTCCTGCACAACCGCGCCGGTAGTCGGGTCGAGCTTGAAGATCGGGACAGACTGTAGGCCTCCAATCGCCAGATAGGTGAACCCAACTGCCCCCGAGGCAGAGTCGAAAAAGAGTGCCCCCGGGAATTTGCCGAACTGTTCTTCAGCTTCGGGCAGCGGCGTAATCTGGCGCAGGTACTGCCCGTTGGAGGAGAACTCCTGGATGCGGTCGCTGCCGGGGACGTAGACGGTTCCGTCAGGGCCGACGGCAAGGTTTCCATGGCCGCCTCCGGGACTCTGTTCGAGCTCCCCTTCTCCCGACCCTTCGTCGCCCTTCCCGCAGACGTCTCCCGGGTCCACGGGGCAGACGTTCCGTTCTGCCGCCGGCGCGCCCCCTTCTGCCACCTTCGTCTTGTTGACGTCGAGGCCGAACATGAGGACGAAGGCACCGGAGGGCGAGAACTTCTGGACCCGGAAGTTTTCCCCTTCCCAGACATAGACGTCCCCTTCGGGGCCGACCGCGATGCCGTCCGTCCCACTTGCCAACTGGCCCGCGCCCGCCCCCGGTATGCCCGCGCGGCAGAGCGAAGGCGCCGGCGAGGGTTCGGGTTCGGGTGGCCCGCAGGTCTGCAGCTCGCTCGCTCCGTCGCGCACCCCCCAGCCCCATGCCTTGGCGAACTCGCCCCAGGCGGTGAACTCGCTGATGCGACTGTTGGCCGTTTCGAGGGCGTAGACGTGGCCGCCGGCCGGATCGACCGCCACTTCTGGATTGCGAAGCTGGTTCGCTCCGCTACCGGCTGCCGTTTCCTCCGGGAACTGCGTCAGCTTCTGTGGCACCGTCGCCGCCGCGGCCCCACCAGCGAGCACCGCGGCGACAACGCAGACCATCAGGAGGAAAGCGAGGACGGTGAGAAGCCCTAACCGCTTGTTATTTGGAATGGTCATAGACATTTCCCACCGCCTCCTCACTCAACGCGATCTTGAGGGTCCGACCGTCAGGAACCGGTTACGGCCCAGCTTCCCCAAGCTCTCGCGATTTCTTCCGCTTCCATACCAACACCGACGAGCGCGCCGCTCACGCCCGAGCCAGCGCCCGGCCCCCCAACGCCCGCGAGACAGCCAATGCCGGAGCAATCGGCCGCCGGAGACACGATTATGTTCGACCCCACGAAGGTGTTCGCGCCAAGGGCTCCGAGGTTGGACTGACTGTAGACGCACAGAAAGCCCGGTGCCGCGGCGGGGTTTGCAACGGTCCCCGCCGGAGTCAGCGCCGCCCCACATCCTTCGGTCGGGGTCACCTGTTCCCTCGAGCCATCGGTTTCGTTGATTCTGACTTCCTTCCCGTTGAAGTTGATCAGATGTACCTTGGTGGGGCCCAGCGGCGCTTCCAACGGGAGAGTGAAGGAGATCGGGACGATCGGAGCCGTCGCCGACGTGAATTTCCCGGAGAAGCCCCAGGTGCCCGTCTCGGTGGCGTCCGGCGGCAGCGTGCAATTGGGGTTGGCGTTGCTGCAGGCGCCGTCTTCACCGTCTTCCCCCGGTTCGCCCGGCAGGCCTTCTTCGCCATTGCATACTTCGTGTTTCACACCGGTACCTTCGACTTCGGCGGTAATCCCGCCTTCGCCGCACCCTGGTGCGGTGTTGCTGACCGCGACGCTCTTACCGGCAGCGCCGGCCGATCCGGTGTCGCCCTTGGCACCGGCGTCGCCCTTGGCGCCGGCGGGTCCCTGTGGCCCCTGAGGACCGGCCGGGCCCGGTTTGCCGGCGAACTTCTTGGCGATCTTTTCGACTTCCTTCTTCTGCTTGCCGGTGAGGGCGCCGGAGGCGGCGAGGGCGGTGCCGCCCAGGGCCAGGATCAGCGCGATCACTCCGAGCATCACCCCGGCGGTGCCGAAGCGATCGTGGAATCTGCGGTACAGAGACATAAGCGTGGTTCTCCTCTTCTCTCCCTAGCCGCCGGTCCCGGTCTTGGGTCGCGGTGGCTCCATTACCTGTTAGGTGCTCCCTGCAGGCCCTCCCTGGGCTCAGCGGCTACAGCGAAGCACAGAAAGATGTGAGGGTCAAGCTAGATTTTCTGAAGAGAAGAACATCTTTCTACTCGGGGTGCGCCAGCCGCCCCGCAACTCGCGCTGAAAGGGCAGCGAAGGCGGGACGGGGCGCTACTCGGGTGCCGCTTCGGCGGCGAGAGAATTCGCCCGTTCGGCGCCGAGATACGGCGCCAGGGCGAATTCGACGAGGTTGGGGAGCAGCGCCGGCAGCTGCTCGGTTTCGTCGGCCAGGATCGCGCGGGTGGCGAGGGAGACGATGCCGCCGAGCAGAGAGTCCTCGGTGTTGGGCGGCAGGGCGCCTCCCTCCTCCGACTCGGCCCGGCCGCGGGCGAGGGCGGGGACGCAGGCGAGGACGACCTCGCGGAAGCGGATCGCCGTCGCCGGCGTGGCGCTGACCGGCTCGACCAGGCAGAGGCGGGCCAGCTCGGGCTCGGCGGCGAAGAACCGAAGGCCGGCGCGGAACACGGCAATCGTCTGGTGGGGCCAGTCCGCCTCACCGGCGGCAGCCTCGCCCAGCACGCCTTCGAGGTGGTCGCGGACCGCCTCGAAGGCGGCGAGGAAGCAGGCCTCCTTGGTCTCGAAATGCTCGTAGAAGTCCCGGGTCGAGACCGAGGCGAGCTTGACCACGTCGGTGATCGTCGTCGCCCGGTACCCCTTGGCCGCGACCTCCTGGGCGATCGCCGCGAGCAGGCGCTCGCGCTGGGACTCGAGGATCTGCTCTCGCGAGAGCCCGTGGTGACCGCCTGGGAGCGGGCCGAGCTCACCAAGCCGCGTGCTCCGCCGATCGCCGCGCTTCGCCGCCACCTGCGCAGACTATCTATGCGGGGGTGCGATTCGAAGCTCCTCGGCAGCCGCCTCCACCCCCACATAGGGCAGGACCGCGACGTACATCAGGCCCGGGATCAGCTCCGCCTCGGCCAAGCCCGCCCGGGAACCGAGGCAGAGCTCGTGGAGGATGGCGCCGCCGAGGGCCTCGGCTGTCGCCCGGCTCAAGGTCGCCGGGGCGTCCGGCTCGTCCCGGCCCCTGTCGATCAGGTCGACCAGGCCCTCGACCTCCGCTTCACCGGGAAACGCGGGCCGTATCCCGCGGCGGCGGTAGAGCATGTAGGTGGCGATGCGGAGTCGCCGCCGCCAACCTGCGCTCTCGGTGGTCTCGGCCAGCGTCGCGCCGGCGGCTCGGGTGATGCTCACTTCCCTGTATCCCCGTTTCCTCGCGGCACCTCCGCACTGCGCAGGACGGTCCCGATACTACTGCGCGCAAGCGGGGTTCTCCAGGCTCCATGGCGCACGGCGCGAAATGGGATGCTGTCGTTTTGCGAAATAGAAGGGTAAATAGCTACGAAATAGAAGGGTAACCCGATGCCGTACACGCCCCGGGCCGTGGACGACGGGGCAGCGCCAGGGAGCTTTCTTCTCGCCGGATCAGCTTCACCCGACGGTCGTGGACGGCATTCCGGCGCCGGCCGCATCCCGACGTTGCGGATGCGACCGCTGACCCTCCGCCACGACGACCTCGTTCGAGAAGATCAGGGCGGCGGCGACCGGCGACGAGGGCCACCAGCTCTCGAAGGATGCGACCCGTCCTTACCAGGCGGTACTGGAGCGGCTCTGGCTGCTCGACCCCATACCCGCTTGGCAGCCGACCCGGCGTCATCTCTCGCGCTTGGCGGCCGCCTCCAAGCACCACCTCGCCGACCCGGCACTCGCCGCCCGCCTCCTCGGAGCCACGCGGTCCGCCCTGCTCGAGAACAGCGAGCTGGGACCGCCGCTACCCCGGGACGGCACTCTGCTCGGTGCGCTCTTCGAGTCGCTGGTCACCCTCAGCATCCGGGTCTACGCACAAAGCGCGGAGGCGAAGACCGGCCACCTGCGCACCTTCAGCGGGGATCGAGAGATTGACCTGATCGTCGAGACCCAGGACAAACGGATCCTCGCTATCGAGGTGAAGCTGAAACGCACGATCAAGGACGACGATACCCACAGCCTGCACTGGCTCCGCGAGAAGATCGGCGAGGAACTCCTGGATGCGGTCATCGTCAGCACCGGCGAAACGGCCCACCGACGCCCAGACGGAATCGGAGTCGTACCGGCTGCCCTCCTCGGTCCCTAACAGACAGCGGCGCCACGGCCACCCCGCGCTAAGCGATAGCCAGGGGCTGGCGGGCGATGCGGGCGGCCTCGGCCTGGCCGAGGTAGGTGCGGAGGACGAGCTCGATCAGCTCGGGGAGCAGTTCCGGCAGCCGGTCGGCCTCGCCGACGATGAGGCGCTGGTAGGCGGACCAGACGACCGAGCCGGAGAGGGTGTCCTCGACCGTCTCCGGCAGCTCGCCGCCGCGCGGGTTGAGCGCGCGGCCTTCGCGGAAGAGCGGGGCGAAGGCCTTGCTGACGCGCTCGTAGCGCTCGAGCATGCCGGGCCCGACCGTCGGCGCCTCGACGATCACGGCGCGCGCGATCAGCGGCTCGGCGGCGATCCGCTCGACCCAGAGGCCGAGGGCGACCGTGACCCGCTCGGGCCAGCCGCCGTCCGCCGCGGCGAGGCGCTCGCCGATCGCCCGCTCGGTCGAACCGACGGCGCTGTCGAAGAGCTGCTGGAAGCACTCTTCCTTGCCGGAGAAGTGCTTGTAGAAGGTCTTATAGCTGACGCGGGCCCGCTTCACGACCAGTTCGACGGTGACGTCGGCATAGCCGCGCTTGGCGACCAGCTCGGCGATTGCGCGGAGGATGCGACGACGCTGATCGCGGTGGGCGCTGGAGCGGGTGACCGCAGCAGGTGCGGTATCGCCACCGACCCTCGACTCCCGACCAGGCAACGCGCGCATGAACACGAGCATACCGACAGCGTCAGCTCTGAAGAAGACCTTTCGAGGGGAATTCACCTCTCGACAGGCACGGCGGAGCCCTACTGCGGGGGCTGTTTTGCGGTCGTTCGCAGGAACATCTGCCTACTCCCATTCGGGCATTTTCGAAAAGGCCTGCATTTTCTCAACGAAGTAGTAGCTTTCCCGCTCGTGAGGGCGGGGGAGGAACGCGAAGCGCTGGCTGAGATCGCCGACCTGCTCTGCGCGGAGTACGGCTACGCGATCGGCGACGAACTGCCGGCCCATGCGCGCCCGCGGCGGGACGAGGAACGGACTCCCCTCTTCGCGGATCTGCTCGCCCCCGAGCAGGAGGGCCTTATCCTCACGGCGCGCAGATCCCTCGCCCGGCTTGCGGCGGCCATCGGGGCCAAGCACCCGAAAGCGATCACGGAGCGGACCTATCGCGCCCTCCTCGACGGCGCCGAGCTGGTGATGCGGAACGAACTCGCTGCCGGCAACCGCATCCTCGGCCTGATGCCGAGCTTCGTCTTCCTGATCGCGATCCCGATGCTGACGCAGGAAGAGGCCCTGGAGCTGTCCCGTCGCACCGCGGCCCTGCTCGAAGAAGCACCGAAGGCCGGGGAAAGGTGACCCGGCCTTCGGTGTCAAGGAGAAATGAAGTACCTCAAGAGCAAGAAGATGAGGTGTTCTTGGGGTACTTCTGATTTACCCACTTACGCAGGCAGTTCACATCCGTACTAAGCCGCAGTGCCTATTTCGCCTCTTCCGAAGTCGACTCGATCTCCTGGGCGAGCTCCTCCAGCTCCTCCGCGAAGGAGGTGCCGAAGCCCTCGACCGGAGCCTCGACCCCGTCGACGCCGAGTTCCGCCGCCAGCTCGTCTTCTTCGAGCAGGTCGTCGTCGCTCGGCGGCTCGATCGGTTCCGCCGGCTCGATCGCGACCGTCCGGTAGTGCTTGAGACCGGTCGCGGCCGGGATCAGCTTGCCGATGATCACGTTCTCCTTCAGACCCACGAGCCTGTCCCGTTTGCCCTCGAGGGCGGCGTCGGTGAGCACCTTGGTCGTCTCCTGGAAGGAAGCGGCGGAGAGGAAGGACTCGGTCGCCAGCGAGGCCTTGGTGATGCCGAGGATGACCTCCTCGCCTTTGGCCGGCGTGCCGCCGTCTTCCTTCGTCTTCTTGTTCAGCCGCTTGAGGCTGCCGCGATCCTCCAGCTGCCCCGGAAGCAGGCCGGTCGAGCCCTTCGACTCGATCCGCACCTTCTTCAGCATCTGGCGGGCGATCAGCTCGATGTGCTTGTCGTTGATGTCGACGCCCTGGGCGCGGTAGACCTTCTGCACCTCGTCGACGAGGTAGAGCTCGGTCGCGGTGCGCCCGCGGATCGACAGCAGGTCGGCCGGGTAGAGCGAGCCTTCGTTCAGCTGCTCCCCCACCTCGACCCGGTCGCCGTCGGCGACATGGAGTCGGGTCCGCAGCGGGAAGCTGTAGCTGTGCTCCTCGCCCGAGGACTCGGTGACGATCACTTTCAGCGCTTTGTCGGTTTCTTCGATCCCGACCTTGCCGGCGGCCTCGGCCATCTGCGCCAGGCCCTTCGGTTTACGAGCCTCGAAGAGCTCGACGATCCGCGGCAGACCCTGGGTGATGTCCTGGCCGGCGACACCGCCGGTGTGGAAGGTGCGCATGGTCAGCTGGGTGCCCGGCTCGCCGATCGACTGGGCGGCGATGATCCCCACCGCGTCACCGATGTCGACCGTCGACCCGGTCGCCGGCGAGATCCCGTAGCAGGACCGGCAGACGCCGGATTCGGCCTCGCACTTCAGCGCCGAGCGGACCGGGACCCTGGTCTCGCCGTCGTCGCCGAACGCCTCGGCGATGTCTTCGACGTCCTTGAGGGTGATCTCCTGGTTTCGCTTCAGCAGCTCGCGACCGCGTTTGGTCTCCAGCTTCTTCGCCGCCAGGCGGCCGATCAGGTTGTCGTTGAGGGAGCCGTCGTCCTTGCGGATGACCATCTCGATGTGGTCTTTGGTCTTGCAGTCCTCCTCGCGGACGATCACGTCCTGGGCGACGTCGACCAGGCGGCGGGTGAGGTAACCGGAGTCGGCCGTCCGCAGCGCCGTGTCGGCGAGGCCCTTTCGGGCGCCGTGGGTGGAGATGAAGTACTCGAGAACCGAGAGGCCCTCCATGAAGTTGGCCTTGATCGGCCGCTCGATGATCTCCCCTTTCGGGTTGGCCATCAGGCCGCGCATCCCGGCCAGCTGGCGGATCTGTTTGAACGATCCGCGAGCGCCGGAGTTGGCCATCATGAAGATCGGGTTCAACGTGTCGAGGTTGTCCTCCATCGCTTTCGCGACCTCGTCGGTTGCCCGGTTCCAGTGCGCCGTCACAGCCTCGTGACGCTCCTCGGCCGTGATGTAGCCTTCGTCGTACTGGGACTGGATCGCTTCCGTCTCCTTCTCGTAGCGATCGAGGATTTCCGGCTTCTCCGGCGGCGAGACGACGTTGTTCTTGGAGACCGTGATCCCGGCCTGGCTGGCGTAGTGGAAGCCGAGGTCCTTGAAGGCGTCGAGCACCTGTGAGACCGCCGGCGCGCCGTAGGACTCGACAAGGTCGGAGACCATCTGGTTGATGTCCTTCTTCTTCAGCGAGCGGTTGACGAACTCGTACTGCTCGGGATCGAAGTCCTCTTCGAGGGCGTCGGCGAGGGCGCGCTCGATCTTCTCGTTGAAGATGATCCGCCCGACCGTGGTCAGGAAGTGCCCGCGCCCGGCCCGCCGGTACTCGGCCTGGTCGTGCAGCTTGCAGCCGCCGTTCTCGTAGACGAGCTCGGCCTCCTGGGAGGAGCGGAAGGTCTTCACCTTCGGACCGGAGCCGTTGGCTCCCTTGCCCGCCTTCAGCTCCTCGTCGATCTTCTGCAGCTCCGCCTCTTCCGGACCGTAGGTCAGG
This sequence comes from uncultured Actinomycetes bacterium, assembly GCA_946479725.1. Next base: position 442 of record CAMLHB010000083.1, on the reverse strand, counting down.
TAGTAGATGCCGAGCACCATGTCCTGGGTCGGGGTCGCCAGCGGCGCCCCGTGGGCCGGGGAGAGAATGTTGTTGGCCGAGAGCATGAGGATCCTCGCCTCGGCCTGAGCCTCTGCCGAGAGCGGCACGTGGACGGCCATCTGGTCGCCGTCGAAGTCGGCGTTGAAGGCGTGGCAGACCAGGGGGTGAACCTGGATCGCCTTGCCCTCGACCAGAACCGGTTCGAAGGCCTGGATGCCGAGGCGGTGCAGGGTCGGCGCCCGGTTCAGCAGGACCGGGTGCTCGTGGATGACTTCCTCCAGGACGTCCCAGACCTCGGGGATCATCGACTCGACCATCTTCTTCGCGGCCTTGATGTTCTGGACCGCTTTGCGCTCGACCAGCTGAGCCATGATGAACGGCTTGAACAGCTCGAGGGCCATCAGCTTCGGCAGGCCGCACT
>CAMLHB010000082.1 GCA_946479725.1 uncultured Actinomycetes bacterium | reverse complement strand
TCACCGACCTGATCACGATCCCCGGCCTGATCAACCTCGACTTCGCCGACGTGCGGACGATCATGCGCGACGCCGGCTCGGCTCTGATGGGCGTCGGTTCGGCCTCCGGTGAGGCCCGCGCCCTCGACGCCGCCAAGGCGGCGATCACCTCGCCGCTGATCGAGGAGTCGATCAAAGGCGCGACCGGGATGCTGCTGAACATCACCGGCCCTGAGGACCTCGGCCTCTTCGAGGTCAACGAGGCCGCCCAGCTGGTCCAGGCCGAGGCCGACGACAACGCCAACATCATCTTCGGCTCGGTCGTCGACCAGTCGATGAAAGACGAGGTCCGGGTGACGGTGATCGCCACCGGCTTCGAGGGCTTTGAGCTGCTGGCGCGGTCGCCGCAGCGGGTGCGCCGTCGTTACGAGAGTCGTCCGCGGGTCTCCGCCGAGGACACGGACATCAGGAAACTCCGGGTCAGCGACGACGACATCGACGTGCCCGGCTTCCTCAAGGAGTAGTGGTGAGGGGCCATGGGTGCCCCTCTCCCAGAGACCGTCGCGCAGCTGGGCGGGGTGCTGGGCGCCTTCGTGGTCACATGAGCCTCTGTGAGAGGGGCACCCATGGCCCCTGACGAATAGCCTGGGGTTCGTGGCTGAGTCTCGTCGCACTCCTCTTTTTGAGCAGCATCAGGCCCTTGGGGCGAGGGTGGTTCCCTTTGCCGGGTGGGAGATGCCCGTCAGTTATGAGGGGATTCGGGAGGAGCATTCGGCGGTTCGGCGGCATGTGGGGATGTTCGACGTCTCGCATATGGGCGAGGTGGAGGTCGAGGGGCCCGGGGCGATCGCCTTCCTGCAGCGGGTGCTCTCCAACGACGTCGCCAGGGTTGCGATCGGAGGGGCGCAGTATTCGTGCCTCTGTCAGGAGGACGGCGGGGTGCTCGACGACCTCTTCGCCTACCGGCTCGGCGGCGACCGCTTCCTGATCGTCACCAACGCCGCCAACCACGAGACCGACCTCGCCTGGCTCGGCCGCCAGAGCCGCGAGTTCGACGTGATCGTCCGCGACGTCGCCGACCGCTACGCGATGCTCGCCGTCCAGGGCCCGCACGCGCGCCAGGTGCTGAGCGGCGCGCTGGGGATCGAGCTGCCGCCGCGCTTCCACGTCTCCCACCTCCGCGTCGGCCGCCGCCCGGCGCTCGCCTGCGGCACCGGCTACACCGGCGAGGACGGGGTCGAGCTGCTGATCGACCCCGAGGTCGCGTCGCCTATCTGGAGCGAGCTGCTGGACGCCGGCGTCGTCCCCTGCGGGCTCGGCGCCCGCGACACCCTGCGGCTGGAGGTCGGTTACCCGCTGCACGGCAACGAGCTCTCGCCCGGGCGGAACCCGATCGAAGCCGGCCTCGGCTGGTGCTGCAAGGAGGAGACGGGCTTCATCGGCTCCGAGGCGATCGCCCGGGCCCGCGCCGAGGGGACCGCGGAGACGCTCGTCGCCTTCAAGATCGAGGGCCAGGGGATCCCGCGCGAAGGCAATCCGGTCCTCCACGGCGGCGAGCCGGCCGGCGTCGTCAGCAGCGGCACCTTCTCGCCCTCGCTCGAGCTCGGCGCCGGGATGGCCTACGTGAACTCGCAGCTTGCGGAGGTCGGTACCGGGATCGAGATCGACGTGCGCGGCAAGCACCGCCCCGCCCGGATAGCTTCCAAGCCTCTCTACGCGAAAAGGAGCTGAGATTGGCCGCCACCTACCCCGACGACCTCCGCTACCACGAGGAACACGACTGGGCCCGGATCGAGGGGGACCAAGCCACCTTCGGGATCACCTGGTATGCCCAGGACTCGCTCGGCGAGGTCGTCTTCTTCGACCCGCCAGAGGTCGGCTCGACGATCCAGAAAGACAGCTCCTACGCCGAGGTCGAGTCGGTGAAGGCGGTCTCCGACGTGATCGCGCCGATGTCGGGCGAGATCGTCGAGGTCAATGACGCCCTGCAGGACTCGCCGGAGCAGATCAACGAGGACCCCTACGGCGGCGGCTGGCTGGTCAAGGTGCGGCTGACCTCGCCGGAGGAGTCCCAGCAGCTGCTTGGCGTCGAGGAATACCGCAAGTTGCTGGACGGTTAGCCCGCAAGCCCGGCCACCCGCTTCCCTAGCCTTAGCTGCGTGACTCGCTACACCTCCGCCACCGCTGACGACCGGCGGCAGATGCTCGACGCGATCGGCGTCGGCTCCGCCGAGGAGCTCTTCGAGCAGATCCCCGAGCCCCTGCGGCTGGGCAGGCCGCTGGCGCTGCCGGACGGGATGGGCGAGGCCGAGGTCTACGAGCGCCTGACAGCGCTGGCCGAGCGCAACGCCGACGCCGAAGCCGAGGTCTGCTTTGTCGGCGCCGGGATGTACGACCACTACGTGCCGGCGATCGTCGACGCGATCACCTCGCGCTCGGAGTTCCTCACCCCGTACACGCCTTACCAGCCGGAGATCTCCCAGGGCGGGCTGCAGGTGATGTTCGAGTTCCAGACGGCGATGTCGGAGCTGACCGGGCTGCCGGTCTCGAACGCGGGTCTCTACGAGGGACCGTCCTCGGTCGCCTCCGCCGGATACCTGGCGATGGGAGCGACCAAGCGGCGCAAGTTCGTCGTCTCGCGCGGTGTCCACCCGCACAGCCGCGAGACGCTCGCGACCTACTCGGTCGGCTACGGCGCCGAGGTGGTTGAGGTCGGGCTCGAGGGTGGGTTGACCGACGCCGCGGCGCTGGCGGCGGCGGTCGACGACGAGACCGCGGCAGTGATCCTGCAGAGCCCGAACTTCCTCGGCGCGGTCGAGGACGTGGAGGCGCTCGGCGCGGCGGCTAAGGAGCAGGGCGCGCTGCTGATCGTTGCCTGCGACCCGATGACCCTGGGGATCCTCAAGCCGCCGGGCGAGTGCGGCGCCGACATCGCCCTCGGCGAGGGCCAGCCGCTCGGCAACCGGCTCGACTTCGGCGGCCCCTCCTTCGGGTTCTTCTGCGCGACCGAGGCGCAGATCCGGCGGATGCCGGGACGGATCGCCGGCGAAACCGAGGACGTCGACGGCCGCCGCGGCTTCGTCCTCGCGCTGCAGACGCGCGAGCAGCACATCCGTCGTGAGAAAGCCACCAACAACATCTGCACCGCCCAGGCGCTGAACGCGCTCGGAGCGATGGTCCACCTCGCCTGGCTCGGCCGGCAGGGCTTCCGTGAGCTCGGCGAGCTGCTGGTCCAGCGGACCGCCTACGCGCGCGAGCGTCTCGCCGCGGTCGACGGGGTCGAGCTGCTGCACGAGGCGCCGGTGGCGCGCGAGTTCGCGGTGCGGCTCGACGCACCGGTGGGCAGGGTGCTCGACCGCGTCGCCGAGCGCGGGATCGCCGCCGGCTACCCGCTCGGCCGCGAGTACCCCGAGTTCAAGGACGGCCTCCTGGTCGCGATCACCGAGCGCCGGACCAAGGCCCAGATCGACGAGCTGGCCGAGGCCCTCGGCGCCGCCGTCGCCGCCGAGCGGGGCGCATTTACGTCCCAGGAGGGCACAAAAACGTCCCTCGCCGGAGGAGCTGCCTGATGGCCCTGACCGAGACCCCGATGCAGGCGGAACGCGCGCGGACGATCTACGAGAAGTCGAAGGAGGGGCGCCGCGCCGCGACGCTTCCGGCGACGGAAGTCCCCGAGAAGCCGCTCGCCGACCTGATCCCCGTGAACCTCCTCCGCACCGAGCCGCCGCGGTTGCCCGAGATCGCCGAGCCGGAGATCGTCCGCCACTACAACCGGCTCTCGCGTCGTAACTTCGACCTCGACAGCGGCTTCTACCCGCTCGGCTCCTGCACGATGAAGCACAACCCGCGCCTCAACGAGCGGGTGGCGGCGCTGCCCGGCCACGCCCGCCTGCACCCGGCTCAGGACCCGCGCCGCGCCCAGGGGGCGCTGGAGCTGATGTGGCTGCTGCAGGAGTCCCTGAGCGAGATCTGCGGCCTGCCTCACGTCAGCCTGCAGCCCAGCGCCGGCTCCCACGGCGAGCTCGCCGGCCTGCTGCTTACCGGCGCCTACCACGCCGACCGCGGCGAAGAGCGGACCAAGGTCCTCGCTCCGGACACCTCGCACGGGACGAACCCGGCCTCGGTGACGATGGCCGGCTACGAGGTCGTCAAGGTCGCGACCAACGAGCAGGGCGGGGTCGAGATGGACGACCTGCGGGCGAAGCTGGCCGAGAACGAGGGCGAGGTCGCCTGCCTGATGCTGACCAACCCGAACACGCTCGGCGTCTTCGACGAGAACATCGAGGAGATCGCGAAGCTGATCCACGCGGCCGGCGGCACGCTCTATTACGACGGCGCCAACCTCAACGCCGTGATGGGCCACTCGCGCCCGGGAGACATGGGCTTCGACATCGTCCACGTCAACCTTCACAAGTCCTTCAGCCAGCCGCACGGAGGCGGCGGTCCTGGGGCCGGCCCGATCGCCGTCTCCGACCGGATCGAGCCCTTCCTGCCGCGGCCGCAGGTGGTCCGCCGCGAGGGCTCCAACGGCCACGGCCCGGGCTTCGACCTCGACTTCGAGCGGCCGAAGTCGATCGGGCGCCTGCGCGGCTTCCAGGGCAACTTCGGCGTCTTCGTCCGCTCCTACGCCTACATCCTCAGCCTCGGCGGCGACGGCCTCAGCGAGGCCTCGGAGACCGCGGTCCTCAACGCCAACTACCTGAAGGCGCGCCTGGCCGAGGGCCGCGCCGGCAAGCGGCTGCCGATCGCCTTCGACCGGCACTGCATGCACGAGTTCGTCCTCTCCGGCAAGCCGATGAAGCGCGACCTCGGCCTCGCCACCCTCGACCTCGCCAAGCGCCTGCTCGACTTCGGCTTCCACCCCCCGACCGTCTACTTCCCGCTACTCGTCGACGAGGCGCTGATGGTCGAGCCGACCGAGACCGAGACCAAGGAGTCCCTTGACGCCTTCGCCGAGGCGATCGAGCAGATCCTCGCCGAGGCCGGGGACAATCCCGACCTCGCCAGGAACGCCCCCTACACGACCCCGGTCCGCCGCCTCGACGAGGTCAAAGCGACCCGCCAGCCGGTAGTGCGGCAGCCGCTCGACTCCTAGAGCGCCGGCAGCTCCTGCTCCAGCTCGAGGACCGGGGCGAAGAGGTCGCCGTGCTCCTCGATCCGCTCCAGCACGTCGCCGGCCTCGAAGACGAGGCTCGAGCCGTCGCCCGACTCGGCCACGGCTTCGACCTCCTCCCAGGTCACCGGGGTCGAGCAGGTGGGGCGTTCGCGGGCGCGCAGCGAGTAGACCGAGATCGTCGTTTTGCGTTCGTTGTTCTGGTACCAGTCGATGAAGACCTTGCCGCTGCGGTCGGTCTTCTTGCCCATCTTGGCGAGGATGTTCTCGGGGTCCTGCTTGGCGATCAGCTGGGCGACGGCCTGGGCGAAGGGACGGGTCTCCTCGTAGGTGGTCTTGGTGTTGAGGGGAACGTAGAGCTGCATCCCCTTCGAGCCCGAGGTCTTGACCAATGACTCCAGCTCCAGCTGGCCGAGCACCTCGCGCAGGCGTAGCGCCACCCGCGAGCAGTCGACGACGTCGGCCGGCGGCCCCGGGTCGAGGTCGAAGGCGACGACCGTCGGCCGTTTCGGCGCCCGGCTGCGCGAGAGCGAGGGGTGCAGCTCCAGCGCCGCCAGCTGCGCCATCCAGATCAGCGTCGGCAGGCTGTCGCAGACGCAGAACTCGATCACGCCAGCCCGCGGTCCCGCCTGCACCTTCGCCGTCTTCACCCACTTCGGCCGGTGCTTCGGGCAGCGCTTCTCGAAGAACGCGGCGTCGAGGTCCTCGACCCCTTCCGGAAACCGCCGCAGGGTGACCGCGCGCCCGCTCAGGTGGGGGACGATCGCCGGCGCCACCTTGGCGTAGTAGTCGACCATCTCGCCCTTGGTGAACCCGGTCTGCGGGTAGATCACCTTGTCGAGGTTGGTGAGCCGCAGCTCCTTGCCCTCGACCTCGACCTGCCGCGTCTCTCCCACGGCTCAGCGCCTATTTGGAGGCTTTGGCTTTGGAGCGCGAAGGGCTCTTGCTCTTCGCTTTCGCTTTGCCTTTGGAGGCTTTCGCTTTCGGCTTCGAGGCGGCGGCTTTCTTGCCGCCTTTCTCTTTCACCGCGGCGATGCTTTCCTCCAGCGCCGCCATCAGGTCGGGCGCTTTGGTCGCCTTCGGTTCCTCGGCTTCGGGGGCGACGATCTCCTTGCCTTCGGCCTTGCGTTCGATCAGCGCCAGCAGCTGCTCGCGGTACTCGTCGCGGTAGCTGTTCGGTTCGAATTCGGTGCTCAGCGAGTCGATCAGCTGTTCCGCCATCTGCTGCTCTTTCTTCGCGACTTTCGGCTGCTTGTCCGGCAGCGCGTCGTCGAGGTCCGAGGGCGGCACGACCTCGTCGTGGAAGCGCATCGTCGTCAGCGTCAGCACGCCGTCGGAGGCGCGGATCGCCGAGAGGTGCTCTTTGTTGCGGAAGACGAAGCGGGCGATCGCCGCCTTGCCACTGCTCTCCATCGCGCTGGCCAGCAGCGAGTAGGCCTTCTCGGCGCCGTCGGCGGGGCCGAGGTAGTAGGGGCTGTCGAAGTACATCGGGTCGATTTCCTCGATGTCGACGAAGTCCTGGACCTCGATCGCCCGCGTCTTCTCCGGCGCCAGCGCCGCCAGGTCGTCCTTGCCCAGCGGCACGTACTGGCCCGGCGAAAGCTCGTAGGCCTTGATGATGTTCTCGTAGGGGACCTCTTCGTCGGTCCCTTCGGCGACCCGGCGGTGTTTGATCTTGGCGCTGTCGGACTCGCGGATCTCCCGCAGGGCGATGTTGCGCCGCGCCACGGCGCTGAACATGCGCACGGGCACGTTCAGCAGCCCGAAGCTGATCGTTCCGCTCCAAATCGCTCTAGCCATTCGTCAAGGTCTCCTACCCGGATTGTTTCAACCGAACGCGTCGCTTCAACAGAGGAGGCCACAGCGCCAGCCATCTTGCGCCGCCGCCCGGATCGGCGATCATGCCGCGGTGCTCTTCGAGCTGCGAGAGGTGGGGTTCGACCGTGGCGACCGCCCCGTCCTCGACTCCTTCAGCGCCTCAGTCCCGCCGGGCTCGACGGCGGTCGTCGGCCCCTCCGGCGCCGGCAAGTCGACGCTGCTGCGGCTGCTCAACCGGCTCGCCGACCCCGACCGCGGCGAGATCGAGTTCCGCGGCCGGCGGCTCGACACGTACGACCCGCTGGCGCTGCGGCGGCAGGTCTCGCTGGTGCCCCAGCTGCCGGCCCTGCTCGAGGGAACCGTCGAGTCGAACCTGCGCTACGCCGCCGATCTGGCGGGGGAGGAGCTCGACGTCGAGGCGACCCTCGCCCGCGCCGGTCTCGACCTCTCGTTCGCCGAGCGCGACGTGACCAAGCTCTCGGTCGGCGAGCAGCAGCGGGCGATGCTGGCGCGGGCGCTCGCGCAGCGGCCGGAGGTGCTGCTGCTCGACGAGCCGACCTCGGCCCTCGATCACGCCGCCCGCGATCGGATCGAGGCGGCGCTGGCCGAGCTGCGGCGCGAGCAGGAGGTCTCGATCGTCCTCGTCAGCCACGACCCCGAGCAGGCACGGCGGCTCGGCGACCAGGTGCTGGAGCTGCCGGCTTGAGCACCTCGATCCACGTCGCCTTCTGGCAGGTCGGCGCCTCGCTGGTCCTGGTCGCCCTGGCGGCGGCGATCTCCTTCTGGCAGCGGGCCGACCTCGAGCGCGACATCCTCGTCGCCACCGGCCGCTCGATCGTCCAGCTGACCCTGGTCGGCTACGCGATCAAGCTGATCTTCGACGCCGACACGATCTGGCTCGTCCTCCTGCTGCTGGCGGTGATGGTCCTCTTCGGCGCGATCACCGCCCGCCACCGCGCCGCCAAGGTCCCGGACTCCTTCGGGCCGCTGCTGATCGCCCTTGCCCTGGCCGGCGCCACGACCCTCGGCCTCGTCGTCGCCCTCGGCATCTTCGACCCGACCCCGCGCTACCTGGTTCCGGTCGGCGGCATGGTGATCGGCAACGCGATGACCGCCAGCGCCGTCGCCCTCAACCGCCTCGGCGACGAGATGGGCGAGGCGCGGGCGCGGATCGAGGCGACGCTCTCGCTCGGCGCCACCGCTCGCGAAGCCGCGGCCCCGACCGTCCGCCGCGCCCTCCGCTCCGGAATGATCACCCTCGTCGACTCGACCAAGACCACCGGCCTGATCTTCTTCCCAGGGACGATGGTCGGGATGTTGCTCGCCGGCGCCAGCCCCACCGATGCCGTCCGCCTGCAGCTGATCCTCCTCTACACCCTGCTCGGCAGCGTGTCGATCTCAGCGCTCACCGCGACCCTCTTGGCATACCGCCACTTCTTCACCCCGGCGGCGCAGCTCCGAGATCCCTAGCGCCTGCAACACCAGCCCTCTAGGTACGGGTAGCTGGTGCGGCGACCACCCGGGGCGAAAGCCCACGAGATCCTGCTGACGGCGCTTGCCCTGCCTCGGCCGACCGGCAGGAAGACCCATTGGTCGGCACCGGGCCACGCGGCCAGCAGGCGCCGGCCGTCGGGCGACCATTCGACCTGGCCGAGGCTGCCGGGAACGCTGAGCAGGCTCTGTGGCTTGTGCCCTGGCCGGAAGAGGAGAACCTCGCTGTAGGTCCCGTGCTCCTTCCAGTGGGTCACGGCAGCGGCGACGAGCGAGCGCCTGGGCGCCAGCGCGGCATCGACAACCCTCGCTCCCGAGGGCAGCGGCAGGCGATGTGAGATCCCGAGCGCGGGCCGCGACGGGTTTCCGGCCGGCAGGACAGGCCGCAGGCGCAGCGCTCCCGGCGAGGCTTCGAGGATCTCCCGGCCGCCGGCGGCCCAGTCCATCCAGGTGATTTTGTGGAGTGCGGGGGCATCGGCGAGCACCGTCCCGGTCTCGCTGTCGATGATCCGCAGCCGTCCCGCCCCGGTCGCGTAGGCGAGCGCGTCTTCGCCGTCGGGGGACCAGTCGGGAGCAGCGTAGGCGGGGGAGGTGC
>CAMLHB010000081.1 GCA_946479725.1 uncultured Actinomycetes bacterium | reverse complement strand
CCGAGGGGTTGTCGTTGCCGGCCTTCTCGAGCGCGGCGAGGACGAGGTCGGGATCGGGCTTGGTGCTCTCGACGTCGGCCGAGGTGGTCCAGTCGTCGACCAGCTCGCGCGCCTCCAGCAGGTCGAGGTAGTGGTCGACCTCGTCCTCCTTGGCCGAGCTGGCAAGGATCACGCTGGCGCCGGCGTCGCGCAGCTTCGCGATCAGCTCGCGCGCGCCCTCCATCGGCTCGACTTCGCCGATCAGCTCGCCGTAGGCCTCCGCCTCGGCATCGCGGATCTCGTCCCCCTGCTCCGCCTCCGCCTCCGCCCCGATCAGCGCCTCGAGGATCTGGTCGCCGCCCATGCCGATGTGGCGGTGGACCTTCCACATCTGGACGGGATGGCCGTGGGCGTGCAGGGCGCGGTGCCAGGCCAAGGCGTGGTGGTAGTTGGTGTCGACGAGCGTGCCGTCGACGTCGAGGATCGCGTTCAGCGGCATGGATGCGGGGTACCCGGCTGGAGATGAAACATGTCCGGATCGGCTGCTCGGGCTGGGTCTACGACTCCTGGCGCAAGGGCATCTACAAAGGCGTTCCCCCGGCTCGCTGGCTCGAGCGCTACGCCGAGATCTTCGACACCGTCGAGGTCAACCACACCTTCTACCGCCTGGTCAAGCGCGAGGTGGTGGAGGGATCGGGATTCATGCCCTTTTGCGCAGGTTTGGAAGTAGGGGGCTAAGCCGCTGCGGGGTTTGACGGCGACGATCTTTACGGTCGCTGCTTCCTCCTGGCCTGCTTGCCCTTCCGCTCGGCCTGGCTCTCCCGCCGCTTCCGGCGCTGCCGCGCTTCCCTCTCCCGCCGTCGAATGCGACCGCCAGCTTTACCGGGCGCAAGCTCGACGGCGACCGCGCACAGCTCCTCCAGCTCTACCCTAAGACCCTGTGCGAGCCGGCGCAGGTTGCCCCAGGTCGGTTCCTGTCCCTCGCCCTCGATGGCGGCGATGGTCGCGGTGGTCAGGCCCGCCCGCTTCGCGACCTCTTCTGTGCTCATGCCCTGATCCCGCCGCAGTTTCATAACGGCGTAGCCGAGACCGAGCCGCGATGCCTCGTCCTCCTCGGACTTCGGTCGTCTTGGTGGCATCGCTCAGGAAGGGAGAAGCTCGGCGTCCTGCAAGCGGACGCGGTGATAGAAGATCGTCCCCGGCTCGGTGTTCTCGTACCTCTCGGGGTGTGTTGCCCTGAGATCGCGGAGCAGATCGTCCGAGGCGAGCGACCGGCCTTCGTCCTCTGTAAACAGTTGGAGGATGCCGACCCGGGTGTCGTGGCCGAGTGCCTGCGTTCGGAGTAGGTGGAGGTTGCGAGCCACCTGCTGAACTTACATAAGACACCGAGATTGTTCGAAGGAGGTTTCTCTACTAGGTCACTTCAGTAACTCAATGGGCTCTTCTCCACCGAAAGTGGACCCCTCACTCACTCACTCACTCACTCACTCACTCACAGAGCGCGAAGCAAAGCTGACTGTTAGCTACCCGCGTCGTCGGCTCGCCGGACTCCACCCGCCGCGCATCACTTTCTGCCTGAATCTCGAAACTGAGTTCGAGAAACTGTTCGTGTTCCCTGATGAGCCGTTGATGGCCCTGTTTGTCGAGCTCTAGATGGCTTCGCACCGCCACCCAATCTGCTCGTTTCGCAAATGCGCCGCAGCTAAAGCCCCTTCGAAGGTCCTCAATCACGAGCTCGACACACTGACCTCCGAACTCCTGGCGCTCCGCGAGAGAAAGTTCTTCGACCTCCTCGGTCGTGAGCAAAGGCCGCAGGGCTGGGACGTAGATGCGCTCGGGTGAACCCCGTTTGACGGGCCGCGTTTCGGCGAGATCGGCAGCGCCGTATTTCACGAGTTGACGGCAGTGGTAGCTGATGTCTGACAAGGATGCATCGATCTTTCTGTGCATCTGCGAGGGGCTGCCGGACGAATTGGTGATTAGGAACGCCATGATCTCGCGCCGCAACGGATGAGCGAGCGCCTTGTGTCGATTGAGTTTGCGCGGCTTTGCCTTCTTGCCGCTAGCGGCATTCATTTGACTCCTTTCCCACATTTTCTTTGAGCGCTTGATGCTACCCGCTCAATCCCGGGTTTTAGCCCAGTCAGGAACCAAAGTCGGTGCCCATCCCTAAATCGGTTTAACTCTCTCCACCGAAGTCCGGCGGCACCGGGCCGTCGGACGTGAGTGAGGGAGAGGGGGTGGGGCTAAATGACCGCCAAGTTCGTCACGCCGACGATCCCGGTGTGTGCCATCGGCAAGATGGCCTAACACCGGTAAGCAGCGGGGGCTCGTTCTGTTTCCAGACGGACGGGCTCCCGCGCGTCTCGCAGGGGGCGGACTGATGGAAACCGTTTTGAGGCGCGGGTGACGATGGTATCCATCGCGCGCAGTCATGAATCGGCTTGCTGGAACGGTCACTCTATGCTCGGACTGCGATGCGGTGCTCAGAGCGGGTTTGACCCCCGTCGCTCCCGCTCTGGGCACCGATGAATCCCGATCGGGATTCATGCCCTTTTACGCAGGCCTGGAAGTAGGGGCCGATCATCTTTGCCTGTATCAACCGAGGGACCTATAGGTATCAATACGAATTTCCGTACGAATGGCACAGTATTGGCGGGGTCGCAATTGAAAAGGATGGGAACGGTCCCATGACGGGCGGCGGCGGATCGTCTGAAATGAGCGCGACCGCCGTCTGCGGGGAGGAGTGGACCTCCTAAATGCAGCCAAAGGTGCGCTATCGTACCCATATGAGCCAGAGTGGGAGAGGCAGAATGGCATGGGCCTTATTAGGGTTCGCTGCTCTTTTCATCATCGCCGTTTACCTCATCCCACGATTCATCGACAGAAGCGATGGACAGCAGTCTCAGAACGCCCGTGGAAAGGAATCGGGCCGATGCACCAAGCATCGCATCAAGCATCTGCGGGTCCCGGTCGCGGAGGGAGAACACAGGGGCGAAGCATGGAGTGTGATTTCGAGCATCGAAAACGGTCATGCCTGTGGCAAATGGGCGCTAGGCATGGAAATTTTGCCTCAAAATGTCACGCCTGGTAGCTGGAAAGGGATGTGGGAAATTCCTGCTAGTGGGCATCTGCCCGCTTCTGCGACCATCAGTGCCCGAGACGAAACGACGGGCGAATCACGTGTTGTCAGTGGTATTGTCGGTTGGCACGTTCGGTCGGTTGTTTTTAAGACCAGAAGCGGGCGCCGATTTGTCGCGTATCCCAAAGCTCCGGAAGCGAAGCTACTCAAACGGTTCGTTTGGCTGCGGAACCTCAGATACTTCCTCCGCTTCTATCCCCTCGGCGATCCCGTGAAGGTGGCAAAGCTTCGCGACTCTCGTGGAGCGATCATCGAAACCGCCCGGTTTCGTTTAGGCGAAGTTATGGGAATCGCCTAGTTGCTACGAATCGGCCTGGTTGTCATTGAAGTAGGCCGAGGGAGTTCGTAAAACCAGCAGAAGTCGGCTGAGGTCAGCCATCGGCGTACCCGACAGCAAGTCCTCTACAAAGACTTCTTCCTGGACCAGGCTACTGAAACGATCCTGCCCAAGACGAGCTTGCGGGAGGTGGGTCGCTTCAGTAGTCGGGATGGAGATGGTGTTCTCCTGTGAGGCCGAAGGGCCGATGGCTGCCTGGCTCGGCAGAAAACTACACCCAGGAACTCAATGACCACCGCTTCGGCGCCCGCACAGATGGAGCGTATTCAGTGATGGGTGCCTATCGCCGCCAGCAGCTGGCTCGATGGGTTCCTCGCGACCAATCCACTCGAACCCGCCTACAAAAAGACATTGACCCGGCAGATCGCAAACCTCGGCGAGATCATCGTCCAACTGCGGGAGGAGGGTCGCTGAGCGCCCGAGGGGCTGGAGGCGGCGACCGTATACGTCGAGGTCGCCCTCAACCCATTCTCCTTGGCGGGTCCACGCCCGAATCTCGATGCGGTGCCCAGAGGGGGTTTGACCCCGGCCTCGCCCGTTTCTGGGAGCCGCTGGAGCCGCTGCGCGAGAGCGGCAAGCTCGGCCCGGTTCCCCCACGACGGACGCCGGGAGCGGCCGGAGGCGCGGCCGGCGGGGGAGATCGCCTACCTGCGGCTGCACCATCGCGCCCCCGAACGCGATCTCGCTGCGCGAAGGGCTTTCGTCCCCGTAGCCGGTGTAGCCGGCGAGGGTTTGCGGGTAAGGGACCGACATGTCAGTGATCAAGAAGACCCTTGCCAGAAAGGCGGCCAAGGCCGCCGCCAAGCACACCGCCCACGGAACCGCCTCGAAGTTGAAGCGGGACCCGGTCCGGGCGGCGACCCTGCTCGGGCTCGGTGGCGTCCTCGGTGCCGCCGCCGGCTGGACGATCGCCCGAACCGCGGCCGGAACCGCCTCGGTCAGCACCGGCTGAAAACGCCGGTCCGGCAAAGGCAAAAACGCCGGCCCAGCGTTCGCCGGGCCGGCAACGATGCCTCGTCGGCATCCCTCGTTAAGAGGCGAGGCGTGAGCGCAGCAGGTCCTTGCCCTGCTCGGCGCCCTTGCGGCTGGTCTCCTGCGCGCGGCGGAAGAAGTCCGCAAGCTCGGAGTCGCCCTCGCGCTCCGCGTCTTCGACGTAGGTCTCCAGCCGAAGCACGTTGCTGAGGCACTGCTCGGTGAACCAGATGACGTTGTAGTCCTTGTCCTTGGTGCCGGTGACGTGGCCGGCCTCCTGGGTGCCCATCATCACTCCTCTTCGCTCGTTTCCCGTTCGCCTTCCAGGTACCCGGGGGCGGCGGGGTGGAAAACGAAGACGGGGAGTTTCGTGCCTGGGCGGCAGGGGTAATCGCCCGGCATGTACGCCATACCGATTGTCCTGATCATCCTGCTGGCCCTGATCGCGGTTGCCTGGTCGCCGATCTTCGCCTTGATCTTCTTCGTCATCGGCTTCGTCGCCTTCCTGGCGTACGCTGGGATGAACCGGCGCGCCGACGAGAAACTGCCCGAGGGCGCGGTCCTCGCGTCGAACACGAGAAACTGGCCCCACCCGAGCAGCCCGGCCGGCAGCCTCAGCACGAGGCTCAGGGCGATACCGGGATGTGGGGAGAGAGGAAGAGCTGATGAGCGAGAGCGAGAGGGACCCGATCGCCGACGAAGAGGCCGACGCCGCGGCGGCGGAAGCCGCTCGGATCGGCGGGCCCGCCCCCGACGACCCCGTCGAGGATCCGGCGGAAAGGCCTCTGGTCGAGGCCGGCGAGGGCGAGTCCGAGGGCTTCGAGCTGGCCGAGGAGGAGCTGATCGACAACGCCGAGCACGGCGACGAAAAACGCTTCCCCGTCCGCGACGCGCCGCCCCCGGAGGAGCCCAGCAACAGCGAGTACGGCGAACCTGACCAGGCGATACCCGACGACGAGTAGGAGGCAGCCATGTCGCGCCGCGTGATCGCGATCCTCACCGACAACCTCCACGGCTCCGAGCCGGTGGAGGAGATTCTCGCCAACGCCGACCAGGACGGGGTCGACCTGAGGGTCGTCGTGCCGGCCACGGAGGCGAACGCGCTGCGGCACACGCTCGGCGACGTCGACGAGCCCAAGCACGAAGCCGAGGAGCGGCTGGAGCGGGCGCTGCGGACCCTGCGCGCGGAGGGGATCCAGGTCAGCGGCGAGGTCGGCGACCCCGACCCGGTGCAGGCGGCTCAAGACGCGCTGCTTAAGGAGCCCGCCGACGAAGTCCTGATCTTCGAGCACTGTGAGGAGCAGTCGAAGTGGTATGAGCAGGGCCTGCTGGAGCGGGCCCAGCAGGGGATCGAGCCGCCGCTGCGGGTTGTCGTGGTGGAGACCGGGGACGACCAGCACCCCGACCACGTGGTCGAGGTCGAGAAGACCGGGCGGGGGACCGTCAATCCCGTCGAGGGTCGGGAAATCGGCGGCGGCAACTACGTCCCGGGGATGTCCCGCTCCGATTTCACCGGGATCGTCCTCGGAATCGTCGGCACGATCGTCGTCGCGATCCTGGCCGCCGCCGTCGCTGCTGGCAACAGCCACGAGTCCGGCTGGGAAGCGGTGGCGATCCTGATCGCGATCGGGATCGCCCTCGCCAACCTCGCCCACGTGGTCGGGATCACCCTCTTCGAGGCGGTCGACTACCGCGGCGGCTTCGCCAAGTTCTTCCGCACCCTGGCCCTGGTGGCGACCCCCCTGGCGATCGTCATCAACCTGGCGATCCTGGTCTTTGCCTGACCACCGCTAACCGTCGCGGTGGGTTTCCGCCGTCGCCGGTTCGGAGCGCCGCAGCGCCTCCAGCACCTCCTCGGCCAGCTGCGACCCATCCTCGGGCCGCAGCGGCGTCGCCTGGACGCGGAAGACGACGGCGTCGCCGTCGAGCTCCTCCAGAGAGACGCTCGGCTTGTAGCGGGTGGGGACGCTGATCGCCTGCAGCAGCCGCTCCTCGATCTCGCGCGGGCTCGAATGGACCGGGAAGCGGACGCGGACGTCGACCCTGTCGGGCTCGCGCAGCGGCACGACGACGAGGCTGAGGAGGACGTTGTTGGGGACCTGCAGCCGGTCGGCTCCCTGGCTGAGAGTGGTGTAGAAGAGGCCGAGTGAGGTGACGGTCCCCTCGATCGACCCGGCGAGGGCGCCGCCGACCAGGCGGACCCGTTCGCCGACCCGGAACGGTCGCGTGCTCTGCAGGACGACGCCGGCGAAGATCCCGCCCAACGCCTGCTGCGCCGCCAGCCCCAGCAGCACCGCGGTGAAGGCGCCGCCGACAGCGAGCGTGCTGGCGGTGACGCCGGCGATCCGCAGGGCCAGGACGACCACCGCGGTGATCGCCAGCAGGCGGATCACGAAGCCGGTGGTTCCGGCCGTCGCCGGGTCGAGCCGTCGGTAGAGGCGGGGGGAGAGGCCGCGGACCAGCCAGTGGACAGCGGCCGAACCGACGATGACGAGGACGACCACGGTGCCGGCGCGGACCCACTTGCCGTAGCCGGGCGCGATCTGGTGGCGGTGGCCGTAGACGAAGAGGGTTCCGGCGATCACCAGCAGCGCCAGCAGCAGCCCGACGAACTGGCGCTTGGAGAAGCGCGGCGCCAGCTCCTCGCCGAGGCCGAGCGAGTGCCAGGCGTGGCTGCGGGTCTCGAACAGCTCCCGGGGGAGCCGCGGTCGGCGCGGAGCGGGGGACATCGAGGAGCGGCTACCCGCGGCGCGGGCGGCCTATTCAGCTCTGGATCAGGCGGTGAGGGCGGCGAGAGCGTCGTCGCGGCTGCCGTGAACCGGGATCGAGAGCTCGAGGCCGGTGATCTCCAGCACCCGGCGGACCTGGTCGTTCTGGCAGCAGATAACCAGGACGCGGCCGTTTTCGCCGCTGTCGAGGCGCTGCCAGGCACGGACGATCAGGGCGATACCGGTGGAGTCGATGAACTCGCAGGCGGAGAGGTCGATCAGAACCGACCCCTCACCGCTCTCGAGGACCTGGTCGAGCGGGCCCTCCAGTTCAGGGGCGGTGCTGAGGTCGAGCTCGCCGCGCACGGAGACGACCCGTACGCCGCGCTCGAGACCTCCCACTTTCACCTCGAACGGGGCTGGATTCACGCGCTGATGCTACCGCAGGTGACCAACCTTGCTGCACGGCGTTTTGCGCGTGTGAGCCAGGGGTAAGCAGACTTTGTGAAGAGGTGGCAAGTATGCTCGCGCCTCTGGATGAAGAGCCTCGGCATCCCTGGGGGCAGGCTGCAACTTTGAATACCTCAACCAATGATCGAACGGGGCTCCAAATGTCCCTCCCGGCGCGAGCCGAGAACGTGGCAGTTGTCCGCCACGCCCTCGCCGGCCTGGCGGAACGGCTGGGGATGGACGAGGCCTCCCTCGCCGACCTGAAGACGGTCGTCACCGAGGCCTGCATGAACGTGGTCGTCCACGCCTACGCCGGCAGCGAGCCGGGCCCGCTCGAGATCGAGGCCGAAAGCGACCTCGACGGCCTCACCGTCGTGATCCGCGACCACGGCAGCGGGATTCGGCCGCGGCCCGACGTCGAGCGCCCGAGCCTGCGCATCGGCCTCACTCTGATCGCCGCCCTCTCCAGCAGCTTCGAGATCAAAGGCGGCGCCGACAAGGGCACCGAGATCCGCATGCACCTGCCCTTGGCGGCGCGGGAGAACGGCGCCGTCGCCGGCTCGACTTTCGCCGTCGCCGCCGACGAGGAGACCCGGATCCGGGTCGGGCCGCCGGAGATCGTCGGGCCCGTCCTCAGCCGCGCCCTCTCGGCCCTCGCCGCCCGTCAGGACATCAGCGTCGACCGCCTCTCCGACACGATGCTGCTCTCCGACGCGATCTCGGCCCGGGCGCCGCAGGGCTTCACCGACGGCCACGTCTCGCTCAGCATCGCCGAGCTGCCGAAGGGGATCGAGCTGAAGGTAGGCCCGATGACCCACGGCGGCGCCGAGCGCCTGCGCTCCAGCTTCGAGCTCCCCGAGGTGGGCGGCTCGCTGGAGAAGCTGACCGACGAGCTGCGGGTCGAAGAAGGCGACGAAGGCGAGTACCTCGTCGTCGCGATCTCCTCGCTGACGAAGAGCTAGCTACTCGGCGTCGGCGGCGGTGCTCTGCTCGGCGACCTCGGCGCGGATTCGCTCCAGGGTGCGGCGGAGGATGCGGGAGACGTGCATCTGCGAGTGGCCGATCCGCTCGGCGATCTGCGACTGGGTGAGGTCCTCGACGAAGCGCAGCTGCAGGACCAGGCGCTCGCGCTCGTCGAGGTGTGGGAGGGCCCCTTCGAGGGCGAGCTTGTCCTCGACCAGCTCGTAGCCGCTGTCCTCGTCGCCGACCCACTCGGAGGCCGGCGATTCCTCTGCGTCCTCGCCGCCGACCGGACGATCCAGCGAGAGCGGGCGTCGGTTGTGGTTGGCCTCGAGCACCTCGAGCACGTCGGTCGGGTCGACCTCGAGGCGTTCGGCGATCTCGCCGACCGAGGGCGAGCGCTGCAGTTGGACGGTCAGCTCGGAGATCGCTTTCTCGACTTCGGCCATGCGGTCGTGGAGGCCGCGGGGGACGCGGACGGTCCAGACGCGGT
>CAMLHB010000080.1 GCA_946479725.1 uncultured Actinomycetes bacterium | reverse complement strand
ACGACCGGCAGCATCGGGATGCCGGCCTTCGCGTACTCGTCCTTCATCAGCAGCGAGAGCGCCCAGAAGTGAGGCGGGGTCCAGAAGAAGACGATCGCGAACATGTAGAAGGCCATGCCGCTGAGCTCGCCGGTGACCGCCGCCCAGGCGACCAGCGGGGGGACGGCCCCGGCGGCACCGCCGATGACGATGTTCTGCGGCGTCCGGCGCTTCAGCCACAGCGTGTAGACGCCTACGTAACCGACGAAGCCGCTGAGCGAGAGAGTCGCCGCCAGCGGGTTCACGGTCAGCGAGAGCAGCAGGAAAGAGGAGGCGGCGAGGGTGAGGCCGAAGGTCGTCGCCGCCCGGGCCGAGACGCGGCCGGAGGCGACGGGCCGGGTGGCGGTGCGGGCCATCGTGCGGTCGATGTCGCGGTCGACGGCGTGATTGACCGCGCCGGCTCCGCCGGCGGAGAGCGCGCCGCCGAGGCAGGTGAGGAGGATCAGGTTCAGCGATGGATCTCCGGCGACGTACATCGTCGTCACCGTGGTGAAGAGCAGCAGCGACTGGACCTTCGGCTTGGTCAGCGTCAGGTAGTCGCGGACGACGGTGGGGGGCAGCGAGCGGGTGGCCGTCGTCGGGTTGGGCGCGGTCTGCGCGCCGGCACCGGTCTGCATGGGGCTCAGGCTACCGGCTGCGATTCGCGCGCCGCCGCCCGCTCGGAGCGGCGGGTGCGATGCTCGATCGCCGCGCGGATGTCGCGCAGCGGTTGGGCGCTGCGGACATCGGGCAGGACGTCGAAGTTGTGCGGCTCCGGCGGCGAGAGCGTGAACCACTCGAGCGTGTCGCCGGCCCAGGGATCGTGGCCGGCGGCGGGGCCGTTGGTGCGGCTGAAGATCGCGTTGAGGATCGTCATCAGGATCCCGGCGAAGAGGACGAAGACTCCGATCGAGGCAATCACGTTGTAGACGGTGACGCCGGTGCCAGCGAAGTACTTGTAGGCGTCGACGACCTGACCCTGCTCGGCGCCGGCGAAGAAGAGCGGCACGAAGCCGAGCAGCAGGCCGACGAGGATCATCCAGAAGGAGATTCGGGCGAGGGTCTCGCCCATCGTCCGCCCGGTCATCTTCGGGAACCAGTAGTGGAGCGCGGCGAAGCCGCCGAAGACGGAGCCGCCGATCAGCGCGAAGTGGGTGGCGGCGGTGGAGTCGGTCGTGTTCTTCAGGTGCCAGGCGGAGGCGACCAGGGAGTGGCAGAGCTCAGAGGCGAGGCCAACGGCGATCGCGAAGATCGCGCCGATCGCGAACAGCAGTGGCGCCCGCATCCGCAGGGTGCCGCCGGCGAGGGTCGCGATCAGGTTGAAGAGGACGAGGCCGAAGGGGACGATCAGGGCCAGCGACATCAGCATCGCGAAGTACATCCAGCCGATCCCGATCGGGGCGGTGAGCATGTTCTGCATCCAGGCCAGCGTCCCGATCACCGCGATCGCCGCCAGACAGGCCATGACGACGTTGCGGTTGAAGAGCGGTTTGCGCGAGAAGGTGGCGGCGATTTCGGCGATCGTGCCGAAGGCGAAGATCAGGATCAGCATGTAGGTGCCGGTGTAGAAGATCCAGCTCAGGTGCTGCCAGAGCAGCGGCGCCCCGCCGGAGCCGTCGGCGAAGAAGATCCCGTCGTAGTTGCGGTCGATCATCAGCATGGTCAGCGCCGCCAGCAGCACCGACCCGACTACGACCATCAGCCAGGAGCTGACGGCGGCGGCCCAGGCGAAGACCGGGACCCGGCGCCAGGCCATCCCGGGCGCCCGCATCGTCCGCAGGGTCGCGATCAGGTTGATCGAGAGGAGGACAAAGCCGAGCGTCCCCAGGCCGGTCGCCGTGGCCCAGGCGTCGACGCCGTTGTTGGAGAGGAAGGCGACCTCGGTGAGCGGCGCAAGCGGGTTGACGCCGGCCTCCGAGGGGGTGAAGAGAAAGGTCGCGTAGAGGGCAGTCGCGCCGGCTACCCAGAGCGCCATGCCGACCTGGCCGAGGCGCGGCAGCGCCGTGCCGCGGGCACCGACCTGCAGTGGCGCCACGTAGTAGAAGAGCCCGAAGACGAGCGGCAGCGCGAAGAGGAAGACGGAGCTGGCGCCGTAGAGCGAGAGCATCCGGTTGAAGGCGACGGGGGAGAGGAAGGTGTTCTCCGGAACCAGCAGCTGGATCCGCATCAGCACCAGCTCGACCAGGGCGATGAAGAGGAAGCCGAGGGCGCCGGAGATGAGGATCTGGCCGATCTCCTTGTGGTCGGCGCTGGTCGCCAGCTGCACCCAGCGGGGGCGGGCGGTGCTGTAGCCGCCGTCGACCAGCTCGGGGCGCGAGGTGGGACTCATGGGGTTTCTCCGTTTTCGATCAGGCCGACCACCCGTTCCTGGGCGGCCTCGATCTCTTCGCTCTGGGTTTCGACGAATTCTTCGTACTTCTCGGGGGAGACGACTTCGACCTCGGTTCGCATCGCCGCGTAGGCCTGGCCGGAGAGGGTGGCGGAGTCGCCGCCGTAGGTGCCTTCCTGATCGGCGCTGAAGAGGATTCGGTCGGTCTTGCCGGGGACGGCGTCGGCCTTGCGCGCCAGTTCTTCGACGTTCCAGGTGTGGACGACGTCGGTGGAGACGACTTCCAGTTCCACCGCGGTGTCGACCGGGACCACCAGCTTGTAATAGGAGAAGGCGCCGTTCGGGTAGTCGTAGCGCCACAGCCACTGTTGGCCGGTCGCCTTGATCTTCAGCGGTTCGGACTTCAGCGAGGCAAGGCCTGCGTCGCCGGTCTTCGGGGCTTCGCGGGCGTTGTCGGTGAAGACGACGCCGAGGACGAAGAGCAGCGCCGCGAAGACCGTCAGCACCCCGGCGACCCGGAACTGCAGGCGGCGGCCGCTGAGCAGCTGGCGCGGCTCGGCTCCCCGCTCGCTGCGGTAGCGGCGGACGACGAAGAGCAGCGCGCCGACGACCGCGACGATCAGGATCGCGGCGGCGAAGAAGCCGATCCACAGCAGGGTGTCGATCTGGTCGGTGCCAGGGGAGTGGGACGCCAAAGCGCGGCCATTCTATTCACGCGGGGCGGCGCCGGGGCTTCCCGGTCGCCTCCCGCCCACCGACCTATACTCGCCCAGCTGATGAGGAGGCGCTCCCGGCCATCGAATGCGCTTCGCCTCGCGGTGCGGGTCGGCGGGGTCGCGACGATCGGCGCCGCGGTCGCCATCCCGCTTTTGCGCCGCCGGCTGCGAATCCCGGCCCCGATCACGGTCGCCGGCGTCGCCGCCGCGCCGCTGGCCCTGGCGGTCCTGCAGCCGCGTTCGAAACGCCGCGACGTTGCCCTCTTCGCCCTGCAGATGTGGGCCTTCACCGTCGCCCACGAGCTGCCCTATGACAACCCCGATCGCCTCCGCGCCCGCCTTCGCACCCGCTATCCGATCCGCACCGACAAGCTGATCGGCGCCGGGCGCCTCCCCAACGCTCGCCTGCAGCGGGCTTTCTCGCGGCTTCCGGGCGTCGGGGTCGTCAACAAAATCCTCACCTGGACCCACTGGCTCTGGTTCATCGAGCCCTACCTCTCCCTCGCTCTCATCCTCGCCCGCCACAACGAGCGCTTCCCGCGCTCCGCCCGCCAGATGGCTGCCGTCTTCGACCTCGGCTGCGCCCTCTACTTCGCGGTGCCGACGGCGCCGCCCTGGTGGTCCTCCGAGCAGGGCCTGACCGGGGAAGAGGTGCGGCGGATCATGGTCGAGGTCGGCGAACCGACCTGGGGTCGGGCCTGGGAGCGGATGTACGACGCCCTCGGCGGCAACCCCTGGGCGGCGATGCCCTCGCTGCATTTCGCCACCTCGCTGCAGGCGGCGCTCTCGCTGGCCGAAGCCGGCAGGGTCGAGGGCGCGCTCGGCTGGGGATACGCCGGAACGCTTGGCTTCGCCCTCGTCTACCTCGGCGAGCACTACGTCACCGACCTCCTCGCCGGCGCCGCCCTGGTGGCAGCTGTGCGCAAGGGCGAGCCGCTTGCAGAACCCCTCATACGCGGGGTAAACGGCACCCTCCAGCGTCTGGAGAGGATCGCGAGCGGGTAATTTCCAGGCGTGTCACCGGAAGACTCGGAGAACGGCAACAACCGCTTCTCCGAAATGCCGATATTCACGACCCGGCGGCTGATCCAGACCATCGTCGTCGTCTTCCTGCTGCTCGGGGCGATCTACTTCCTCTTCCCGAAGCTGATCGGCCTCGGCGACGCCCTCGGCAAGCTCGACGACGCCGATCCGCTTTGGATCGCGATCGCGATCGGGTTCAACGTCGTCGCCTACGCGACCTACATTGCCCTCTTCAAGGCGGTTGTCGGGGGGGACGTCCTGCGCCTCACCTGGCCCGAGACCTACGAGATCAACATGTCGGGGGTGGCGGCGACCCTGCTCTTCTCGGCCGGGGGCGCCGGCGGCATCGCCCTCACCTACTGGGCGCTGCGCAAGGCGGGGATGCGGCGGCGGGACGTCGGCCGGCGGATGGTCGCCTTCGTCTCCCTGCACTACGTCTTCTACCCGCTCGCCCTGATCGTCTTCGGGATCCTCCTCCGCACCGGGGTGATGAACGGCAAGGGCTCGGTCGAGCTGACGATCGTCCCCGCCGCGGTCGCCGGCCTGCTGCTGATCATCGGGATCCTGATCACGCTGGTCCCCTCGGATTCCGAGCGTCGCCTCGGCCGTCACGCCCTTGGGGAGCGCTCGCGGCATCTGCTCGAGAGCGTCGGCAAAGCGGCGGCGACCCTGGCCGAAGGCTTCCGCTTCGCCCTCGGCCTCTTCGCCCATCCGCGCCGGGGCGGCCTCGCGGTGATCGGCGCCGCCGGGTTCTGGGCGGCCAGCATCGGCGTCCTCTGGGCGTCCTTCCACGCCTTCGGGGTCCACGTCCCGCTCGCGGTCGTCGTCCAGGGTTTCTTCCTCGGCATGGTTGCCAACCTCTTCCCGCTGGCCCCGGCGGGGGTGGGGGCGGTCGACGCCGGCATGATCGGCGCCTTCGTCCTCTTCGGGATCCCCGAGGAGACCGTCTTCCCGGCGATCCTGATCTTCCGCCTCGTCTCCTTCTGGATGCCGATCCCGCCGGGGATCTTCGCCTTCTTCCAGCTCCGTCACACCGTCCATCGCTGGGAAGAGGAGGGGCTGCCGATCGACCGTGCGGGCGGCCCGCGCTCGCCGGTCGAGGTGGCGGCGGCGATTGCCTTCGACAGCGACGAGAGCTACTATAAAAAGTAAAGTAATAGACTCCAGGCGGCAGATATGGCAGAGCAGAGCGAGCAGAGAAAAATCGAGAACGTGATCATCGTCGGCGGCGGGCCAGCCGGCTACACCGCAGCCCTCTACACCGCCCGCGCCAACCTCGAGCCACTCGTCTTCGAGGGCTTCCAATGGGGCGGCCAGCTGCAGAACACGACCGAGGTCGAGAACTACCCCGGCTACCCCGAGGGGATCATGGGCCCGGAGATGATGGCCCAGTTCCGCGCTCAGGCCGAGCGCTTCGGGACCCGTTTCGTCACCGACGACGTCGACCGGGTCGAGCTCTCCGACGGCGGTGTGCAGAAGGTCTTCCTCGGCGACGAGGAGCACCGGGCGAAGACGGTGATCCTGGCGATGGGGGCGGAGCCGAAACGGCTCGGCGTCCCCGGCGAGATGGAGCTCGGCGGCCGCGGCGTCTCCACCTGCGGCGTCTGCGACGGGGCCTTCTTCAAAGACCAGAAGGTGATCGTGATCGGCGGCGGCGACTCGGCGATGGAGGACTCGATCTTCATCTCCAAGTTCGCCTCGGAGCTGCGGGTCGTCACCCGCCGCGACCAGTTCCGCGCTTCGAAGATCATGCTCGACCGTGCGCGCGAAAAGGACAACATCGAGTTCCGCAACCCGCTCGAGCCGCTGGAGTTCGTCGCCGGCGAGAGCGGCAAACTGGCCAAGGTCCGTTTCCGCAACGTCGAGACCGGCGCCGAGGAGGAGATCGAGACCGACGGCGCCTTCGTGGCGATCGGCCACGTCCCGAAATCAGAGATCGTCCAGGGCCAGGTCGGCACCGACGAGGACGGCTACATCGTCACCGAGGCGGGCTCGACCCGGACCAACCTCGGCGGCGTCTTCGCGGTCGGCGACGTCGTCGACCACACCTACCGCCAGGCCGTGACCGCGGCCGGAACCGGCTGCATGGGGGCGCTCGACGCCGAGCGCTACCTGCGCGACTCCGACGTCCCGGTCGAGGCGCACTGGATGCCCGGCGGCGAGCCGGCCGAGATCGCCACCGGCCCTTAGTCAATTCTTGGATTGGAAACTTTTTCTGCCTAATTGACCGGGTATATCTAAGACCCGTGCCTTCTTCTTGTTCCCACCTGGATACGGTCAATTACCTGGATCCGCCCGGCGAGGTGAAGGGCTGCGAGGAGTGCCTGGCGATGGGGATGCAGTGGGTCCACCTGCGGATGTGCCAGACCTGCGGCCACGTCGGCTGCTGCGACAACTCGATCGGCAAGCACGCCACCGCCCACCACCAGGACACCGGCCACC
The DNA here is from genome assembly GCA_946479725.1 of uncultured Actinomycetes bacterium. Next base: position 2,555 of record CAMLHB010000080.1, on the reverse strand, counting down.
CGATCATCCGCTCGGCCGAGCCCGGCGAGGACTGGAGCTGGTGCTACGTGGACGAGCTGATGATGCGGCTCAGCAGTAGCTAGATATCCTCCGGATATCTCCTTGCTAGGATGTTGGCATGGAGAAAGCGACCAAGGTCCTCGTGACGATGCCCGTCGACCTGCTGGAGCGAATCGACCGGGAGACCAGGAGTCTCGGTCAAACCCGCAGCGAGTTTCTTCAAGAGGCGGTGCGGCGACGACTCGGCTGGCCGGATCCCTTGACGGTCGACGCGGCGTTATTGCGAGGGCGGGCTGCGTTGACCGAGCTGGGCTGCTTCGAGTCGGCCGAGGTGATCCGCTCCGAGCGAGAGGAGCGGGATGCCCGCGATCAACGTCGTTAGCGACGCAAGCATCGTGTTGAAGTGGTTTCACTCCGAGGGCGAGGAGGAAGTCGCGGCCGCGCGTGCACTTCTCGAGGCCCAGAAGGAACGAACTGTTGCCCTCTCAGTGCTCGACCTGACGGCGTACGAGGTCGGGAACGCCCTGATGCGCGGGAGGATGGGCGCCAGTGCCGAGCAGGCTGTGACGGTGATCGAGGCGCTGGCCGAGATCTGTCCCGCGGTTCGCCCGAGCCGGGGGGAGATGAAGGCGGCGGCCCATTTAGCCGAACGCCATGAACTGACTCTGTACGACGCCGCCTATGCGGCGGTTGCGCAGGGGCGCTCTGCCGAGCTCGTGACCTTGGATGGAGCACTTCTGGATGCCAAGCTCGGCCGGAGACCGAGTGAACTGGTCAGCGCTCTTGCGGGCACCGGCGAGAAGTAGCTACCTGCCTGCTTCGACTGCAAGTCGCGGCGCTGCCTCGTAGGCCGCGCCCTTCTCCGCTTTCAGCTCCTCGAGCAGGTTGGCGGCGCGGGTGGGGCCGATCAGGTTTGCGATCGCGGTCGGGCCTAGGGGCCAGTTGAAGCCGAGCTTCATCGCCGTGTCCATGTCGGCCGGAGAGGCGATCTGCTCTTCGAGGGCGAAGGCGGCCTCGTTGGCGATCTGGGCGAAGAGGCGGGTTAGGACCTCTTCGGCGGCTGGGTCGATCTTGGCCAGCTGGGTTGGGTCGAGGGTGGGGGCTTGGATGTCCAGCTTCGGGTCGGGTTCGCGTACGGCGCCCTCGCCGTAGTCGTGGTAGCCGCGTCCGCTCTTGCGGCCGAGGCGGCCTTCGGCGACCAGCTTCTCTTGGATCGGGTTCGGGCGCCAGCGCTCGGGTTCGCCACCCTGGGCGAAGAAGGAGCGGGCGATTTCGAGGTTGACGTCGAGGCCGATCAGGTCGAGCAGCTCGAACGGTCCCATCCGGAAGCCGCCGCCGACGCGGACGATGCGGTCGATCGTCGCCGCGTCGGCGACGCCGTCGCCGAGGATCCGCAGCGACTCCAGCGTGAAGGGGCGGGCGAGGCGGTTGGCGACGAAGCCAGGGCTGTCCTTGGCGCGGATCGGGGTCCGGCCCATCCGTTGGGCGACCTCGGTGGTGGCCGACAGGGCCGACTCGGAGGAGCGCTCGGCGGCGACCACCTCGACCAGCCTCATCAGCGCCGGCGGATTGAAGAAGTGCATGCCGACGACGCGCTCGGGCTGCGGCACGCCTGCGGCGATCTCGGTGACGCGCAGCGAAGAGGTGTTGCTGGCGAAAACCGGGTCGGGACCCAGCTCTTGTGCCAGGCTGGTGAGAACCCGGCGCTTCAGATCCAGCTTCTCCGGCGCCGCCTCGACCACGAGATCGCAGCCGCGCAGTCCTTCGAGATTGGGCGCGAAATCGAGGCGGTCCAGAGCGGCTTCGGCGTCAGGCTCGCTCCAGCGCCCTCGCTCGACCCCCTTGGCAAGGTCCTCGCCGATTCCCATGCCGACGTTTTCCAAGACCTCGCGGTCGACGTCGTAGAGGACCGTCTCGTAGCCCCCGAGCGCGGCGATCTGGGTGATTCCCCGGCCCATCGTCCCGGCGCCGACGACGCCGATCCGAGAGACGCTCACCGGCCCTGGAAGCGGGGCTCGCGTTTCTCGAGGAAGGCGGTCATCCCCTCGACCCGGTCCTCGCTGGCCATCGCCTCCTCGAAGAGCGCCCGCTCCTCGCGCAGGCCCTCGGCCAGGTTCGTTTCCTGCGCGGCCAGGACCGCGCGTTTCGCCAGCCGCACCGCCAAGGGCGGCCGCTCGGCGACCAGCCGCGCCACCTCGACCGCCTCGGTCAGCCAGGCCCCCTCGCCGACCACCCTGTTGACGAGGCCCCAGCGCTCGGCCGTCTTCGCGTCCCAGCGGCGGCCGGTGAGGACATACTCCATCGCCCGCTGCTTGCCGATCGCCCGCGCCAGCCGTTGAGTGCCGCCGCCCCCGGGAATGATCCCGAGGGTGATCTCGGGCTGGCCGAAGCGGGTGCCCTCCTCGCAGACGATCATGTCGCAGGCCAGCGCCAGCTCGCAGCCGCCGCCGAAGGCGTAGCCGGAGACGGCGGCAATCGTCGGCGTCCCGATCGCCGCCAGCCGCTGCCAGAACTCAATCCCCTTCGGGTCGGGGGCGGCGTCGAGCGGCCGCTCG
>CAMLHB010000079.1 GCA_946479725.1 uncultured Actinomycetes bacterium | reverse complement strand
CCAAGCCGGGCGCTGGTCGACTACGTGGCCTGAATCGTGGAACTACTCATCTAGGGGTTCAATGCGCCGACCAGTCCTTTTCTCGCACTCTGGACAGGCTGGCCGGGGAGGCCCAGGCGGGCGGCGACTTCGCCCGCAACCTCTTCGGCGAACCCCATCACCGAGTCGCCGTTCAGCAGGTAGGGATAGATCTGGGCGTTGGAGGCGAGCGCCAGGCCGCCGACGCCGGGCCAAACCGGGGCGACGCGCGGCTCGGGGCCGGAGTGGACCTGGTGCACCGGCTCGACCAGGCGCGCCCGCTGCACCGTCCAATCAACGACCTCCTCACGACTGAAGCCGGGCGAGAGCCGGGCCAGGTAGTCGGTGAAGCGGCGGTAGAGCGCCTCGTCGTCCTCGCTCTGCTCCGGCGCTTCGGGGTCGCAGTACTTCGGCAGGTAGACGAGCTGCAGGCCGTCGGTGTGCTCGGTCCCCAGCACCTGGGTCGTTTCGACGGCGCTGGTCAGCGGCGTCGGCTCGGTGATGTTGATCGCGTAGTAGGGCAGCAGACGGCGCCGCACCTTGACGATCGGGCAGACGACGCCGAGCCAGCGCTGCGGATAACGCTCCAGCAGGTGGCGGTGGCGCTCCGGCAGCAGGAACTTCAGCGCCGGCGGCTGCACGGTCGGGATCGTCAGGTCGAACTCCAGGGTCTCCCCCTCCAGCTCGACGCCGGCGACCGAGCCGTCCTCGGCCAGGGCGAGGCCGGTGACCGGAGCATCGGTGCGGGACTCAACCCCGAACTCGCCCGCGCGGGCGACCATCGCGTCGATCAGCCGCTGGTGGCCGCCGACGATGTGGCCCATTTCCTCGCCGCCCTTGCCGCCGCCGCTGCGGGCGCCGGACATCCGCCGGGTCCGCGCCCAGAGGTAGGTGGCCGGCAGCCCGGACGGGTCGCCGTCGAAGCGGGTGTCCAGCAGCGGTTTCCAGATCCGCTCCCAGACCTGGTTGCCGCAGATCCGCCGCAGCCAGGTCTCGAGCGGGATCGCCTCGAGCTTCTCGTAGGAGCTGCGCAGCTGACACTGAGCGACGAACCAGCCCAGTCGCAGCCGCGCCGGCGGACTCAGCGGCGAGAAGCGCAGGAGGTCGCCGATACCGTTGAAGTCGTGCATCTCGCCGCCGGAGAAGAAGCCGGCGCCGACCGGCGTGAAGCGAAGCTCGTCGCCCAGCCCGACCTCCCCGGCCATCGCGATCATCCGCTGGTCGGAGGGGGTGATGACGTGGTAGAAGCGGTCGACCTCGTGGCCGCCGAAGTCGAAGGTCCCGGCGAGGCCGCCGAGGCTCGGCCCGCGCTCGATCACGGTCACCCGGGCGCCGGCCTGGGCCAGGCGCAGGGCGAGGGAAACGCCGAGGACACCGCCCCCGACGACGCCGACGCGCGGTGCTGCCCCTTCCATCAGCCGTGCGCTACCGGAGCCGGGCCGCCTGCCGGGACACCCTCGGTGACCGTCGCGGCGGCCGGCTCGGGCAGGCCCCGAGGCGCCGTCGCCTCGGCCAGCGGCGATACCGGCGGCGGCTGGATGCGACCGACCAGGTGCGCGGCCATCACCCGGAAGTAGGCGACGACGGTCGGCCTCAGCTGCATCTTCGACTCGCCTTTGCGGGTCCTCCAGTCGTTGGTGGTCGGCACCTCGGCGACCTTGGCGCCAGCGTTGAAGAGCTTCAGCAGCAGCTCGACGTTGGCGGCGAAGCCGGGCTCGCGGACGAGCAGGTAGCCGTAGGTGTCGGCCGCTTTGCGCAGGGTTCCGGCGCGGTAGACCCGGTAGAGCGAGGAGAGGGTGTGCATCTGGCGCAGGCCGCCGAGGTAGCGGAAGGTGTTGGAGACCGATTTACTCGCCGCCAGACGCCAGCCGGCGACGCCGACGATCTTGCCGCCCGGCGCATAGACCGAGGCGAGGACGACGTCGTTGCCCTCGTCGAAGAGCTGCAGCATCCGCGGCAGGTCGGAGAGGTCGGAGGTGGTGTCGGCCTCCAGGGTGACGATCGCGTCGTCGTCGGAGGACTCCTTCAATGCGGAGCGGATGCCGGTGTTGATCGCGGTGCCAAGACCGCGGTTGACGGTGTGGGTGACGACCGCCAAGTGCATGTCCTGCGCATGTTCGCGGATCACCTCGCCGGTGCCGTCGGTGGAGCCGTCGTCGACGATGATCACCCGCGCCCCCAGCTCGCGGGCGACTGGGGCGAGGTCGGCGAGCAGGCGGGGGATGTTTTCGGCCTCGTTGTAGGCCGGGATCACGAAGCGGATCATGCGAAGACCTCCAGGGGCCGGGGGGCGGGGATGTCGAGCAGCTCGACCGGGCGGCGGACCGCCGCCGACTCGCGCACGGCCAGCGCCGCGGCCAGGGCCTTGACGCCGTCGTGGGCGCCGACCGGCTCCGGGGTGTCGTCGAGGACGCAGCGGCAGAAGGCTTCCAGCTCGGCCCGCAGCGGCTCGCCCTTGGCGAGCGAGAAGCGCACCGCGGCGCCCTCGCCGTCGCCGCGCAAAACCGAGAGTCCGTCCCACTGCAGCGGTGCCTCCGGCGACTCGACGAACCAGACGTCCTGGGTGATGTAACTCGCCCGCAGCAGGCCGTTCTCGCCGATCAGGGCGATCTCCCGCTTCTTCTCCGGGGTCAGCCAGTTGACGTCGAGCAGGCCCAGGGTCTCCTCCCCGGCGCCGCCGAAGCGGGCCAGGCAGGTGAGCAGGTCCTCCTGGGAGCTGTGCAGGAAACGGCCGCCGTCGGCGTAGATCTCGCCGATCGAGAGGCCGAGCACGTGCTGCATCACGTCGAGGTCGTGGGTGGCGAGGTCGATCGCGACGCCGGTGTCCTGGATCCGCGTCGGCAGCGGCCCGACCCGGGTCGTGTGGGCGCGGTAGACGCGGCCGAGGCGGCCGGCGGCGACCAGCTCGCGCAGCTTCGCCACCGCCGGGTTGAAGCGCTCGACGTGGCCGACCATCAGCTTGCGGTCGGCCTCGATCGCGGCGCCGCGCATCCGCAGGGCGTCGGGCAGGGTCGTCGCGATCGGCTTCTCGACCAGGACGTGGAGGCCGGCGGCGAGCACCTCCAACGCCACCTCGGCGTGGTGCTCGGAAGGGCAGGCGACCGAGACCGCGTCGAGCTCGTCGGCGTCTTCGATCAGGTCGCGCCAGTCGGAGAACTCGAGCGCCTGGGAGCCCGCCAGGGCCCGGCTGCGCGCCTCCGCCGAAGGGTCGGCCACGGCGACCAGCTCGGCGCAGTCGAGTTGTGCGTAGTTGCGGACGTGGAAGGCGCCCATGCGGCCGCAGCCGATGACGCCGACGCGGAGCCGCTCAGACAAGGGAGCCCTCCATCTGGCGCTCGAGGTGGGCGACGGTCAGCTCGGCGATCCGCTCGGCGGCGCGGCCGTCGCCGAAGATCGGCGGCCGCTCGCTGGGCAGCGGCTTGTCGAGAGCGGCGCGGAACGCCTCGGAGTCGGCCCCGACCAGGGTGTTCCAGCCGGTCGAGACGGTCTCGATCCACTCGGTCTCCTCGCGCATGGTGACGCAGGGCACGCCCCAGAGGTAGGCCTCGCGCTGGACGCCGCCGGAGTCGGTCGCGACCGCCCTGGCGCCGCGCTCGAGGACCAGCATCTCGGTGTAGGTGACGGGGTCCCGCATCTCGACGTTGGCCGGGACCTCGAGGCTCCAGGTCTCGATGCTCTTGCGGGTCCGCGGGTGCAGCGGGAAGATCACCCGGCAGCCGGCGGCGCCGAGGCACTCGAGCACGGCGGAGAGGCGCTCGGCGGAGTCGGTGTTGTAGTTGCGATGGGCGGTGGCGAGGACGTACTCGCCCTCCTCGCCCCGCTCGGGAAGCCGGTCGCGGGTCGCCAGGAGGACGTCGGCGAGGACGTCGCCGGTGACGTGGACGGCGCCCTTCACCCCCTCCTCGAGGAGGACCTCGCGGGCGTGCTCGCAGGGCGCGAACAGCAGGTCGGAGAGCTCGTCGGTCTCGATCCTGTTGGCCTCCTCCGGCATGTCGGCGCGGTAGCTGCGCAGCCCCGCCTCGACGTGGATCAGCGGCACCCCGGCGGCGACCGCGGCGCGGGCGCCGGCGATCGTCGCGTGGGTATCGCCGCGGACGAGGACCGCGTCCGGCTCGCGGCTGGCGATCACCCGGCCGATTCGCTCCTCGGCCACCGCCACCGCCGCGCCGGGCGGCAGCGAGCCGACCCCGAGGTTGAACTCGGGCAGCGGCAGGTGCAGGTCGGCGATCTGCAGATCGGACATCCCGGGGTCGTAGTGCTGCCCGGTGTGGACGAGGATCTCCTCGACGCAGCTCGAGTAGGCAAGCGAAAGCGGCGCCGCCTGCACGATCTCGGGGCGCGAGCCGATCACGGAAAGGATTCGAGCTGCCACGCCCAATCAACGCATGAACCCACCGCGTCTTTTCGCCCCGGCGGAAAAAAAGGTCGAGCGGTCCCCGAAGCGCAAGAGTTCCGCTCCCGGTTCCGTTGTCTAGGCGATGGAGGCTCATCGACTGACCCGTGAGGAAGCTCTCGTCCGCGGCGCCGGCAAGCGGCGGGCGTTCGAGCTTCTGCGCCGTGGCTTTGACGTCGCCTTCGCCGTGGTCCTGATCCTGCTGCTCAGCCCGCTGCTGATCGCCGTCGCCCTGGCGGTGCGAATCGACAGCCGCGGCCCCGCCTTCTTCCGCCAGCGTCGGGTCGGCTACCGCGAACGCGAGTTCACGCTCTACAAGTTCCGCAGCATGCGGGTCGACGCCGACCCGCGCGGCCACAAGGAGTACGTGACGGCGCTGATCAAAGGCGAGGGCGAGTGCCGCGACGGGGGTCGTGTGAACCTCTACAAGCTCGCCGTCGACAACCGGATCACCCCGGTCGGGCGCTGGATCCGCCGCTGGAGCCTCGACGAGCTGCCGCAGCTCTTCAACGTCGTCAGGGGCGACATGACGCTGGTCGGGCCGCGCCCGGCGATCCCCTACGAGGTCGCCGAGTACCCGAGCTGGTACCGCCGGCGCTTCGCCGTCAAACCCGGCCTCACCGGCTACTGGCAGGTCAGCGGCCGCAGCGAACGCACTTACGAGGAAATGGTCCGCCTCGACATCGAGTACGCGAAGCGCCGCACGCTCGGCCTCGACCTCTCGATCCTTCTCAAGACCCCGTGGGTGGTCCTCAGCCGAAAGGGAGCAGAGTGAATCCAGCAGGAGCCATCGGAACCCTGGTCGTCGGCTACGGCTACTGGGGCCCGAACATCGTCCGCAACGTCGTCGAGAGCCCCGAGTTCCGCCTCATGGGCCTCTGTGAGCTCGACGAAGGTCGGGCCGAAGACTTCCGCCGCCGCCATCCTGGGATCTGGATCGAGCCAGACCTCGACGCCGCCCTCGCCGACCCGCGGATCGAGGCCGTGGCGATCGCGACCCCGCCGCACACCCACTACAACCTCGTCCGCCGCGCCTTGGAGGCGGGCAAGCACGTCCTCGTCGAGAAGCCGCTGGCGCGGACGGCGCAGGAGGCGGCGGCCCTGATCGCCCTGGCCGAGGACCTCGGCCAGGTGATGATGCCCGGCCACACCTTCGTCTACAGCCCCTCGGTCAACGCCGTCCGCGACCTGATCCAGGGCGACGAGCTGGGCGAGATCTACTTCATCACCTCCTCGCGGATGAACCTCGGCCTCTACCAGCAGGACGGCGTCGTCCTCGACCTCGCCCCGCACGACCTCTCGATCCTCCTGCACTGGCTCGACCGGCCGCTGCTGGAGGTCTCGGCGACCGGCCGCAGCGTCTTTCAGGAGGGGATCCACGAGACCGCCTTCCTCACCCTGCGTTTCGAGGGCGGCACCCAGGCCAACGTCCAACTCTCCTGGCTGGCGCCGCGGAAGATGCGGCAGATGGTCGTCGTCGGCAGCCGCCGCATGGTCCAGTACGAGGACACCGCGGCTGACGACTCGGTACGGATCTACGACCGCGGCCTCGACTTCGCCGAGCCGCCGGCCAACTTCGGCGAGTACCGGCTCACCTACCGCACCGGCGACATGGTGGCACCGCGCGTGCAGGCGCTGGAGCCGCTGGCGCAGGAGCTGCGGGACTTCGCCGCGGCGATCCGCGAGGGCGTGACGCCGGCATCCAACGCCCATCTGGGCCTGGAGATCGTGCTCTGCCTGGAGGCGCTGGAGGAGTCGCTGCAGAACCGCGGCCGGCCGGTGGCGGTGAAGCCCGTGGCGGAGGCTCTCAGCACCGCCCGCGCCGGCCTCTCGGCGCCGATCGCTCCCGCCGACTAGGACCCGTTCTCGCCGTTCGGAGCCGTCTCCGAGCGGCGCGGGACCACGCCTAGGAACTCCAGCTCAGCCAGGTAGATCATCACCGCGTGGGTGGCGAGGCGGCTGACGGTGGTGTGCTGTCGCGCGGCCTCCTGGGCCAGCAGCTTTTCGGTGTCCCGATCGAGGGTGAGGTCGAACTCCGCCTCCGGCTCCACGGGAGTTTCGAGGAACCTGGGCGCCGGCACCGGTTTGCGGCCGACCCTCAGCTTGTACGCGTAGTGCAACAGTGCTTTGCGGGCCCCGACTTCGATGCTTCCGAAGTGGCCTTCGAGTCCACTACAAGCGAGTTTTCCGAGTTTGACGCTGACCATCCCCGTGTAAAGAACTCGTCAAGGGTGGGCAACATTTTCACCGTCTGCCGCGAATCCTCCTAACTTCAACCTTTTGAGTCATCCCGTTCACCCATTCTTCAAAACCGCGCTTTTGCAGGAAAGTTGGGCCAGGGACTCCTAATAGTCGAACTTTGTCTTTGACAATTCGCCGCGAGGGTGATCAGCTTTCGGCGAAATTTGGTCCGTATATGCGGGCTGGACGTCAATTCGATTCCCCAGTTTGCAGTGTTTTCAACAAACCCAGTAGGAGTGCATGCGGTGAGCATGAGGGAGAGCAACGATGAGCAGCGCGTCCGACGGCTCAGCATTGAGCCACGGGCCCGGCAATCTGACGCAGGAGGCCGTGACCCGTGCCAAGGCCGGAGAATCCGAGGGACTGCATTACCTCTACGTTCGTTACGCCGATGACGTACTTCGGTTCATAAACGGACTGGTTCGCGATCACCACGAGGCCGAAGACATCACCCAGAACGTCTTCGCCAAGCTGATCACGGCGATCCACAAGTACGAAGAGAGGGCTGTCCCCTTCGACGCCTGGATCCTCCGGGTCGCCCGTAACGCGGCGCTGGACCACCTGCGGGCCAAGCGGGCGATTCCGACCGAGGAGGTCAGATTGGCCGACACCGGCCGCGCCCAAACCGCCCAGGATCGCGGCCGCGCCCTGCGTCAGGCACTGGAAGACCTGCCCGAGGATCAACGCGAGGTGCTGGTGCTGCGGCACATCGTCGGCCTCTCGCCGATGGAGATCGCCGACACGCTGGAGAAGAGCGAGAGCTCGGTCCACGGCCTGCACCACCGCGGCCGCCGCTCGCTGCGCCACAACCTGACCGAGCTGGGGGCAGCCCCGGTCGTCGGCTCGCCGCCCGCTCGTTAGTCGTCCGCGTCCTCGCCGGTCCCGAGGTCGTCGAGGATGCGCTGGGTGATGCGACCAGCATCGAGCTCGGCGGCGAAATAGAAGGCGGCGTGTTCGGCCAGCTGCTCGGCCATGACGCCCTGGCTCTCCGCCTCTTCCTCGAACTCGCGCCAGAGGTCGACGTCGCCGAGCACGATCGACTTCTCCCGCGGAACCTCGCTGCCCCGGAGGAAGCCGGGATACGGCCAGGCCGGCCGGCCCTCGTCCCGATCCCCCAGGTAGCAACGGAGAGCGCTCTCCAGCTGCACGGGCGCCGGCGCGTCGCCAGCGCCCTGCAAGCCATCGAAGGCGAGCCGGCTCAGCTCGACCGTCACGTGCCGCTTCTCCCCGTCCTCAGGGGCCAACTCGAGTCCTCCCACAGTCGTGTTCATCGTCCACCACCTACCCCAGCGACTGGCTGGCGAACTCGCCTTCCCTCTTTGTATCCGATTTTCGTCCTTCCGCCAAGGGCGAATGAACTGGACAGCTAGTCGAGCATGCCCTTCCGGCGGGCGCCGACGACCGTCTGGGCGAGCGTCTCCGCCGCGTCATGGTGCGGTTTCCAGCCGAGCTCACGGCGCGCCTTGTCCGTCGTCATCAGGACCGGCGTGTCCAACGCGACAGCCCACTCCAACTTCGAGGACACAAAAGTGAGCCGGCGGGCGGCGGCGGTTCCGGCGCTCACCGCCGGTGCCGGGACCGGCACCGCGCGCCAGCCGAGGGCGTGGGCGACGTCCCCGATCCGGACCTCGCCCTCGCCGGCGAGGTTGTAGACGCCGGGCGGACCGTCGCCGCAGATCGCCGCCGCCATTGCCCGGGCGACGTCGTCGTGGTGGACGAGCTGGAAGGGGACGCCTGGATCGGGCACGACCGGCGTCACCAGCGGCAGCTTTTCCACGCCCCTGCGCAGGAGTGGCAACGGGTCGCCGGCGCGTACGGCGTCGACGGTCTGCTCGACCAGCATCGTCGCCCGCGGCCCGGCAACGATGCAGGGGCGGAAGACGTAGGCCTCGACCTCGCTGCCCGCCAGCAGCTCCTCGAGCAGGGCCTCCAGCTCCGCCTTCTGGGCCGAGTAGTAGAAGCTCTCCGAGCCGCGGGCCGGAACCTCCTCGCTCAGCGGCTGCGGGTTCTCGGGGTAGAAGCCGTAGGCGGCAACCGAGGAGGCGTAGACCAGGCGCTTGACGTCGGCCTTGATCGCCGCTTCGAAGACGTTGCGGGTTCCTTCGAGATTGACCTTGCGCGTCTCCTCACGGCTGCCGAAGATCGCAAAGGCAAGATGGACGGCGACGTCAGCCCCGTCGAACAAGGCCGCCAGCGCCCCCCGATCGAGAATGTCCCCTCGCCGGTAGGCAACCTTCTCCCACCCCTCCTCCGAAGGGTCGAAAGGCCTACGCGCCATCCCCAGCACCTCCCCAACCTCGGGTCGGCCCTCCAACTCCGACATCAACGGCTTCCCGATCTCCCCGGTAGGGCCGGTGACCGCGACCTTGAGCGCCATTATCCAATCGTATGGGAGGGCCGGGTGCCCCTCCCAGGACACTCAACATCGAGCCATAGCGAGATGTGT
>CAMLHB010000078.1 GCA_946479725.1 uncultured Actinomycetes bacterium | reverse complement strand
CGTGCCCCCGACCAGCGTGTAGGAGAAGCCGGCCGCCAGGCCGAGCGGCGCGAAATCGCTCTTCGGGTCGTAGCCCTGCCGGACAACAGCGGGGAGGGTCCGGCAGGCCCTCCCCCGGTCCTCCTCGTTGGTCAGCTAAGGGAATTTGCCTTCATCCAGACCTGCCAGATGCCGGCCACGGCGGCGGCTAGGAGGATGATCCAGAGGAGGGTGCCGCCGCCGGTCGAGAACATCTTGTCGCTGCCGGCGATCAGCAGGGCGATCAGGCCCAGGGAGCCGTAGAGGATCGCCCGGCGGCCCTCGGTCAGCGTCGCCAGGGTCAGCTGGTTTTCGCGGCTGAAGGTGTAGAGCATCCAGGCGATCCCGGCGAGGAGGCCCATCGTCAGCGCGGTCAGCAGCGCTTCGGCGAAGTTGTCGCCGCGTGGCAGGAAGGCGATAGGCAGGGCCAGCAGCATGATGATCGCGGCGTTGCGAGCGGCTCGCATGTCCTCAGTTTACGAATCCGCCTCTAAGTCGAGGCGAAAATTTTGCGATCTGCGCACCACGGGTGCGCTTTATCTCGGCACGGTTGGGCCATGTCGCCAGGGGCCGGGAAAGCAGCGCACGGGGAGGAGGGGACCGCGTCGGTCGAGCTGGTCGCGGCAGTCCCCTTCCTGCTGCTGGCGTTCCTGGTGGCGGCGCAGATCGCGCTGGCCGGCCAGGCGCTCTGGTCGGCCAGCGTGGCCGCGCGGGCGGGGGCGCGGGCGACGCTGGTCGGCGGGGACGCTTCCGAGGCGGCCCGCTCGGCGCTCCCGCCGTCGCTGCGCTCGGGGGTAAGGGTCCACGACGAGGACGGGGTCGAGGTCCAGGTCGAGGTGCCGCGGCTGATCCCTTCGCTGCCGCGCCTGCGGCTGGGGGCCGGCAGCGATCTGGAGGCGGCCGATGGCTGAGCGCGGTCAGGCGACGGTCGAGCTGGTCGCGGCGCTGCCGGCGCTGTTGCTGGCGGCCCTGGTGGCGCTGCAGCTATTGGTGGCCGGCTACGCGATGACGCTTGCCGACGGCGCCGCCGAGGCGAGCGCCAGCGCCGGGGTGGGCGAAGGACGACGTCGCGGTGTCCGTCGAGGGGGATCGGGTCTCGGTGCGCCTGCGTCCGCCCTCGCCGATCGACGCCCTCTCCGACCGTCTCACGGTCAGCAGTGCGGCGGCGGCGAGGCGGTCTCGATGAGCCTCCTGAGCCCGCCGCGACCGGCGGTCCTCGACGACCAACCGCCGGAGCGGACGCTGAGCTTTGTCAACCCGCTGGCGAAGGGACGCGTCCTCGCCGTCACAGCGGTCGGCGAGGCCGAGGGTTCCCGCGGCGCGGCGGCGGCGCTTGCCTGCGCCCGCGCCGATGTCGACGCGGCGACGCTCCTGATCGACGTTGGTGGGAGGGCGCCGCGGCCGACCCTGCTCGCCTCGGCGGCGGCGCAGAAGCTGGAGGAGCGCCTGGCCGCGCAGCTGCCTGAGGAGCGGGTCGCCGCGCGGGGCCAGGTCTGCCATCTGGCGGTCGCTGGTGAGAATGAAGGCCTGGAGGCGGCCGCAGCCGCGGCGACGGTCGCGCGCGACGGGCTGACGGTGCTGCACCTGCCGCCGCATCTGCTGCAAGCAGGGCTGGCCGCTGCCGGGCTGCAACCGAGGGGTGTTCTGCTGCGCGCGGACCTGATGAGAGACCGCTCCTTGGTGGCGCTGGTCGCGCGGGACCTGCTCGACCGGGAACTCCCCGTCGGGGTGTTGAAGTGTCGCCTCAGCTGGATCGCCGAGCGGCGGGCTCTCTTCGGAGTCCTGCCTGCCAGCGCTCCCGGCGGCCTTCCGGAGCGGCTCGTGCGCCGCCTCTGCGGACCCGGGCGATGAGGCGGATCCGCAGCGAGTCGGGTCAGGCGCTGATCCTCGCCCTCGGCGGCTCCCTCGCCCTGCTCGCGGCGGCGCTGGCGCTGGTGGCGATCGCCGGCGCCGTCACCGGCAAGGGGCGGGCTCAGCGCGCCGCCGACCTGATCGCGATCTCGGCGGTGCGCTCGATGCGGGACGACCTCGCGCGGTTGCTGGCGCCACCTCGACTTCAGGACGGGCGACCGAATCCCGAACACCTCGAGAAGTCCCTCTATCTGGCGCGGGCGCGGGCGGCGGCCCTCGCGGCGGCGCGATCGAACGGGGTGGACCCGGCGCTGGTCCAGCTCGACTTCCCCGACGCCGAAACGTTCGCGCCGGTGCGGGCGAAGGCGTCGGTGGTCGCTCGGCTGCGCGAAGGCGACGGCCAGAAGGTCGAGGCATCCGCCGAGGCCGAAGCCGGTACCCCTTACGGCGGGACCGGATCGGGCGCGACCGCGATGGCGACCGGTGGCGGCTACGGCGGTCCGCTGGTCTACCGCGACGGCGAGGGGATGCGCCCGGACGTGGCTGCCGCGTATGACCGGATGGCCGCCACCGCCCGTGCCGACCGGGTGACCCTGACGGTCGTCTCCGGCTTCCGCTCCGACGCCGAACAGGCCGAGCTCTTCGCCGCCCATCCCGACCCCACCTGGGTCGCTCCGCCCGGCCACTCGCTGCATCGCTGCGCGACCGAGCTCGACCTCGGCCCCTCGTCCGCCTACGGCTGGCTGGCGGGTAACGCCAGCCGCTTCGGCTTCACCCAGCGCTACTCGTGGGAGGCTTGGCACTACGGCTTCGACGCCGGCCCGGCGCCGTGTTCACCGGAGGGTAAAGCGGTGACCGAGGGCGGGGGAGGGACCGCTTTCGCGGCCTCCTCGACCAGCCTTCCCTCCTTCGTCCCTGCCCGCTACCGCGAGCCAATCCTCCGCTCCGCCGCCCGCTGGCACGTGCCGTCGGCGCTGATGGCGGGGCAGCTGATGGCCGAGTCCGGCTTCGACCCCGACGTCGGCTCGCCCGCCGGCGCCCAGGGGATCGCCCAGTTCATGCCCTCGACCGCAGCCGCCTACGGCCTCACCAACCCCTACGACCCGGTCGCCGCGATCGACGCCGAGGCGCATCTGATGTCCGACCTCCTGCGCCAGTTCGGCTCCCCCGAACTCGCCCTCGCCGCCTACAACGCCGGCCCCGCCCCGGTCGAAGCCTGCCACTGCATCCCGCCCTATCCCGAGACCCAGGCCTACGTAACCCGCATCCTCGCCCTGATCGGCGGCGCCGGCGCGATCGCGATGCCGAGCTTCGAAGTCCGCCTGGTGGCATGACCTTCCGCGTCGTGAAGATGCGGCGGGTACACGTCAGCGCCTTGAAGCACGGCATCACAAGGTTGGATATCGCCCACGCGCTGCGACACCCGATGAGAGAGGTCGATGAAGATGACGGCTCTCGGCTGTTCCTGGGAGCGGCACGAGACGGAACGATGCTAGAGGTGGTTGCGATCCCTCAACCGGATGGATCTGTCATCGCGGTTCATGCGATGAAGATGAGAAGAAAATATGCAAGCCTGCTACCCAGGGAATGACTATGGAGCCGAAGCGGACCTATGGAGAAACCATCAAGGGTGAGCCGATCACCGACGAGTTGATCGAGAAGATCGTTCGGAAGGCGGAGGAAGGATGGGACGTCGAGGAGCTGATCCGGCAGGGGAAGGCTGTGGCGATTCCTCCTCTAGAACATGATGTCGCGGGCGATGACCGACCCGGTCCTTCTGGTCCAACTCAGCGACCTCCACATCGGGGGTAACGAGAACGGGCTCGACCCGATTCCCCGACTTGAAGCGGTGCTCGAGGCGGTGCGCTCGCTGCCGAACCGGCCGGATGCGGTGCTGGTGTCGGGTGACCTGACTGACGATGGTGCCGCCGGGGGGTATCAAGTGGCGCGGGAGATGCTAGCGCGGCTCGAGGTCCCGCTGCACGTGATTCCCGGCAATCACGACGACCGCCGCCAGTTGCGCGAGGCGTTCGGGCTGCCCGGTGGCGGTGACGAGCCGGTCAACTATTCGGCGCGAGTCGGTGAGCTGCGCCTCATCGCCTTCGACTCGATCGTCCCCGGGCAGGATCCCGGCGACTTTCCCTCCGAGCAGCTGCGCTGGCTGGACCAGGCCCTCGCCGCTGAGCCTGAGGCGCCGACCCTGCTGGCGCTGCACCATCCGCCGCTCTCGACCGGGATCGCCGAGTGGGACGCGATCAACCTCTCGGCCTCGCAGCGCCGAGCGCTGGGGGACGTGATCGCCGATCATCCGCAGCTCCTGGGAATCGTCGGCGGCCACCTGCACCGGGTCGCCGCCTCAACTCTGGCCGGGCGCCCGGTCTTCGCCGCACCCAGCACCTACTGGCAGGTGCGTCCGGACTTCGAACAGGGCGACGAGTACCAGGTGGTGGACAGCCCGGGGTTCGCGATCCACGCCCTGCGCGAGGGCGAGCTCTACTCTCAGGCCGAGTCGGTGCCGTTCAGCCTTTGACCGGGCTCGGCGTCAGCTGCTCGTGGACGAAGCGGACGACCGCGGCGCCCTCGCCGACGGCGATCGCGCAGCGCTTGATCGAGCCGGCGCGGACGTCGCCGGCGGCGTAGACGCGGGGGACGCTGGTTTCGAGTAGCCCCTCGGCGCCGATTTCCGAACCGGTGCGGATGAAGCCCTTCTCGTCGCGATCGACGACCTCGCCGAGCCACTCGGTGCAGGGCGAAGCGCCGAGGAAGAGGAAGAGGAACGAGTAGGGGAGGCGGGTACCGTCGGTGAGGCTCACCGCCTCGAGCCTGCCTTCGCTGCCGTGCAGTTCGGCGATTTCGCTGCGGTCGCGGACGCTGACGCCGAAGCGGTCGAGCTCGTCGAGCAGGTAGGCCGACATCGTCTCGGCGAGATCGGCGCGGCGGTGCAGCAGCGTCACCAGGGCGCCCCCGCGGGCGAGCCAGACGGCGGCCTGGGCGGCGGAGTTGCCGCCGCCGACGACGCCGACCCGCTGGCCGCCGCAGATCTGGGCCTCGGGCGGACCGGCTGCGTAAAAGATGCTGAGCCCCTCGTACTCCTCGAGGTCGGCGACCGGCAGTTTCCGGTATTCGGCGCCGGTCGCGATCACCACCGCCCGGGCGGAGATCTCGTTCCCCTCCTCAAGTCGGACCAGGTGGTGTCCGTCGCCCGGCTCCAGCGCCTGCGCGCGATAGGGCGTCGCCGTGCGGGCGTTGAACTTGCGCGCCTGGGTGACGGCTCGGCTGGTCAGCTCCGAGCCGGTGATCCCTGCCGGGAAGCCGAGGTAGTTCTCGATCCGCCGCGAGGTCCCGGCCTGCCCGCCCAGCACGGTGCTCTCGACCACGAGCGTGTCGAGACCCTCCGAGGCCCCGTAGACCGCCGCGCCGAGGCCGGCCGGCCCGCCGCCGAGCACCAGCAGGTCGACCTCCTCGCGCGGCTGCAGCTCGAGGCCGATGCCGAGCGCCCGCGAGAGCTTGCCATCGCTCGGCGCCCGCAGCTCGGCCCCGCCCGGTAGCCGCACCAACGGGATCTCATTCGCCTCCAGGCCGTCGAGCGTCCGCGCCGCCTCGGCGTCATCGGCGGTGTCGGTCCAGCTGAAGGGCAGCCGCTGCCGTTTCGCGAAGTCGACCAGCTGCCGAGTCGCCGCCGAATCGCGCGGGCCGACGATCTCGACGCCGACCCCCTGCCGCTGCTGCAGCAGTTCGCGCCGTTGGACAAAGGCGGAGAGGAGGATGTCGGACAGCGGCGCGTCCTCACGCAGCAGCTTCCGCAGCGCTTCCCGCTCGACCGCGATGTAGCGCATCGGCTTGGTGACGATCGCGGTGAGGAAGACCGTCTGGCCGGAGAGCAGGTTCATCTCGCCGAGGAACCCGGAGGCGCCGTGGCGGACGATCTCGTTCCCGGTCCCGTCGAGCACCGCCGCCTCGCCCTCGCGGATCGCGATGAAGGGGTAGGTCTCGTCGCCGATCTCGAACAGCTTCTCGCCGACCTCGGCGCTGCGCTCCTCCCCGTACTCGGCAAGCGTCGCCAGCTGGCTGCTGGAGAGCACGCGACTGACTGGACCGGCCACGCATCAAGGCTACTGTCCGCGGGTAGGCTGCCCTGAAGTCAGCGACCGAAAGGACACCATGCGCAATCCCTTCACTCACAAGAAGCTGGAAGAGGTCAAGAACTCAGCCGAGGACTTCGGCCACGGGGACGCGATGGAGGCCCGCTTCGCCAAGGGCGACCTCGAGACCGAGGACACCGGCTTCAGCTTCCACCGCCTGAAGCCGAACAAGCGCCAGCCGTTCGGCCACAAGCACGAGGACGCGGAGGAGGTCTACGTGGTCGTCCGCGGCGACGGCCTCTTCAAGCTCGACGACGAGATCATCGAGGTGGAGACCCTGGACGCGATCCGGGTCTCGCCGGAGGTGACGCGCGCCTTCGAAGCCGGCGACGACGGCCTCGAGGTGATCGTCTTCGGGCCCCGCAAGGACGGCGATGGCTCTCTCGACCACGAGTTCTGGACCGACTGACGCGGATAGACTGCGCGCCGATGCCAGCCGCAGAGGTGAACGGGGTGGAGGGGATGGAGTCCCTGGTCGGCCAGGAGGTCGGGCCGAGCGAGTGGCGGACGATCACCCAGGCCGACATCGACGCTTTCGCCGAGCTCTCCGGCGACCACCAGTGGATCCACGTCGACCCTGAGCGGGCGAAGACCGAGAGCCCATACGGCGCCACGATCGCCCACGGCAACCTCACCCTCGCCACCGTCGACGGCTTCCGCACCGAGCTGATCAGCTCCACCGGCTTCGCCCTCGGCGTCAACTACGGCTGGAACAAGATCCGCTTCCCCGCCCCCGTACCGGTCGACTCCAAGATCCGCGCCAAAGCCGAGGTCGTCTCGGTCGAGGAGAAGGGCGGCGGCTGGTACGAGGTCATCACCCGCTTCACCCTCGAGGTCGAGGGCGCCGACAAGCCCTGCTTTGTCGGCGACTCGGTGACGCGGGTGATGGCGACGCCTGAGTAGCACTCGATTAACTGGCGTCCAGCCACTGGGGATTGACACCCCAGTTTCTTGGTGCCTAGGTTCTCCTGATCAATCAGCAAGTTTGCGGGAGAACTTGCGAAGGGAGAACATCCAAATGAGACGCTTTGCGCTCTTGGCGACGTTGCTCGCCGTCTGCGCCTGTGCCGTTGGCATCAACGCCTCCGCGGCATTGGCGCTGTCCCCTGCCGTGGAAACCCTGCCTGCATCGCCGGTCGGCGAAAAAACGGCGACCCTAAGGGGGACGGTAAACCCCAATGGGGGAGAAACCACGGCCTATTTCGAATACGGGACGACGACGAGCTACGGGTCCAAAACCGCCGAAGTCAACCTCGGCTCCGGTTCAACCCTGCTCGAAACGAGCAAAGAAATTACCGGGCTGAGTGCGAACACGGTCTACCACTTCCGGATCGTGGCTAAAAACCCCTCGGGCACGGGCCAGGGGACTGACCTCACCTTCAACACGGTCGGGGCACCTGCGGTTAGCGGTCTGAGCGCCACGCCGGAAACCAAAACCGGCGAATCGGCCATCTTGAAAGCTTCAGTGGATCCGAACGGGCAGAGCACGACCTATCAGTTCGAATACGGAAAGGTTTCTGGCTCATATACCAACGTGGTACCGGTCCCGGCGGAATCTGCGGGCAGCGGCTACGAACCTGTCTCCGTCGAATACAACATCACCGGGTTAACACCGGGCACGAAATACTACTGGCGAGTCAGCGCGACCAACGCGAGCGGGAAAGTCTCAAGCACCGAGACCTCCTTCACCAGCTCCAACCATCCCACGTTCGAAATGCTGCCTGCATCGGAAATTTCCCACACAGGGGCGACGCTGAACGCCAGCGTCAAAATGACCTCAAAATACTGGTTCGAATATGGAACCACCACGTCCTATGGCTCCAAAACGCCAGTGAAGGAAGCCAATCTCTTCCTCACCGTTCCGGTCAGCGAACCGATCTCCGGACTCAAACCAAACACGGTCTACCACTATCGCCTAATCGCTGAAAACCTGTATGGCACACACGCCAGCTTCGATCAGACGGTCACGACGAATTGGACCGATACCCTCGTCAACAAAGGCGGGGGCGAAGCGCTCAAACTGGGTGCAGCTCTGGAACTAAAGAGCACCAATTTCACCTTCACCGATCCCGAATCCGGCCCGCATTCCTGCGCCGAAACGGCCTTCATCGGCGCTGTAAACGAAAATCCGGGAGCGGTCGAGGGCGTGACCAGCACGAAAATGCAGACCTCCGGCGGGAAATGCATATGGAAACCGGGCTACACGATCGCCTATTCGATTCCGACGTCGGGGATCACGATCGACTTCAGCCACGACGAAGCCGGGAAAGGGTATGCACAAGTCAGCAAGTTCACCTTGAAACTGACCACCTATATCGTCGAATCGAAATTGGCAGAATGCGAATACACCTTGAAGTTGAGCGGGAGCGAAAGTCCGTTCTACCTCGTCGAACCGACGCTGTCAGGTAAAACGGAAGTCGTCAAAGGCGGTTCGGGTTGCCCCGTTGCCGAGTCGGTCTCCGGCAAATTCTCGCTTGTAGGGAAGGAAGCTCGATAAGAAGCATCTGTCTGGCGCCTCGATGGGGGCGCCAGACAGAGTGCATCGCCGGCCGTCGCCCTCGCCGGCTTCCGGGTCCGCTAGGCGCTGGTGGGTAGCTGCTCGAGCGAGTTGATCGTGTGGGCGCAGGCGCGGGCCGCCTCGGTGCCCTTCGTCTCCAGGTGGTCGAAGAAGAAGCCGCGGTGGGTCTCGTGCTCGTGGAAGTGGTGGGGGGTGAGGACGGCGGAGAGGACCGGGACGTCGGTCTCGAGCTGGACCTGCATGAGGCCGCCGATCACGGCTTCGGCGACGAACTCGTGGCGGTAGATACCACCGTCGACCACGAGACCGGCGGCGACGATCGCGTCGTAGGTGCCGCTTTCGGCCAGGCGGCGGGCGTAGAGGGGGATCTCGAAGGCACCGGTCACCTCGAAATAGTCAATGTTGTGCTCTGGAGTGCCGAGCTCGGCCAGCTCGGCCGCGAACCCCTTCTTGATCTGGTCGACCAGGTCCTTGTGCCAGCAGGATTGGACGAAGGCGACGTGGCGGTTCTCGCTGGGTGATTTCTCGTTCATCGCTCGCTCCTCTCTCACAAACTCACAGCGGCGGTGCGACATTTACCCGCGCGAGGGGGCTAAATCGCACCCCGGGGGGGGGGGGGGGGACGTGTACGGACGCGGCGCATACAAGCCCCCAGCGCGGGGGGCGGG
>CAMLHB010000077.1 GCA_946479725.1 uncultured Actinomycetes bacterium | reverse complement strand
CCCCCCGGGGCCGCCGTTCTGCTTTGGCCCCCCTCCCCACCAAACCGCCCCACCGCCGAGGGTGATAGCGGTCCTGGGCCCCCAAAACTTCTGGCGGCGTTGGTCGTCCTCGCGATTGTCTTCATCGTCGCCGCGATCATGTTCGGCACCGGCGGCGGGGATTCCGGCGGCCGCGAGGCGCCGGCTCCCGCCCCGGCCACCAGTCGGGGGAGCGAAAGCAGCCCCGACCAGACCGCAGAGGCTCTCGGCTATCCCGCCTTCGCCACCAACAACACGACCCGGATCGGCGGCTCCGACCCGGTCGCCAACGCCGCCGGCGCCGCCCTCGCCGCCTTCCCCTCCACCACCCCGGAGCAGCGCCCGGCCGCGGTCACCGTGGTCGGCGAAGAAGACTGGGCCGGGGCCCTCGCCGCCTCCGTCCTGATGGCCGCGCCGGTGCGGGCACCGATCCTCTTCTCGGGCCCCGACGAGATGCCGCCGGCGAGTGAAGAAGCGCTCGAGGCGATGGATCCGCAGGGGAGCGCGGACACCGGCCAGGCTTCGCTGTTCGCGGTCGGCACCGTCGCCTATCCCGGCAAGGCGGCGCCGATCGACTCCGGCGACCCCGCCGCCACCGCGGCCCAGATCCTCGAGCTGCGCCAGCGGCTGACCGACGCCCCGCCGCGGCACATCGTCATCGCCCCCAGCTCCAGCCCCGACTACGCGATGCCGGCCGCCGCCTGGGCGGCGCGTTCCGGCGATCCGATCCTCTTCGCGGAAGCGAAGAAGCTGCCGCAGCCGACCGCCGCGGCGCTGAAGGCGCACCCGCAGGTGCCGGTCTACGTGCTCGGACCGGCCTCGGTCATCGCCTCTGACGTGGTCCGGGAAATCGCTGGGATCTCCAAACGGGTGAAGCGGGTCGCCGGCAAGGACCCGGTCGCCAACGCGATCGCCTTCGCCCGCTACCGCGACGGCAGCTTCGGCTGGAACATCAACGACCCCGGCCACGGCTTCGTCCTGGCCCGCAGCGACTCCCCCGCCGACGCCGCCGCCGCGGCCCCGCTCTCGGCCTCGGGCACCTGGGGCCCGCTGCTGCTCACCGACGACTCCGCGACGCTCCCGCAGCAGCTCCGCAGCTACCTGCTCGACCTCAAGCCCGGCTACACGACCGACCCCACCCGCGCCTTCTACAACCGCGTCTGGTTGATCGGCGATGAGGACGCGATCGGGGTCGGGCAGCAGGCGGAAGTGAACGAACTGGCCGAACTTGCGAAGATCGGCGGCGGAGAATGAGCGAGTCGGAGAACCCCCAGCTGCTCGGCGGTGCCAAGGAGATCACGGTCGAGGACATCCGCGCCCTCGCCGGTCCCGTCACCCCGCACTTCGCCCTCCAGGTCCGCAACCGCATCCGCCGGCTGATCGAGCCGCTGCCGGCCGATCATCCAGCGCGGGCAGAAGGCGAACGGCAGATCTCCCGCCTCGAAGGATTGGCGCAGCACAGCGGCGAGCCGCGCGAGGGGCTCGGGATCTCGCATTGAAGTACCTCGCGCCCGGGGTCTGGCGGCTGAAGGAAGCCCCGCGGCCGGTGATTAACGTCTACCTCGCCGAGGACGTACTCATCGACGCCGGCCGGCGCTGGGACGAGCGGCGGATCTTCGCCGAGCTCGAGGGTCGTGAGATCTCCGAAGTGGCGCTGACCCACGTCCACCCCGATCATCAGGGCTGCGCCAAGGCGGTCTGCGAGGCGCGCGGCGTGCCGCTCGCCTGCCACGCCGACGACGTCGACGCGATGGAGGGCCGGCGGCCAGTGGCGGCCAGCCCGAAGCCGATGGCCCAGCTCTTCGGCAAGCTCTGGACGGGCCCGCCGCGCCAGGTCGATCGAGTCCTGCAGGAGGGCGACGAGGTCGCCGGCTTCCGCGTCGTCCACGCCCCCGGCCACGCGCCCGGCGAGGTGATCTTCTTCCGCGATTCCGACCGGGTGGCGATCTGCGGCGACGTGATCCGCAACATCAGCTACCTCACCCTGCGGACCAGGCTGGCCGAGCCGCCGGCCGACCTGACCCCCGATCCCGCCGAGAACCGACGCTCGATCCGCAAGCTGGCCGAGCTCAACCCCTCGCTGATCCTTCCCGGCCACGGCCCCGCCGTGACCGACATCGCCGGCTTCGAAAGCTTCGTCGCCGCGCTCCCCGGGTAGCCCGACCGCAGCGACTCGCCTTCCGGCGGGTTACTTGGTTTCGGGTACTCGGCCACGAACTGGAAGGGAGTCCAGGATGAGAACGCTGATGAAGAGGCGCCCGTCGCCGGCGATGGTCGTCGCGGTGATCGCGCTGGTGGTCGCCCTCGCCGGCACCGCCTACGCAGCGCAGACGATCAACGGCGGCTCGATCAAGAAGCAGACGATTGGCGGCGGCAAGCTGAAGAAGAAGACCCTGACGGGGTTCCAGATCGACACCAACAAGCTCGGCACGGTGCCATTCGCGAAGGTCGCGACCCACACCTTCTGGGCCGTCGTCCACAACCCGGCGAGCCCGGGCAACGCGGCGCTGGCGCGCGCCAGCGGACCGAACATCGCCGCGGTCGAGGGCGGCGGAGCGGTCACCGTCACCTTCCCCTTCAACGTCACCGGCTGCGCCAACATCGCCGCCCGCAACAACGCCGGCACCGCCGTCCCGAACGCCGGCTACGCGCAGACGAACACCTCGGCCGCGAACCCGAACGGGATCGAGGTGCGGACCAAAGACAAAGACGGCAACAACGAGGACGCCGACTTCCACCTGATCGTGATCTGCCCTTAGCACTTCCAGTTCGCGAGACCGCGCGGGAGGCCGATTATCGACTTCGTTTGCGGTCTCGGCGCTCAGGCGCCCGGGCCGAAGGCGTCGATGATGCGGTTCTGGAACTCGCTCAGCTCCTCGGGGGAGATGAAGTAGGTGGGCGGGGTGAGGAAGAGGCCGTCGGCGCGTTCGGCGGTGGCCTCGACCCGGGCACGGACCTTGTCGAGGGGGCCGGCGGCGCAGTAGGCCTCGACCATCTCGTCGCTGATCGCGGCGGGGACGGCGGCGAGGTCGCCGCGGCGGAAGGCCTCGCCGGCCTCAACCGCGTTGTCGGCGAAGCCGTGCAGGTCCCAGAGCGGCATGTAGGTCCTGACGGTCGCGTAGAAGGAGATCGTGCGGCGGGCCATCTCGATCGCCCGCCCCTCGTCCTCGTCGATCGCGCAGCAGACCGTCGGCAGGTAGTCGAAGCTCGCGCGCTCGCGGCCCGAGCGCCGCAGGCCCTCCTCGAAGGCGGGGACGATCACCTCGTCGATCCACCGCAGACTCTGGATCGGGTGGCCGATCAGCCCGTCGGCGACGTCGCCGGCCATCCGCCCCATCCCCGCCTGCACGGCGGCGGTGTAGATCGGCACCGCCTCGCGCGGCGCTGGGTGCGGCCGCATCCAGCCCTTGATGTCGATGTCGTAGTACTCGCCCTCGTAGCGGATCGGCTCGCCGGCGCTCGCCTGGCGCATGATCAGCCGCGTCGCCTCGATCGCCTCGCGCAGGTGCGGCGCCGGCCGGCCGTAGTCGGCGTTGTGCCAGGTCTCGTTCAGGCGTTTGACCCCCGCCCCCATTCCCAACCGAAAGCGGCCGCCCGACATCTCGTCGACATCGAGGGCGCTGATCGCATGGATGAAGGGGCTTCGGGTGAAGGCCCAGACGATCCCGGTGGCAACGTCGATCCGCTCGGTCTTCGCAGCCAGGTAGGTCGCCTGGGTGACGGCGCTGCGGAAGAGCTCCGGCGCCCAGACGCACTCGACGCCAGCGGCCTCGGCCCGCAGCGTCTCCGCCTCGAGGTCGGCGACGGAGGTGCCGATCGCGGCGACGGAGATGCGGTCGAGGGCGCCCACGCGGCTCGCGCTAAGCGCTCGCCGGCGCGGTCTCGCCGGCCAACACGGCCCCGGCGACCCGCTCGCGGTGCCACTTGGCGTCGCCGAGGGAGGCGGCGTTGGCGCGGCCGCGCTTGAGGAAGAAGTGGAGGTCGTGCTCCCAGGTGAAGCCGATCCCGCCGTGGACCTGGATCGCCATGTCGGGCACGCGCCAGCCGGCGTCGGAGGCGTACGCCTTGGCCATCGAGGCGGCGAGCGGCAGTGACTCCGGCTCGGCGTCGGCGGCCCAGGCGGCTCCGTAGACGGCCGAGCGCGAGTTCTCGGTCTCCAGCAGCATCTGCGCGCAGCGGTGGGAGACCGCCTGGTAGGCGCCGATCGGGCGGCCAAACTGCTGGCGGTCTTTGGCGTAGGCGACCGAGAAGTCGAGCGCCCGCTGCGCCAGCCCGGTCGACTCGGCGGCCAGCGCGACGCAGGCACGGAGGAAGACCGGCAGGTAGTCCTCACCGCTGCCGGGCAGGGTGGCCGCCGGGCGAACGCCATCAAAGCGGACGCTGAAGAGGCGCCGGGTGAGGTCGATCGACTCCTCCGCGGCGACGGTGACGCCGTCGCTCTCCTGCTCGACGATGTGGCGGCCGCCGTCGGCGGTGGCGACGAGGAAGAAGTCGGCGCTGCCGGCGTCCATCACCAGCGTCTTCTCGCCCGAGAGGGTGTCGCCGGCGGCCATCGAGAACTTCATCGGCTCCGCCGGGCCGCCGGCATCGATCAGAGCTGGCGTGCCACGCAGCTCACCCTCGGCCAGGGGCCGCAGCCAGCGCTCCTTCTGCTCGTCGGAGGCGCCGGCCGCCAGCGCCAGGCCGGCGATCGTGTTCGAGAGCAGCGGCGAGGGTGCGCAGACGTAGCCCAGCTCCTCGAAGAGGACCGCGAGGTCGACGATCCCGAGACCCTGCCCGCCCCACTCCTCCGGCAAGGCCAGCCCGGTCCAGCCGAGCTCGGCCATCTCCTTCCAGCTGCCCTCGTCGAAGCCGCCCTCGCTCGAGGCGATCTCGCGGAGCCGCTCCGACTTGAAGCGCGAGGCGAGGAAGTCGTGGGCGGTCGACTTGATCGCCTGCTGCTCGTCGGTGAGGTCGAAATACATAGAGAGACGCCTAGCGCAGCCGCGGCAGGCCCAGGACCCGCTCGGCAATGATGTTTTTGAGGATGTCGGTGGTCCCGCCCTCGATCGAGTTGGCGCGCGAGCGCAGGAAGGAGTACTGCCAGGCGCCACCGGCGACGGCGTGCTCGGAGCCCCGCGCCAGCACCGAGTAGGCACCCTCGATCTCCAGCGCCAGCTCGGTCAGGTCCTGGTTGATGTCTGCCCACTGCCACTTGCCGAGCGAGCCCTCGGGCCCCGGGATCCCCGACTGCATCGTCTTGGTCAGACCGCGGTAGGCGTTGAGGCGCATCGTCTCCACCTCGATGTGGAGCTGGGCGATCCGCTGGCGGAAGTAGGGGTCCTCGGCGGCGGCGCCGCCGTTGGCAGGCGTTTCGCTCGCCAGCTTCCCGAGCCGCCCGAGGCTGTTCTGGATCTGGGAGATCGCTCCGAAGGCGAGGCCGGCGCGCTCGTTCATCAGGGTCGTAATCGCCACCGCCCAGCCGTTGCCGACGCCGCCGACGACGTTCTCATCGGGGACCCGAGCCTCCTCGAAGAAGACCTCGTTGAACTCGCCCTCGCCGGTGATCTGAACCAGCGGCCGGGTCTGCACCCCCTCCTGCTCCATGTCCATCAGGAAGTAGGTCAACCCCTGGTGCTTGGGGGCGTCGGGATCAGTGCGGGCGACGAGCATGCACCATTTCGCGTACTGGGCGAAGGTGGTCCAGACCTTCTGGCCGGTGACCACCCATTCGTCGCCGTCCTTGACCGCGCGCGTCTTCAGCGAGGCGAGGTCTGAGCCCGACTCGGGCTCGGAGAAGCCCTGGCACCAGATCTCCTCGCCGGTCAGGATCGGCTCCAGGTAGCGGGCCTTCTGGGCGTCGGTCCCGTGGGCGATCACCACCGGCCCGCCCATCGCCAGGCCGAGGACGTTGGCGGGGGCAGGCGCTTCCTGCCGGGACGCCTCGGCGGCGAAGATCGCCTGCTCGATCATCGTCGCGCCGCGGCCGCCGTACTCCTGCGGCCAGGAGATGCCGGCCCAGCCGGCCTCGTGCAGCTTCAACTGCCAGGCGCGGCGGAACTCCATCACCTCGTCGAGCCCCGCCTCGGGCTCCGGGCCGGGGTGGTTCGCCTGCAGCCAGGCGCGAACCTCGTCGCGGAACTCCTCCTCCGATGGCGACAGCGTCAGGTCCATCGAGGGCGCAGCATATAGAGATCGCCTGGCCAGCCGGCCAGGCGATCTCTACGTCAAATGAGTTTGCACTTCAGCCCGTAGGTTCTGGCTTCCTTTTCGAACTGGTCGTACTGGTTGCCGCCGACGGCCCCCCGGTACCCTTCCTTTTCGACTTCATCGGTGGCTTTTTCGAAGCTGTTCAGCATGGCTTCGACGGTTTCCTCGTCCCCGGACGGCGCACCGAGGGCTTTCAACTTCTTGGCCTGGGTTCTGAGGATCGGAACGGTCGTTTCCTGCAGCAGTTTTTCGCCGATTTCTTCCAATTCCGCTGCGAGCTTCTTTTGCGCAGAAGAACCGGTGACCTGGCTTTCCTGTTGCACCTTCTTGTTGTATTCCTTTTCGGCAGCTGCGAGTCGTTGTTCCGTGTAATCGGCGCAGATGGCGTTTGCTTTTTTCACGAATTCTGCCTTCGTGATGTCGGAGGTCGATTCGCCACTTCCACAGCCGACGCCCACCACCAGCAACATCACAGCCATCGTTATCCCGCCGATCCACCTGTACACGACTCTGCCCGCCTCCCAATTGTTTGACTAATCGAGGGGGGTATAAGCGAGAACACCCGCGCAAGTCAATGGCGCGCAAAAATGCGCAAAGAAAAGGAGGGGCTCAGGGCACTCGGAGCGGCTCGGTCGGTTCTCATCCTCCCCCACAGACTTTGAATCCATAGGCTTTCTCCAGCTGGATCGGCTTGGCGAGGACATTTCCCTGCAGGCTGCTTGGATCTTCTTCGAGCTGGGTGATCGTTTCGCGCAGCGCCGCCACGATTGCGTCGATCTTGCCTTGGTCCTTGACCGGGGCTGCCAGCGCGTCTAGTTCTTCGGTTTGCCGCTCCAGATTTGGCACCAGGACTTCGGTCACGACTTTTTCGAACTGGGCCTTGGTCGGTTCCTTGGATCCGAAGCCATTTTCCTTGGCGAATTTCTGGATTTCGGTCTGACTCGCTTCGTTGCCTTCTCTGCAGATCGCGTCGCCCTGCTTGATGAACTCCGCCTTCGCCAGCGGGGGGCCGCTCCCGGTGCTATCGCCGCCACCGCAGCCGATCGGTCCGACCAGCGCCAACATCGCGCCAAGCGTTCCCACTACTACTCTGATGTTCAAGCTGCGTCCTTTCATCACTGGGGATCCGGGCTCGCAACCTACTCTTTACTCAGGGTTCTTACAACCGCTGGATCAGCGTTCCGGTGCCGAGTCCGCCGCCGCAGCACATCGTCACCAGGCCCATCTCCTTGTCGGAGCGCTCCATCTCGTGCAGGAGCGTGGTGATCAGCCGGGCGCCGGTCGAGCCCAGCGGGTGGCCGAGGGCGATCGCGCCGCCGTTGACGTTGACCCGGTCCATGTCGGGTTCGAGCTCGCGCCGCCAGGCGCCGACGACGGAGGCGAAAGCCTCGTTGATCTCGACCAGGTCGATGTCGTCCATCTCCATCCCGTTGCGCTCGAGCAGCTTCCGCGTCGCCGGGATCGGGCCGGTGAGCATGATTACCGGGTCGACGCCGACGGTGGTCTGGTCGAAGATCCGCGCCCGCGGCTTCAGGCCCAGCTCGTCGGCCTTCTCGCGCGTCATCAGCAGCACCGCGGCGGCGCCGTCGGAGACCTGGGAGGAGTTGCCGGCGGTGATCTTGCCGTCCTCCTTGAAGGCCGGCTTCAGCGCCGAGAGCCCCTCGATAGTCGTCTCGCGCAGGCCCTGGTCGATGACGTAGGTGTCGCCGTTGACCTGCATCGGCAGGATCTCGCGCTCGAAGCGGCCCTCCTCGGTCGCCTGCTTGGCGAGCTGCTGGGAGCGGACGCCGAGCTCGTCGAGCTCGGAGCGGGGAATCTCCCACTGGTCGGCGATCATCTCCGCCGAGAGGCCCTGCGGGATCAGGTCGTACTTCTCCATCAGCTCGGGCGAGAAGGCCAGCCCGTGCTCCTCCATCACCTTGTAGGAGTCGGCGAAGGAGATGTGGCCCATGTGCTCGACCCCGCCGCCGATCGCGACGTCGTGGACGCCGGAGGCGACGAGGGCGGCGGCGAAGTTGACCGCCTGCTGGGCGGAGCCGCACTGGCGGTCGACGGTCGTTCCCGGCACCTCCTGCGGCAGCCCGGCCTCGAGCCAGGCGTTGCGGCCGATGTTGAGGCCCTGCTCGCCGAACTGCTGGACGCAGCCGGCGATCACGTCGCCGACCTCGTTCGCGTCGATTCCGGCGCGGTCGATCAGCTCCTTGTAGGTGCGGGCGAGGAGGTTGGAGGGATGGAGGTCCTTGTAGTAGCCCTTCTCCGGGTGGCCGCGGCCGATCGGGGTCCGCACCGCCTCGACGATGACGACCTCGCGGCCGCCGAACTTCCCTTTGCCGTTGTCCATGCCAGCCTCCGTTCTCTGAAGATCTACTTGGAGGTTAGCCGATTGACTGGTCAGTCAGCCAAAGCGCTCCCCTTCCCGAACCCTCACGTCATCGCGGCGATGATGCGTGATAGAAGCCCCGGCCAATGAGCGCTAATCAGGGATACACGAGTCCGGGGATCGCGGGCAGCGGGGCGATAGCCACCGGCCTTGCCGCGGTCTCGACCACCACCGCAGACACGATCCTGCTCGCCCGCAGCGAGGCCTCGGCCTGGCGCGCGGAGGAGAAAGTGGTGGCGGCCTGCGCCAAGATCGAGGGCGGCGACCCCTCGCGCCTGCGGGTCACCACCGACCCGGCCGACCTCGCCGACTGCGACGTCATCGTCGAGACGATCGTCGAGGAGGTAGGGCCGAAGGGAGAGCTGCTGCGGCGGATCGCCGAGGCCTGCCCCGACGCCGACCTCGCGACCACGACCTCCTCGCTCAGCATCGCCGAGATCGCCGCGGCGGCCGGCACCCCGAGGCTCTTCGGCTTCCACGTCTTCAACCCAGTGCCGCGGATGAAGCTGGTCGAGGTTTGCGTCCCCGAGGGTGCCGCCGACTCGCGCGAGAAGGCGCTCGCCTGGTGCGCCGCGCTCGGCAAGACCGCGGTCGAGGTCCCCGACGAAGCCGGCTTCGTCGTCAACCGCCTGCTCTTCCCCTACCTCAACGGCGAAGAACACGTCGGAACACCAGACACAGAGGTACAACGCGAATGCCGGAAGATCGGGGACGTCATCG
>CAMLHB010000076.1 GCA_946479725.1 uncultured Actinomycetes bacterium | reverse complement strand
CCTGGATCACCGAGTGGACGTAGACGTCGCGGAAGGGGATCGCGCCGGGGAACTCGAGCCCGGTCATGATCATCCGCGCCACCCAGAGGAAGAGGATCTCCCGCGCCGTGGTCAGGAAGCTGGTCGGGTAGAAGGCGCGCAGCTCGGGGGTCTCGTCGGGCCAGCCCAGGGTGGCGAAGGGCCAGATCGCCGAGCTGAACCAGGTGTCGAGGACATCCTCCTCCTGGCGCAGCTCGCCGCCGCAGGCCCCGCAGCGCTCGGGCGCCGCCGCCGGGTCCTCGGCGACGAAGACCTCGCCGCAGGCGTCGCAGTACCAGACCGGGATCCGGTGCCCCCACCAGAGCTGGCGGGAGATGCACCAGGGGCGGATCTCCCGCATCCAGTCGAGGTAGACGCGCTTCCACTGCGGGGGCGTGATGTGGACCTCGTCGCGTTCGACGACCTCGATCGCCGGCTGCGCGAGCTCATCCATGCGGCAGAACCACTGCAGCGAGATCAGCGGCTCGATCCGCTCGCCCGAGCGGTGCGAGAAGGGGACCGAGTGGGTGTAGGGCTCCTCGGCGCGGAGGCGCCCCTCGTTCCGCAGCGCCGCGACCACCGCTTCCTGCGCCTCGGCGGCGGTGAGGCCGGCGAACTCGCCCGCCTCCTCAGTCATCCGCCCGTCGGGGCCGATCACGCCGATCTCCTCCAGCCCGTGCTTGCGGCCGATCTCGAAGTCGTTGGGGTCGTGGCCCGGGGTGATCTTCAGCGCCCCGGTTCCGAACTCGACGTCGACGTGGTCGTCGGCGATGATCGGGATCCGGCGGCCGACCAGCGGCAGCACGCAGAACTTGCCGACGAGGTCGGCGTAACGCTCATCCCCCGGGTTCACGGCGACCGCGGTGTCGGCCAGCATCGTCTCCGGCCGCACCGTGGCGACGGTCAGCACCCGATCGGAGCCCTCGACCGGGTAGTCGATCGAGTAGAGCGCATCCTCAACCTCGCGGTTCTCGACCTCGAGGTCGGAGATCGCCGAGTGCGAGCCCGGGTCCCAGTTGACCATGTAGTTGTCGCGGTAGACGTAGCCCTTGTCGTATAGCTGCTTGAAGACCCGATAGACGGCCTTGACGTAGCCCTCGTCGAGGGTGAAGCGCTCGCGCTCGTAGTCGCAGGAGGCTCCGAGCCGCTTGTACTGCTCGACGATCCGCGAGCCGTACTCGGCTTTCCACTCCCAGACCCGCTCGACGAAGGCCGACCGTCCCAGGTCATGGCGGCTTTTCCCTTCTTTTCGCAGCTCTTTCTCGACCACGGCCTGCGTCGCGATCCCGGCGTGGTCGGTCCCCAGGATCCAGAGCGTGTTCTTCCCCCGCATCCGGTTCATCCGCACCAGCGCATCCTGCATCGACCCGTTCAGCGCGTGCCCCATGTGCAGCGCCCCGGTCACGTTCGGCGGCGGGATCGCCACCGAGAAGTTCTCTTCCGGCGTCCCCTCCGCCTCCGGGTGGAAGTACCCCCCCGCTATCCACTCCCCGAAGATCCGCCCCTCCACCTCCGAGGGGTCGTAGCGAGTCGTCTCCTCGAGCCTCTGCCGCTGCGCCGCGTCCACGCGGCGAGTCTAGATAGCCGCTTCCGACTTTGTCCCCACTGGGGTGGGGCGAAAGTCGGAAGGGCTCAAGGGAGGGTGCCGGTGGGGGCACCTCCGCCGCGTGAATCGCCTCCGGCTACCGCCTCAAGAGCTACCGGCGCGGCTCCATGCTGAGGACCCAGTGGCCCCCACCGGCACTCTGGCGGATCAGGGACCGGTATTCGCGCGGTGAGCCTGGGGAGAAGCTGATCCGCTGCCCGTGGGGTCTCTGGAGGAAGCGGAGGTTGCGAGAGAGATCGCTAAAGCAACCAAACCAACCGCGATCGCAGCCGCGATGGCTCCGCCAACGATGGTGATGGTCCAGGGATTATTGGCGAAACGCCGCCACCATCCGGCGCTGACCGGAGGGCGAGGCGCAGACGAACCCGTTCGAGAGCTTCTCCCACGCAGCGTCAGCAGCCGCCCCACTTCAGCCGCGATGGAAGCCACAGGTACACCAGGCAACGTGCCTTCGGCGAGGCGACCTGCCGCCTCCACCCGCCGGCCTAAGCGCTTGCGAGCCTCGTGGTCCCGCGTTTCCCGCAGTCGGTCGAGCTCCTTGCGAACTTGAATATCGACCCCATCCACACGGGTCACACTCCTCCCCCTTACGCCGACCCTGCCGCCAAGGTCAGCAGTGACCAACACCCCAACGGAAAAATCGGAGTCATCGCAGTCTTTGGCCGTCACCTCAATGCTCATTAGGTCATGAAAGGCAAGCTCTTTTTCAGCCTCGTGAAATTCATCACGGGACATCGTGGGAAAGGAGCGGTCGGGGTAAGTAAGGGAAACTGACACATCGGGGTCTCGTCCGCTGGCGTCCTTCAATACGGCGGCTAAATGGTCTGCGAACGCGCCGACCTCCTCGATCGACGCAAAAGGCGACTTGAAGACGGGCGACTTCCTCGTGTAGATGGGGTTCAGCATGATTAGGCTCCCGTTTCCGTCCTGGCTTCCAGTTCGGCGCGCAACCGCGCATTTTCCCGTTGCGAGGCGTAACCCTTGGCCGTCGTGTGAAGGGCGCGCCAGAGCGGCCGGTTCTTACCCACTGCGTTGATGTTGCCTTGAAAGCTCTGGGAGGTCTCTACGCAGGTCTGCATCATCTCCTCGCCGAGGTCTTCCCAGGCCTTCATGACCTCGTCGAACCCCCCGTCCCACCTCATGTCCTCATCCGGACCCTTGTCGATCACGAAGTTCCTGAAAGCCGCGAGGATCGGAAAGGTTGCAGCGCTGGACAGTCGGTAGGTTCCGGTTTTGCCATACCCCCCATCAGAGCGACGAAAGAACGGGTACGACCAAACGTCGGGTTTCGCCTTCCCGTCCCTGTCGAATTTCTTCTCGATCAGCTTTAGGTGCCAGCCCTGCCGGTTGCCCTCGTTATAGGCGTCGATCGCGCCGCTGCGGATCGAGTCATAGAGATGAAGAATGTCCTCAATGAGCGGGATCATCCGGTAGTACGCATCCATATTTTGCTCAAAGTGTTTCAGGGCGCCCGAAGGCTTCTCGTACGCCACCACGGGTTGTTTGTCAACCGAGGCATTCGGAAAAACCACCGGGTTCAGTGCCGTCATGATGGAGAGCAGGTCGAGGACGTCGTAGGCGTTCGTCGCACTCTCCTCCCAGCCGAACTGATCGAAGTAGGGGTATTTCTTCAGCTCGACCTTGAACGGATCAAACATCTTCATGAGGTTGTCGATCGACTCGTCCTTGACCTGGAGGACGGTGTTCCGGCCCCGCGCGATCCAGGGGATCAGTAGTTCGCGCTTGGACGAAGGGATGCCGGCAATGATGTTGAGCGTGACGTACTGCTTGTTCGAAACCGTAGAGCTCTTTAGGACTTTCTCGATCACCGCGAGGCTATGCAATCCGTTGACGACGCCATCACTGGGCTCTTCCGTCTCGTCGGGATCGACGTTAAACGTGATGTCGTAGGTCGTGTCGTCGACCTTCTCGACTTCGCCAACGATCGTGATGCCCAAGTGAGCGAGATGGAAGACGTCCGGCTCGGGAACGTTCTGGTTGAGGAGGCTCGCCTCGATCTGTCGGGCGACTTTCTTGTTGGTGCTCGGTCTCGGCCTCGGATTGGGGCCACTCTGCAAAGCAAGCCCGGCGACCAGATTGACGACCGGTACGTCCATGTAATGGCGGGTGATGCCGAGGGCTTTATCCCGCTCGTTCTGCATTCTCCTGGCGGTCTCTACGCCTTGGACGCGGAACGTGATGCTGGCGCTCTCCGGGCCAGCGTCGGTGTTGGTAACCAACTGAGTGTCTCCTTATTTAGCGGTGCCCCCCTCAGGTGGCCCTTATGTGCGGATCGGACGGCCCGCGACTGCGGCTCGTCCGACTCGATCGCTTTCGCGTATCGAACGTTTGTCCAGGGTAGCAGCGACAGTGGCGGCCTAATACCTCTGGAATACCTCAATAGAGACCAACTCGCGATAGAGCTGAGGGCCGTGGGGGACCCCTGATCGGTACTCAGTATGGCGCCGAGCCAGAGACGATCGCGGCTAGCCGCTAACGCCCATCTCGGCGGAGGTGCTCCGATCGGGGGTGCCCACGGCCTCCCCGCCACAGAGCTTAAGCGGATTCCTCGCTGAGGCCCGGGTCGGCCGGGCCGATGTCCTGCTGGACGGCCTCGGTGACCAGGGTCGGGCGGCGGCCCTCGGTGATCGTCTCCTTGGTGACGACGCACTTGGTGACGTCGCGGCGGGAGGGCAGCTCGAACTGGACGTCGAGCAGGGTCTCCTCGAGGATCGAGCGCAGCCCGCGGGCACCGGTCTCGCGCTCCAGGGCCTTGTCGGCGATCGCCTCGAGGCTGTCCTCGGAGAAGACGAGCTCGATGTCGTCGAACTCGAAGAAGCGCTGGAACTGGCGGGTGAGCGCGTGGCGCGGCTCGGTCAGGATCGTGGTCAGGTCGTCGCGGCTGAGCTGGTGGATCGCGGTGATCACCGGCAGGCGGCCGATGAACTCGGGGATCAGGCCGTACTCGACGAGGTCCTCGGGCAGCACCTGCTCGAACCATTCGCCGGTGTCCTTCTTCTCGCGCGAGGAGATTTCGGCTCCGAAGCCGATCCCGCGGTCCCCGACGCGCCGCTCGATCACCTTGTCGAGTTCGGCGAAAGAGCCGCCGCAGACGAAGAGGATGTTGGTGGTGTCGATCGTCAGGAACTCCTGGTGGGGGTGCTTGCGCCCGCCCTGGGGCGGCACCGAGGCGGTGGTCCCCTCGAGGATCTTCAAGAGCGCCTGCTGGACGCCTTCGCCGGAGACGTCGCGGGTGATCGACGGGTTGTCGGCTTTGCGCGCGATCTTGTCGATCTCGTCGATGTAGATGATCCCCGTTTCGGCTTTCTTGACGTCGAAGTCGGCGGCCTGGATCAGCTTCAGGAGGATGTTCTCGACGTCCTCGCCGACGTACCCGGCCTCGGTCAGCGCCGTCGCGTCGGCGATCGCAAACGGGACGTTGAGGATCCGGGCCAGGGTCTGTGCCAGCAGCGTCTTGCCGCAGCCGGTCGGCCCCAGCATCATGATGTTCGACTTCTGCAGCTCGACCTCGGTCTCGTCGGACTGGGCGATCTGGACTCGCTTGTAATGGTTGTAGACGGCCACCGAGAGTGCGCGCTTGGCGGCGTCCTGACCGACCACGTACTCCTGCAGGACGTCGAAGATCTCCCGCGGTTTCGGCAGGTTCTCCAGCTCGAAGGCGGGCGGCGCCGTCAGCTCCTCGTCGATGATCTCGTTGCAGAGGTCGATGCACTCGTCGCAGATGTAGACGCCGGGGCCGGCGATCAGCTTTTTCACCTGGCGCTGCGACTTGCCGCAGAAGCTGCAGAGGAGCTGCTCGTTCGAATCTGAAGGACGTGCCAGCGGAATCCCCTCCTAAACGGGACGATCTCTTGCCTCCGGCGGCGCCCCAAAAGCTTAGACAGGGACCTGCACCGGTTCGTGAGGGTCGTTTACGGCATCGGCTCGGCGGTCCCTGCACATGAGCGCAGGCTTGCGTGGCGCTACGGTGAAGCCGTGCTCGCGGAACTCGAGATCGCCCCGATCCACGCCGAGGAGTTCGAGCAACTGCTGCCGCTGATCGCCGCCTACCAGCGCTTCTACGAGGTGGCGGAGATCGACCAGGAACGAAACCGTGCCTTCTTCCGCCGCTTCCTCGCCCCGAGCGAAGACGGTCTCCTGCTCGGGGCCCGCAGCGAGGGGCGACTGGTCGGCTACGCCTGCCTCTACTGGCACTTCAGTTCGCTGGCGGCCTGCGAGAGCGTGCTGATGAACGATCTCTTCGTCGCCGAGTCCGCGCGCGGCGAGGGCGTCGGCCGCGCTCTGATCGAAGCGACCGCCGAAGTCGCCCGCGAACGCGGCGCCCCCTTCGTCGAGTGGTCGACCGCTCCCGACAATCGCACCGCCCAGCGCCTCTACGACTCCACCGGCGCCGAGCGAACCGAGTGGTTCAGCTACGAACTACGGGCTCTGTGAACTTCTCGCTCGATCCGATTTCGCGCGACGATCCGCGCGTCCTCGAGCTCTACGCCGACTTCGTCCGCGAGGCGGACGGGCCGCTGGTCTACGACCGCGAGGATGCCGGGATCGACCTCGAGGAGGAGATCGCCAAGGGGCCGCCGGCTGATCTAACGCCGCCGAACGGGGTCCTGTTGCTGGCGCGGGCGAACGACGAGCCGGCCGGCCTCGGTGGAGTCCGCGACCTGAACACCGACGTCGCCGAGGTGAAGAGCATGTACGTGGCGCCGGCCTACCGCGGCACCGGCCTCGGCCGCCGGATCCTCGCCCGCCTCGACGAGATCGCCCTCGAACACGGCTGCAGCGCCGTCCGCCTCGACACCTCCGGCTACCTCACCCCCGCCGTCGGCCTTTACCGCGCCGCCGGCTACCGGGGAGTCGCTCCCTACAACGACAACCCCAAAGCCGACCTCTGGTTCGAACGCTCACTGCAGGAGGACGTTCAGGAGTAGCGGCCCCACAGCACGTGGATCTCGAAGTTGCGGTCGTGGCCCGTCAGTGGTGCTCGATCACGCGGTCGACGATGTTGTACTCCTTCGCCTCGTCCGCGCTCATGAAGTAGTCCCGCTCGGTGTCTTTGGTGATCTTCTCGAACGGCTGGCCGGTGTGCTCGGCAATGATCTCGTCGAGCCGGCGGCGGACGTCGATGATCTCTTTGGCGTGGATCTCGATGTCGGTCGCCTGGCCCTGGAACCCGGCCGAGACCTGGTGGATGAGGATCTTCGAGTTCGGCAGCGCCATCCGCTTGCCGGCCGCGCCGCCGCTCAGCAGCAGCGCCCCCATGCTCATCGCAATGCCGACGCAGATCGTCTGCACGTCGGGCTTGATGAACTGCATCGTGTCGTAGATCGCCAGCCCGGCATAGACGGAGCCGCCCGGCGAGTTGATGTAGAGGCTGATGTCCTTGTCCGGATCCTCGGACTCCAGGTGCAGCATCTGGGCGACGATCAGGTTGGCGATGTCGTCGTTCACCGGCGTGCCGAGGAAGATGATCCGCTCGCCCAGCAGGCGCGAATAGATGTCGAAAGCGCGCTCGCCGCGCGAGGTCTGCTCGACCACCATCGGGATCAGGGGACTCATGGCTCGCACTCTATAGAGGCCGCCTGATGGGGCCTACTCGCCTCCGGGGGTCCACAGCTCGCCGGTTTGGGAACCGCCCTTGCTCTCGCCTTCGCCCTCCGGTGCCAGCAGTTTCTCCCGCGCCTCGGCTTTCCCCTGGCGGGCGTCGGCCTCCTCTTTCGGGATCGGGTTCGCCGCCTCGGCAACCAGTTCGATCGCCTTACGGGCCCGCAGGTCCTCGCGGATCATCGCGTCGCGGCCGCTCTTCCGCAGCCGCTCGAGCAGCTTCTCCGGCGTCGTCCGCTCGTGTTCGGCGCTGTGCTCGAGCGCCTCCACCATCTCCACCTCGGAGACCTCGATCGCCTCCGCCTCGGCGATCGCGGCGACGACCGCCTCGCGCTTCAGCTCCTTTTCGGCGTCCTCCTTCGTCTCCTCGATCAGCTCGTCGCGCGTTTTCCCCTGCATCTGCAGGAACTGGTTGGGGTCCATGCCGCGGCTGGCCAGCTGCCGTTCCATCCGCTCCCAGCGTTCGGTCGCCCGCGCCGTCGCCAGCTCCGCCGGCACCTCGACGGTGGCCTCGGCCACCGCGGCGTCGATCGCGGCGACGCGGAAGTCCTCCTCGGCCCGGCTGCCCAGCGCGGCGCCGACTTTCTCGCGGATGTCCGCGCGCAGCTCCTCCAGGGTGTCGAACTCGGAGGCATCTGAGGCGAAATCGTCATCGAGGTCGGGCAGGACTTTCTCCCGCACCTCTTTGACCTTCACCTTGAAGACCGCGTCTTCGCCCGCCAGGTGCTCGGCCTGATAGTCCTCGGGAAAGGTGACGTTCAGCTCGCGCTCCTCGCCGGCCTTGACGCCGGCGAGCTGCTCCTCGAAGCCGGGGATGAACTGACCCGACCCGAGGACGAGGCTCTGCTCCTCGGCCGCGCCGCCCTGGAAGGGCGAGCCGTCGAGGAAGCCCTCGAAGTCGATCACCACCAGGTCGCCCTCGGCCGCCTCGCGCTCGACCGGCTCCAGCCGGGCGAAGCCCTCGCGGATCCGCTCGACCTCGGTGTCGACGATTTCGTCGGGGACCTCTTTCTCCTCCTTGCCGACTTCGAGGCCCTTGTAGGTGCCGAGCTGGGCGGCGGGCCGGACGCCGACCGCGAATTTGAACTCCAGCGGCTCGCCCTCGTTCTCCGGCACCCTCGACATCTCGATGTCGGGGTCGCCGATCGGGCTGATGTCGGCGTCGAAGAGGGCGAGTTCGTACCACTCGGGCAGCGCCTCGCGAATCGCCTCCTGCAGGACCGAGCCGAAACCGAGCCGCTGGATCACCAGCGAGGGCGGCGCCTTGCCGGCGCGGAAGCCCGGCATCCGCAGTTCCTTGGCCATCGCGCGGGCGGCGCGCGAAGTCGCTTTCTCGACGTCGGCGGCGGGGACCTCCACCTGGACCTCGACACGGGAGTTTGGAAGCTCTTTGAGGGTGGTCTGCATGGACGGGTGACCCTAGCGACGTTGCGCCAGCATCGTCCGCAGCGCCACGGCGAAGTCGATCAGGAAGGAGAGGCCCCGGCCCAGCGGCCCGGTCACGAGCCAGGCGCGCAGACGCTCGGCAATCTCACTCATTCGCATCCCGCCCCTCAGCGGCGCCGGTCAGCTGCCGCTCTAGCCGCGCCCCCTGGCCGGCCGCCACCGCCCGCTGGGCCCGCGCCTCGTCCAGCTCCACCCCACGCTCCAGCGCCAGGTCCAGCAGGCGCTGCTTCTCGATCCCTTCGCGGGAGACCTCGAAGAAGACCCAGGCGAGCAGGCCGAGGCCGAGGAAGGTCCCCTCGACCATCATCACCACCCCGGCGGTGCTCTGGTCGGCCAGCGGCGAGAGGTGCCAGGAAGCCTCGCCGGCGGCGTACTTCGGGTAGAGCACCGACCCGGACCACATCAGCACGTTGCCGAGGATCGCGCCGGCGAAGCGGACGGCGATTACGTAGGCCACTTTCCAGCCGGCGTTGAACCAGCTCGGCTTCGGCAGCGGCCCGAAGATCGGCATCCACATCAGGCAGCCGAAGAAGACGAAGCTCGCGTGCTCGAGCAGGTGCATCGCCGCCCCGCCGTAGGCGGCGTCGTACATCGCCGGGATATGCCAGAAGTAGAAGTTGAGCGCCCAGAGCGGGAAGGCGACCAGGGGGTGGGTGAGGATCCGCAGCCGGTCGAAGACCGGGATCGCCAGGATCGGCTGCAGCAGCGGCCCGGTCAGCCCGAGGACCAGCAGCAGCGTGGCGAGGTCGCCGAGCAGCAGGTGCTCGACCATGTGGGCGATCACCAGCTCCTCGCCGATGTGGGCGATCGGGGAGACGAGCGCGACCGCCATCGTCAGCAGGCCGCCGGCGAAGCAGAGCTGGCGCCAGAGCGGGACCGGCCGGCCGCGCTCGGCGAGGGTGACCGAGCGTTTCGCGTAGAGGACGGCCGCGACCAGCAGCGGCAGCAGCTCGAAGGGGGCGAAGACCGCCTCGACGTGGGCGAACGGCGTGCTCATCGTTGTCAGCGTAGCCCGCTGGTAGCTTCACTCCCGCCG
>CAMLHB010000075.1 GCA_946479725.1 uncultured Actinomycetes bacterium | reverse complement strand
ACGTCGACCGGAATGCATCGACGGATGTCGACGGCGGAAGCGAATCGGGGCGCCCGGATTCGAACCGGGGACCTCCGCCACCCAAAGGCGGCGCGCTACCAGGCTGCGCCACACCCCGTGAAGGGCAAGTGTAGGTTCTGGGGGCGATGGCGGAGGTGCTTCCCTTCAAGGCCCTGCACTACGACCTCGGGAAGGTCGGCTCGCTGGACGCCGTCGCGGCGCCTCCTTATGACGTGATCGACGCGGCGCAGAGACGGGCGCTGCTGGAGCGCTCGCCCTACAACGCGGTCGCGATCGACCTGCCGAAACCGTTCGACCCCGCCGACCCGGCCAGCAATCCCAGCGGCGATCCCTATGCCGAGGCGGCGGCGCGGATCGAGAGCTGGCGGTCGGACGGGGCGCTGGTCCAGGACGAGGAGCCCTCGCTATGGGCGCTGACCCAGGACTACGTCGCCCCCGACGGCAACAGCTACAGCCGCAACGGGATCCTCGCCCGGGTCCGCGTCGAGGACTACGAGACCGGCACCGTCCGCCCCCACGAGCGCACCCATCCGGGGCCGCTGCTCGACCGGCTGGAGCTGACCCGGGCCACGGCGTACAACCTCTCCTCGATCTTCTCGCTCTCGACCGAGGATGCCTGGCCGCTGGTCGCGCCGACGCTGCCGGACCAACCGTGGGGAGAAGCGCGCGACGAAGACGGCACCGTCAACCGGCTCTGGAAGGTCGAGGACCCGGCCGCCCACCGGGCCGTCACCGAGTGCCTCGCCGACGCACAGCTACTGATCGCCGACGGCCACCACCGTTACGAGACGGCCCGCGCCTTCCGCGACGAGGTCGGCGGCGAGGGACCGCACAACTACACGCTGATGTCGCTGACCGGGCTCGACGACCCCGGCCTCCTCGTCTTCCCCACCCACCGGTTGCTCTCGGGCTTTGCCGACGACCCGGAGAAGCAGCAGCGCCTCGGCAACGGCCTGCGGGGGCTCTTCGACGTCACCGAGGTCGCCCGCGAGGAGATCGACCCGGCGAGCGAGGACGGCGTCGGCGTCTTCGGCCTCTACGACTCCTTCCACAAGCGCGCCTTCCGGCTGCGCCTCAAGGACCTCGGCGAGGTCGACCGTCGCCTCGAGGGAAAACCGGAGGCCTATCGTCGCCTCGACTCGGCGATCCTCGAGACGCTGGTGCTGAAGGGCCTGGCCGGGATGAGCGATCACGACATCGACGAGCGCAACGGCCTCGAATACGCGAAGAGCGTCGACGCCGCCCTGGCGATGGTCGACGAGGGCGACTACGACGTCGCCTTCATCCAGCGGGGAGTCCCGGTCGAGCAGGTCAAGGACATCTGCAACACCGACGCGGTGATGCCGCCGAAGTCGACCTTCTTCTTCCCCAAGGTGATGACCGGGTACGCCTTCAACCCGGTGCGCTGACGTGGTCAAGATCTACACCAAGAAGGGCGACGACGGGACCACCTCGCTCTGGTACGGCGGGCGCATTCCCAAGCACCACGGCCGCACCGAGGCCTACGGGACCCTCGACGAGGCCTGTTCGCAACTCGGGGTCGCCCGCGCGCTCTGCGGTCCAGACCAGGGCGAGCTGGCCGCCGACATCCTCCGCCTCCAGGACGACCTCTTCGTCGCCGGGGCCGAGCTGGCGACCGCGCCGGAAGCGGCCGAACGACTCGAAGACGGCGTCAGCCGCACCACCGAGGCGATGGTCAGCGAGCTGGAGGAGCTGATCGACCGCTACATGGCCCGGGTCGAGCTGCCGCCGAAGTTCGTCATCCCCGGGGGAAACCAGCTCTCCGCCCAGCTCGATGTCGCCCGTACCGTCGTCCGCCGCGCCGAGCGGCGGATCTCGGAACTGAACGAGGCCGGTGAGATCGCGAGTGAGACCGTGATCCACTTCGTCAATCGGGCCTCCGACGCCGTCTACGCGATGGCCCGCTTCGCCGACGTCGACGACCCCGCCCTGTTCGAGGGCCGCGGCAAGGGCTGAGCGTGCGGATCGTCGCCCGCCGGGTCGAGGGCTACGCCCACGACGTCGAGCTCGACGGCAGCCACGAGCTGCGGGTCGACGAGCCGAAGGAGGCGGGCGGCGCCGACACCGGCCCCCGCCCCACTGAGCTGCTCGGCGCCAGCCTCGCCGGCTGCATCGCGATCACGATCGAGATGTACGCGGAGCGCAAAGGTTGGGACGTCGGCCGGCTCGAGGTCGACGTCGAGATGGGCTACGAGGGGGCGGTGCCGACCAGCTTCGAGGTCGGCGTGAAGCTGCCCGGCGACCTCGACCAGGAGCAGCGGCGGCGGCTGATGGTGATCGCCACCAAGTGTCCGGTGCACAAGGTCCTCGCCGGCGAGGTTCACGTCACCGTGACCGAGCGCTTGGAGACCGCCTGATGGACCTCGGCCTGGCCGGGCGGGCCTGCGTCGTCACCGGCGCCAGCAGCGGCATCGGCCGGGAGGTGGCATTCCAGTTGTGCGCCGAGGGAGCGAAAGTGCTCCTCGTCGCACGCGGCCAGGAGCGCCTGGCAAGCGTCACCGCCGAAGCCGCGCTGAAGGGGCAGCCCGCGGGAGGAGAAGCCGCTTCGCTTGTCCTCGACGTCACCGCCGACGACGCCGGCGAGCGGATGCTGGCCGCCTGCGAGGAGCGCTTCGGCGCCCTCGACGCCCTCGTCAACAACGCCGGCGCCGCCAAGTGGCGCGACCTCGACGAGGTTCCCGACGAGGACTGGCGCGCCCAGTACGAGCTCAACGTGATGGCGCCGCTGCGGGCGATGCGGGCGGCGATCCCGCCGATGGTCGAGCGCGGCTGGGGCCGCGTCGTCAACGTCTGCTCAACCGCCGGCAAGCGGCCCTCGGCGGCGATGGCCGAGTACTCGGTCGCCAAGGCGGCCGAGCTTTCGCTCTCGCGCCTCTTCGCCGACCGCTACGCGAAGACCGGCGTCCTCGTCAACGCCGTCGCCCCAGGTCCGGTCGAGGCGGAGATGTGGATGGAGCCCGGCGGCCTGCTCGACCAGTCGATGGAGATCTCCGGCGCCCAGAGTCGCGAGGAGGCGCTAACCGAAGCCGGCTCGAAGCGCCCGATCGGCCGCCTCGCCCACCCGCAGGAGATCGCCGCGACGATCGTCTTCCTCTGCTCCGAGCGCGCCTCCTATGTCGCCGGCGCCGCCTGGTCCGTGGACGGAGGGACCGTCCAGGTGATCATCTGATCGGCCACTCGGTTGAGGCGGCGGTGCTGCTGCCGCTCTACGGCTGGCCCGATGAACCCGGCCTCGTCTTCACCGAGCGCCGCGCCGACCTGCGCCGCCACGCCGGCGAGATCTCCTTCCCCGGCGGCCGCCGTGACGAGGGCGACGCCGACCTGCTGGCGACGGCGCTGCGCGAGGCCGAGGAGGAGATCGGCCTCGACCCGGCCCAGGTGAAGGCCGGCGAGGCGCTGCCCGCGATCAAGACCTTCGTCACCAACTACCTCGTCCACCCCTTCGTCGGCTACGTTCCCCACCCGCGCGAGCTCGACCTGCGGCCGAACCCGAGCGAGGTCGAGACCGTCCT
Source organism: uncultured Actinomycetes bacterium (assembly GCA_946479725.1). The sequence goes on along the minus strand of CAMLHB010000075.1, from coordinate 6,301 downwards.
CACCTTCTCGCTGGAGCTGCTGCGCGAGGGCTACGAGATGCGCCGCCTGATCCGGCGCGGCGTACCCATCCACACCCCCACCTACGAGGTCGAGGGGCAGCTGATCTGGGGAGCAACCGCCCGGATCCTCGCGGACCTGCTGAAGCGCCTCGGTTAGTTCTTGCTGGGGTCGGGGACGATCCTTATGTACGGCTTCGGCGACTCCCAGCCCTCGGGCCAGAGTTCCTTCGCCTCGTCCTCTTTGACCGAGCCGGAGATGATCACGTCGTCGCCGCGGTTCCACTGCGCCGGAGTGGCGACTTTGTTGTTCGCGGTCAGCTGCAACGAGTCGATCACCCGCAGCACCTCGTCGAAGTTGCGGCCGGTGGTCATCGGGTAGACGAGGATCAGTTTGATCTTCTTGTCGGGGCCGATGACGAAGACGTTGCGGACCGTCTGGTTGTCGGCCGGGGTGCGGTCGCCGGGATCGCCGGAGACGTCGGCCGCCAGCATCCCGTAGGCCTTGGCGATCGAGAAGTCGGCGTCACTGATGATCGGGTACTCGGGCCGCGCGCCCTGCGTCTCCTCGATGTCGTCGGCCCAGGCCTCGTGTTTGTCGAGCGGATCGATCGAGAGCCCGGCGATCTTGACGCCGCGCTTGTCGAACTCGGGCTGGATGCTGGCCATGTAGCCGAGCTCGGTCGTGCAGACCGGGGTGAAGTCCTTCGGGTGGGAGAACAGAACCGCCCAGGACCCGTCGATCCAGTCGTGGAACTTGATCCGACCCTGGGTGGTGTCGGCCTCGAAATCTGGTGCTACGTCTCCGAGCTGCAGAGCCATGAAAACGCTCCTCTCGCGCTGCTTTCGTCTATTTACCTGAATCCCTATCGGAGTTTAGCTATTTAGGGCCGCCGGCCAGCACGGCGCGCACTTCCTCCTCGAGGCCGCAAGAACCCGGACTCTGTACGGGTTTTGGCGGTCTCGGCACGATGCGCACTGGGATACGCCAGGTTCGAGCGGCATCGCGGACTATCTGCTCCCCCGCCGCGGTTCCCTCGTAGAGGACGCCTCTGACCGGGGTTTCGACCAGGTGTTCCATCAGGCGCTCCAGGCGCGGTCCGTGGATCGCTTCGAGCTCCTCGGCGCTTCCCTTCGCGTTGCCGAGCAGGAGGACGAGGACGGCGACGTCGCCGACCAGCTCGAGGATCGTCCCCGGACGATCGGGGTCGGCCAGCGCCGGCTCGATCCCCGCCGCCTCGATCTCCCCCAGGGCCTCCTTCCGCCGGCTGGTCCCCCTCACCGCCCACCCATCCTCCAGGAGCCGCGCGCCAAGCTCCCGGCCGCGGCAACCGCAGCCGACGATCAGTGCCCGCGCCAACTCAGCCGGCCTCGAAGGGACCACGGCCGCGCAGGCGCAGCTTCTCGTCCTCGGCAACCCCGCGGTGGAGGTCCTCCTCGGTCAGCTCGGGGGCCCCGCGCCGCCGCCGCATCTCGTTCTGGGCCTCCATCATCTGGCGCACGTCGTCGATCTCGTTCTGCGCCTCGACCTCGGGCGAGCGGGTCGGGACCCAGTCGACGAGGCTGGCGGAGCTGCCGGGGTAGAAGTGGCCGACCACCAGCAGGACCCCGACCATGAAGGCCAGCAGACCCAGGGTTCCGAGGATGAAGAGCACCCGAGAAGGATACGGTTCGCAGCGATGCCAGAGGCCTACCTGATCGAACCCCTGCGGACTCCGATGGGCGCCTACCGGGGCGCCCTCGCCGGCGTCCGCCCCGACGACATGGCCGCGCACGTGATCGCCGCCGTGGTCGAGCGCAGCGGCGTCGACCCGGAGCGGATCGTCGACGTCTACTTTGGCGCCGCCAACCAGTCGGGCGAGGACAACCGCGACGTCGCCCGGATGGCGGCGCTGCTGGCCGGGCTGCCCCAGAGCGTCCCCGGGGCGACCGTCAACCGCCTCTGCGCGTCGGGCCTGGAGGCGATCAACAACGCCGCCCGCGCGATCAAGGCGGGCGAGGGCGACTTCTACCTGGCCGGCGGAGTCGAGTCGATGAGCCGAGCACCGTGGGTGGTCGAGAAGCCCGAGCGCGCCCTCCCCCGCGGCCCGCAGACGATGCACGACACCACCCTCGGCTGGCGGATGATCAACCCGCGGATGGCCGAGCTCGGCGTCTCCACCGAGTCGATGGGCGAGACCGGCGAGAACGTCGCCGAGCGCTACGGGGTCAGCCGCGAGGACCAGGACGCATACGCATTGCGCAGCCACCAGCGGGCGGTCGCCGCGACCGAGGCCGGCTGGCTGGCCGAGGAGATCGTCCCGATCGAGGCGCCACGGGGACGCGAGACCGTTCTGGTCGAAGCCGACGAGGGACCCCGGCCCGATGCCAGCCTCGAGAAGCTGGCGAAGCTGCGGCCGGTCTTCCGCGAGGGGGGCACCGTCACCGCCGGCAACGCCTCGACCCTCAACGACGGCGCCGCCTGCCTGCTCGTCGCCTCCGAGAAGGGCGCCGAGGAGCTCGGCGTCGAGCCGCTGGCGCGGCTGGTCGCCACCGGCGTCGCCGGCGTCGATCCCGCCTTCATGGGTGTCGGCCCCGTGAAGGCGGTGCCGCGGGCGCTCGCCAACGCCGGTCTGACGATCGACCAGATCGACCTGGTCGAGCTGAACGAGGCCTTCGCCTCCCAGGTTCTCGCCAGCGCCCGCGAGCTCGGGATCGATGAGGAGCGGCTCAACGTCAACGGCGGCGCGATCGCCCTCGGCCATCCCCTCGGCTGCTCCGGCGCCCGCCTCACCGGCACCCTGGTCCGTGAGCTGAAGCGCCGCGGCGGCAAGTTCGGCGTCGCCACCCTCTGCGTCGGGGTGGGCCAAGGTTTGTCCACTGTCTACGAAGCGGTCTGAACGCTTAACTAGGGTGTTGAGGATGCAGATGGCGGGGAAACGACTGCTGACGATCCTCTGCGGCGCGATTCTGGCACTGACCCTCGGGCTGCCCGCGGCCGCCTCGGCCTCGGGCGGGGCGCAGGCCTCGATCATCGGCGGCAGCTCGGCGACGATCGAACAGTTCCCCTCGCTCGCCTACATCGAGGCCGGGAACAAGCACTCCGGTTTCGCCTGCAGTGGCAGCGTGGTGGCGCCGCGGGTGATCCTCACCGCCGGCCACTGCGCCGAGGACATCGAAACCGGCGAGCTGACGAAGCCGGGTGAATACGCAGTCGCGACCAACATCGCCAACCCGAAGCAGGCGACCGCGGAAAATATCTTCGACGTCAGCGCCGTCCACGTCTTCCCCTCCTTCGATCCCGGTGTGATCCACGGCGACGCCGCCCTGTTGATCCTCTCGCGCCCGACCAGCGCCCCGGCCCTGCCGCTCGCCGGCGCCGCCGACGCCGCCCTCTACGAAGGCGGCGCTCCGGTAACCGTCGCCGGCTGGGGGCTGACCCGGGCCCAGAACCGACAGGCGCCGTCGAACCTGCGCTCGGCGCCGATGGAAATCCAGCGCGCGACCACCTGCCAGCGGAAAACCCGCGGTTTCTACCGGGAATTCTCCCCCGCGGTCCAGCTCTGCCTGCTGAGCCCGCCGGCGAACAAATCGGGCACCTGCTTCGGCGACAGCGGCGGTCCGGCGATCGGCACCCGTGCCGACGGCACCCCGGTCGAGCTCGGCGTGATCAGCATCGTTGGCCCGCTCTGCACCCCCGAGGCGCCGAACGTCCTCACCCGCGTCGACTACGTCTCCACCTGGGTCTCGGAATGGATCGCCGCGACCGAAACCGGGACGCCCGCTCCGTTCGTCGACCCGGCGACGCCGCTGCCGGCGATGACGAAGACGGTCGCCGAGGAGTTCGCGGTCTACACCCTCTTCAACGCCTTCGGCCAGCGCTTCGCCGACCTCAGCAAGGTCTCCGGCAGCTGCCGCAAGGCCAGCCGCACCCGCTACCGCTGCGAAATCGCCTGGCTCAGCCACCACACCATCTACGCCGGCCTCGTCACCCCCTTCTACGTTCGCCGCCAGGACACCAACGCCTGGGACAGCCACTTCCGCGTCCGCTGGGTGGCGAGCCGCTGTATCTCCAAGGACCACCTCGGCGGCCCCGGCTGCCGGATCCACAGCAAGCACGGCTGACGCGGTAGCCTCGCGCGCGTGACTGCAGGCTTCGAAGAGCTGGCGAGCGTCGACGGGACGATCGGCGCCACCGCCGAGGCGACGATCGGCCTCAAGGACGACGGCCTCTACCGCGGCGACGGCGCCTTCGAGGTGATCCGCCTCTACGGCGGAAAGCCGTTCGCCCTTGTCGACCACCTCGACCGGCTGCAGCGCTCGAGCGCAGCGATCGAGCTGAGCTTCGACCGCGATGCGCTGGAGAGTGAGATTGAGGCCCTGCTGGAGCGGGCCGGCGACGTCGACGGGCAGCTGCGGCTGATCGTCACCCGCGGAGGCCGCCGCATCGCCGCCACCGAGCCGATCCCCGACCACCCGGAGGCGCTCAGCCTCGCCACCGTCACCTACTCGCCGACGGTGATCCTCAACGGCGTCAAGTCGCTCTCCTACGCGGCCAACATGCAGGCGACGCGACTGGCGAAAGCCCACGGCGCTGACGAGGCGGTGCTGGTCCGTCCCGACGGCACCGTGCTGGAGCCCCCGACCTCCTCGATCTTCTGGGTCTCCTCCGAAGGCGAGCTGCGGACGCCGGCGCTGACCGACGGGGTGCTGGAGTCGATCACCCGCGACCGGATGATCAAGGCCCTCCACGTCGAACAGGGAAGCTGGCAGGTCGAGGACCTGCACGCAGCCTCCGAGGCCTTCCTCGCCTCGACGACGCGGGAGATCCAGGCCGTCTCCTCGGTCGACGGGCGCGCCTTCCCCGCCGCCCCCGGCCCGCGCACCCGCGAGGCCCAGGAGGCCTTCGCCGAGACCCTGGGCAGAGAGCTGCGGGAACTCTGAAATGGACTTCACCTACAGCGACGAGCAGAAGCTGATCCGCGAGGCGGCGCGGGAATTCGCCGAGCGCGAGATCCTGCCGAACGTCCGCAAGAACGACCGCGAGGGCCGCTTCGACCGCGAGCTGGCGCGCAAGCTCGGCCAGATCGGCTTCCTCGGAGCGCCGGTGGCCGAAGAGTACGGCGGCCGCTCGCTCCACTACGTCAGCTACGGCCTGATCGCCGAGGAGATCGGCCGCGCCGACTCCTCCGCCCGCACCGTCATCTCGGTCTGCACCTCGCTGGTCGCCGGCCCGATCGAGAAGTGGGGCACCGAGGAGCAGAAGAGGAAGTGGCTGCCGCGGCTCTGCGCGGGCGAGGGCCTTGGCTGCTTCGGGCTGACCGAGCCGGACACCGGCTCCGACGCCGCCAACCTCCGCACCCGCGCCAAGAAGACCGAGAGCGGCTGGTCGATCAGCGGCCAGAAGATGTGGATCAGCCTCGGCAACGTCTCCGACTTCGCCCTGATCTTCGCCCAGACCGACCCGGCGCTGAAGCACCGCGGCCTCGCCGCCTTCATCGTCCCCACCGACTCCGCCGGCTTCACCACCCAGGAGATCCACGGCAAGCTCGGCCTGCGCTCCGCCGACACCGCCGAAATCTCCCTCGACGAAGTCGAAGTCGGCGAGGACGCGATGCTCGGCGAGGTCGGCGACGGCTTCAAGGTCGCGATGAGTGCGCTGGAAAACGGCCGCTACAGCGTCGCCGCCGGCTGCGTCGGCATCTGCGAAGGCTGCGTACAGTCCTCGGTCGAGTACGCAAAGGAGCGCAAGCAGTTCGGCGTCCCCCTGGCCCGCTTCCAGCTGGTCCAGGAGATGATCGCCGAGATGATCCTCAAGCGCGACGCCAGCCGGATGCTGGTCCTGCGCGCCGGCCTCCTGAAGGACGAAAAGAAGCCGAATGCGACGGAGACCTCGGTGGCGAAGCTCTACGCGACCGAGGCCGCGGTCGAATGCGCGAACCTGGCGATCCAGGTCCACGGCGGCTCCGGCTACGTCGACGACTACCCGGTCGAGCGCTACCTACGCGACGCCCGCGTCACCACCCTCTACGAGGGCACCTCGCAGATCCAGAAGCTGATCATCGGTCGCGCCGCGACGGGCATCAACGCGATGCTCCCCCTGCAGGAGTCCTGAGTTGGCCCTCGTCGAGGTCTCGCTTGACGACTTCCACGTCGCCCTGCTGCAGCTGAACCGGCCGGAGGCGCGGAACGCCCTCTCGGCGGAGATGCGGGAGGAGATCCTCGCCGCGCTGGAGCGGCTCGACGCCGACCCCGAGGTGCGCTGCATCGTTCTCGCCGGCCACGACGACTTCTTCGCCGCCGGCGCCGACATCGCGACGACGAA
>CAMLHB010000074.1 GCA_946479725.1 uncultured Actinomycetes bacterium | reverse complement strand
CTACCTCGACTACTACGCGAGCGCGGAGGAGGCGGCCGAGCGGCTGGCGCTGATCGCCGGGCGGGCAGAAGCGCTGCTGGCGCGACTGCCCGGCCCGAGCCGGCACCGGGCGATCCTCGCCGGGGTGGCCGGCTATTACCTCAGCGCCAGCGCCGCGGGGACCCCTTACGGCCAGCCGATCCGCTCACGGGTGCTCGCCGAGCTGGGACCGGCGCCGCGATTTCTCGCCGCCTTCGCGCGCATCCGCCGCTGAAGAGGGCGCAACGGGCCCGGGCAAGCGGGGAACTCACCCGGGCCGTAAGCCGTTGCGATGACCCGTAGCCGCCTGGGGTCGGCGGGAACCGAGCCTGGTTGGTCGCCGGACAGGGGGACCGGCGAACTCACTCAATAAGAACAGACACGGACCGGAGTTGTCAAGCTCAAGTCACCAGATTTGCCCATCTCTGAGCCTCGCTGAACCCGAGGTACGGCAGCAGGGTGAGCAGCACCAGCTCCGGTCGAAGCTCTTCGAGGCGATCCATGCGCCCGATCCTCAGGTGGTCTCCCACGAGCCCCACCATGCCGGCGACGAGGGCCTCGTCGGTGGCGCCCGGCAGCCTGTCTTCCCGCGGGGCGCGCGCCCTGAGAAACCCCGTTAGCCGTCCCACGATGCTCTCGTATTGGCGGAGACCTCCCGGTGCGGAGCGCACGTCCAGGTCAAGCGCGTCCACAACCTCGGGATGCGCGATCGCGTAGTCGACCCCGGCACAGATCCCGGCGGCGACCTGCGCGGGCCACTCCTCCTCGCCGGAACAGGCCTGGAGTAATGCGGATTCAAGGTTCGCTAGCGCGAGCGGGAACCCCATGGAATTGGAACACTAACAGACCAGCAGGGATGCTCAGCGCGCGCGGCAGGCCCGCGGGATGGTGATGTTGATCCGACCGCCTTCGGCGAACCTGTAGGAGGAGCGGGCGAACGAGAAGAGCCCCCCGGTCAGGGCCGGCGGGACCGGGCACGATCCGCTGAGGTAGCTGCGCAGCCTCCCTCTGTACGGGTAGCGCCGGAAGAGCGTGATCGAAAAACGCCGCAGCCGCGGCCAGGGGCCGAGAGCGGCGGAGACGCGCCCGACCAAGGCAGTGCCCAGGCGACCCGACCCCCTCCTGACGAGCATCGGGAGCACCGCGGACGTCGGCGGGTTGCCGGTGCCGGCATGGAGGAGGACGGCCCGGCGCCTGCCGATGCGGGAGTTGAAGGCGAGCAGGCGCGCCGCCACCACAAAGGGGGCCTGATTCGGCAGGGTCACGGTCGAGCTCAGCCGGCCGCGGCCGACGAGAGCGCCGCGGCAGGCCGCGAGAGCTTCGCGGCTCTTCAGGTTGCGGATCCGGCGAGCGGGGCAGATCGGCAGGCCTCGGGTCGAGAGGACACCCGAGGGCGGGAGCCCGATCTCGATCCCGGCGACCCGCGGCAGCGGCGAGCCGTTCGCCGTCCGCACCCCCCCTTCGAGGTGGAGCGCGATCGGAGCCGGATGATCTCGCGGCAGCTGAAGCGGCCGCAGTTCACCTTTTAGCCAGGAGATGACGTCGCCCTTCTGGGTCTGCTCCCCCTCGGCGCTCTCGACGACAAACGGGACCAGGAAGACCGCGGTCGCGACGGCAGCCGCCGCCAGGGAAACGGCGCGGCTTGTCGCCCGCCGCCTCACCCGTACCTGCTGAATTTGAAGCTGCAGTAATCGAAGCCGAAGGGCAGGACCACGTTGTTGGCGAGGTTGCCGTTGTGGATGAAGCGGGCGGTCAGGCGCTGCGCCTCGATCCCCTTGCCTTCGCGCAATGCCGCGGTGATCTGCCGCAGGTAGTCATCCTGCCGGTCCAGGTACCCGAACCACTTGGCCAGCTTCTTCGTATCGGCGCTGGGCCGCGGGACGGCCTTGATCTGCCGGAGGGTGCCGGTGAAGATCGCGGTTGCCTTGGCGAACTTTCGCGCCGCCACCTTGAACCGTTCCTTGCGAACGTCGGCACGGGCGCCCTTCATCGCTCGCTGGGTGGCCAGCGCGTCCGGCTTGCAGATCTTCTCCAGCGTCGTCACGTATTCGTCTCGCGTCGGCGCTTCGGCCGCGGGGGCGAATGCGGCGGCGGCGAGCCCGACGAGGAGGATTGGAAGGAAGATTGCGGTGGATCTAGACATTGCCTGGTCTCGCTTTCGGCTCTGACATCAACAGGTTGCGGCGGGGAAGGATGCGCGCCAGCAGGTGCGGAACGCGCCAGACGCGATCTCCCAGCAGCAGCATCAGCGCCGGCAGGAGGACGATTCGGACCACGGTCGCATCGAGCAGGATCGCCACCGTCAACCCCACCCCCATCTGGCTCACGGTCGCGATCGGAGCGGCGGCGAAGGAAACGAAGACCGCGGCCATGATCGCGGCGGCGCCGGTGATCACCCCGGCCGTCCGGTCGAGGCCGAAGGCGATCGCCGCCCGGTTGTCGCCGTCGACCTCGTAGCGCTCGCGCATCCGCGCCAGCAGGAAGACCGCGTAATCGATCGAGAGCCCGAAGGTGACCCCGAAGATCGCCCCGGCGCCGACCGTGTCGATGTAGGGGTGGCCGCCGAGCGGATAGCCCGCGGGGATCTGGCAAACGAGCGTCATCACCCCGATCGCCGCCGCCACCGAGGCGAGGTTGAGGCAGACCGTGAGCAGCGCCAGCAGCGGCGCCCGCAGGATCACGACCAGGGCGAGCAGGGTGAAGAGGACGAAGGCGCCGATCACCAGCGGCAGCCGCGCTTCGGTCGCTTCGCCGTAGGTGTTGAGGGTGGCGGCGCCGCCGGTGACGCCGGTGTGAAGGCCGCTGGCCGCGGCGAGGTTGGCGGCATCGGCTTCGAGCTGGCTGCCGACCCGGCGCGAGCCGCCGCTGTTGAAGGCGTAGTCAGAGACGACGAGCATCCGCGCCGCCTGGCCGCCGCTGCCGACGCTGATCGCCTCGCCGGCCTGGTCGCGCTGCTGTCGCGGGGCGCCGTCAAGGGCCGAGAGGACGAAGTAGCCGGAGTCGAAGAGGTGGGGCGAGTCGGCCTGCAGCTGCGCGGCGCCGAGCGCGAACGGCGCCGCCACCGCGCTGACCTTGACCCCGGCGCTGTGCAGCTTCGTCTGCAGCGGGTAGGCGCGGTGGAAGCCTTCGGCGAGGCCGCTCTGCAGGGTCCCTGCCCCACCCTGCAGTTCGACCAGGCCGCCGGCCAGCCGTTCGGCGCCCCCGCCGAGCCGTTCGAGGCCGCCGCTGAGCTGGTCGGTGGCGCCCGCCAGCTTGCCGACGCCCGCTTCGAGGCGCCTGCCGCCGGGGACGAGGCGGTTGAGGCCGCCGTTGACCGCCTCGGCGACGTCGCGCAGCTGCCGCACTTCGTTGCGGTCGGCGCCGATCGTCCGGGCGAGGACGCGCGCCTGGCTCGCCAGCGGGCGCAGCGAGGGGTCGGAGGCGGCGGCGCGTTCGAGCTGCCGGGCCAGCTTCCGCGAGCGCGCCTGCTCTCCCCCGCGCAGGCGCGGGACCAGGGAGCGCAGCCCCAGGGTCAACGCCAGGCTGCCCACCGACGCTTCGCGCTGGCCCTTGTTGAGGAGCCTGCTGCCTTCCTGCAGGCGTTCGATCGCCGCGGCCGCTTCTTCGCCCTTGCCGGCGGCGCGCTTCAGCTCGGAGGCGATCAGCTGCGCTCCGCCGGCCGCGCGTTCCGAGCCCGCGGCGAGCAGGCTGCTCCCCTGCGCCCCTTCGGCAAGCCCCGCTCGCAGCTCGCCGACCGCACCGGCCGCCCGCCGCAGCCCGGGTCCCAGCTTCTGCAGCTGTTCGGGCCCTGCGGCTTCGGCGCCGGTGAGCTTCTTGCCCAGCGAACGCAGCGGCTCGGCGCGGCGGCCGATCGGCCCCGGCCCGATCACGGCCCGGACCCCGGGCTGGCGAGAGATCCGCCGCTGCCAGCGGCTCAGCCTGGCGAGGTCCCTGCGGTCGGTGATCGGGCCGCGGTCGGTCGCGGCGACGAGGACGAACGGCGCCTCCCAGCCGGGCCCGACCGCGCGGTCGATCGTCTCCGCGCTCTGCCGCGCCGGGTTCGAGCTTGGCAGCTCGTCGATCCCCGGAGCGCCGGTCGCGAAGCCGAGGACCGGCAGGGTCAGCAGGACGAGCGGCACGGCGACCAGGCAGGCGGCCAGCCCCGGCCGCCGCAGCGCCGCGCCGGCGAGCGCGGCGACGGTGAGGCGGCCGCGGTGCTGCGAGGCGCGGCCGATGCGCCCGGCGTTGATCCGCGGGCCGAGCAGGGCCAGCAGCGGCGGCACCGCCAGGGTCGAGATCACGACGCTGATCACCGTCACCACCGCGGTCGCGGTCGCCAGCGAGAGCAGCAGCGAGCCGGGCTGCAGGAAAGCCGAGAAGACGAGGGCGACAATCAGGGTCGTGCCGGCGAACAGGGTCGTGCGGCCGGCGCTTGCGCGGGTCGCACCCGCCGCTCTCCACGGATCCGGATCGCGCTCGAGCTCCTCGCGGAAGCGGGAGACGATCAGCAGCGAGTAGTCAACGCCGAGGGCAAGGCCCATCATCGTGCAGACGACCAGAGCGAGGGCGTGGATCGTCATCGCCCCGGAGAGCAGCGCCAGCACGCCGCGGCCCGCGAGCACGGTCAGGGCGCCGAAGGCGAGCGGAATCGCCGCCGCCACGACCGAGCGGAAGACCAGCAGGAGGACAAGGATCAGCAGCGGAGCGGCGAGCAGCTCAGCCCGCTCGGTGGCGCTGAGCGATTCCTCCTGCAGCGCCCGCGAGACCGAGGCGAAGCCTGACTGAGTGGCGACCACGGGTGAGCGCACGTGCCCCGCCAGCGTCCGTTCCAGGGCCGGCACCGTATCGCGCATCGCCTTCGCAAGTGGTACATGGAAGTCGACCAAGACCAGCGCCTTGCGACGAGCCGGCCGCAGCGCCGCCAAAGACCCTTCGTCCCAGGGTGAGATGACCGTCGCCGCGGCCTCGTGCCGCAGCGCCGCCACCAGCCGCGGCCCCTGCCGGTCGATCGCCGGCGCCGGTCCCCGGAGGAGGACCACGAATGGCGAGGAGTCGCCGAAATGGCTTTGGGCAAGCGCTTCACCATCCGATGCAGAGGTTCCCGGCACCTTCAGCGAAAGCGGCGAGAGCTTTCCATCCACCCCGAGGCCGACCGCTCCCAATGCCATGCAGGCGGCCAGCACCACACCCAGTCCCCATAGAGCTCGGCGGCGCGCGGCCAGCCGAAGATCCCTCCTCATTGAACGCCGAGTCTACGTCAACTGGGAGAGCTCGCGGGGTACGTCCATGTCCCGATTACCGGCTCCGGCAGCGGCTCGCCACCCGTGGCCGCCAGGACCGGGCCCGGCCGCTCTGGGAGGCGATCGTGACCGCGGCGCGGCCGGCGCGGCAGAGCGAGCCGGTATCGACGAGGAGTCCGCGCCGACCGCCGTCGAGCCGCAGCGCCACCCGGGTCAGCGGCACGTCGGGCAGCGGGCCCAGGCCCACCCGGATCCGCCCGTGCCGCGAGCCGAGGTGGGCGGCCAGGTCGATCCGCACCTCGCCGTCGAGCGCGGCGACCAGGTCGGGGAGCCTGCGACTCGAGCTGCGCAGGTAGACCGGTCCGCTCAGCGGCCGATCCAGCAGCGGGCTCCAGGCCTCGGCCGTGCCGATCGCCGAGCCGGCCGGGCAGGCCCCTGCCGCGAAGCGCTCCCTCGAGCAGACGTCGCGGACGTGGCGGCTCTCCAGCAGCTCGCTCGGCGGCAGGGTCAGCGTCGCCCGCCTCAGGTTGGCGTCGCCCGGCCGCGGCCGCAGCACCGCCCGCAGCGCCGGGTGCGCTCCGCGACGGGCGGGACCGGCCAGCCGCAGGCTCAGCCGCGGCCGGAAGCCGAGGTCGGCGCAGCCGCCCACCTGGAAGCGCTGGTCGACCTGGGCCAGAGCGCCCGTCGGCGAGCCGACCGTCGCCGCCACCGACATCGGCTCGCAACTGGTGGGGTTCAAAGTGAAGCCGGGACGGTCGAGGTCGATCCGCAGCGTCCGCAGGTCGAGCGGGACCCCGCGCAGGATCGCCGGCAGGGGCCCGCTCACCGCCCGCAGCCGAGCCGTCCTCGGGTCGAGGAAGACGGCGAGTCGGACGACGACGCTGCCGAGGTCGAAGGGCCCGGCCGCGGCGGGCACGATCGCCGCCAGGGAGAACGGTGCGCCGCGATAGGCGTCGGCGAGGAAGACGCCGCCACCGAGGTGGAGCGGCAGCGGGCCGCTGCCGCCGCTGACCTGAACGGAGCCGACCCGGCTGCCGGCGGGGCAGGCCGAGGCGGAGAGCTCGGCGCCGCTGCAGCGGGCGACGCCGGCCAATCTGGCGGACACCCCGGGCGGAAGCGAGACGTCGATCGAGGACAGGGGTTGGCTGCCGTCCTCGCGGCCCAGTTCGAGCTGGAGGGGGCTGTAGGCGGCGGCGACCGGATCGCGGCTGCCGGCCACGAAGCGCGGCCGGTGCGGAGCCTCGCCGGCGCTGTGGGCGCAGGTGCCGCCGTCCGCCGCCGTCGTCACCTCGAATGCTTCCACCGGAACCGGGGCAGGTGCCTGCGGCGCCGCCCAGGACGAGAGTTCGGCCACGGGTTCGTACCGGCCGCAGACGAGGGGGACGCGGAGCGGCGCCCGCGGCCCCTGCGGCAGGCTCAGCCCGATCTCCTCGAGCCGCAGCTGGGGTATGTCGTCGACGTGTATGGAAAGCCGGCCGGTGAGTGGGTCGGCGTCGACCCTGGCGGGCACCTTCAGCACCACCCCGGCGCCGGGATCGTCGACCAGTAGGTAGAGCGCGAGGAGCGAGCCGAACGGATTGTCTTCGGGACTCGCGAGGTAGACCGAGCCTTCGAGCGGCTGGTTGAGCAGCGGCGTCCGGATCGACACCGACCCCAGCTTGGCCGCGTCCGGGCAGCGGGGGCGGTCTTCGTCGAAGACCGGGCGCTCGGCGCCGGGAGGGCTGATCAAGCCGACCGCTTGCGACGAGCATCCCTCCAATCCCGCCGCCGCGGCGGCGTTGAGGGTCATTCCGGGAGGAAGCTCCAGGCTCAGCCCGCGCAGGTCCGCGGGCGCCGGCTCGGTGTCCGCATTCTGCGGGACACGCAGTTCGACGGCGAGCCCCGACGGGCTGTCGGCGAAGGGCGCCAAGGGGCGGGCCGTCACCGTCGGCGCGAACGGCAGCGCGGCGCAGCCGGTCGGCCGCGGCCCCACCGAGACCGCGGTCAGGTACTGCCCGGGCCGGGCCCAGCTGTCGACGCCGAGGCCGCTGTCCATCGCCGATTCGCAGGAGGTCGGCAGGCGCAGGAACGGCCTCGGGTCCGGTCCAGCGGGACAGGCTCGGGGCGGCGACCGGGACGGCAGCCCGGTGGAGAGGCAGGCGCCGCGGAGGTGGTCGTGGCTGCGATCCCACGGTTCGCCCCAGAAGATCACCGTCGCCGCGGTCACCTGTTTGACCTCGCTGAGGTTGGAGAGCACAGCCGCGAGGTGCCCGCCGCTGGTGAGCTCGACGTTGACGAAGAACGGCAGCCCGCCGACCCGGAAGCCGAACTGCGCGGGGATCCCGGGCGGCGGCGCGAGGTTGTAGAGCGGCTGCACCCCGTAGGTGCCGCTGCCGTCCACCTGTCTCAGCAGGACGACCCCGATCGCCGACTGGTCGGGGCAGCCGCGGTCGGAGGGTTCGTTGAACTGCTGGGCGGTGCAGCCGGGAACCGAGGCGATGTTCGCCAGCAGGCCGTCGGGAAGGCCGATGCGGACGTCCTTGGTGTCGCCGCCGACCGGCAGGAAACGTTCCGGGGCGGCAGGCGACGGCCGCGTGTTCAGCGCGAAGCCCACCCGGTACTGGAAGGGGGTGCTGCCCGCCTGCGCGACCGCGCCGCCGGCCGCGTCCTCGGCCGCGGCGGTGAATTCTTCGACCCCGGCGCTCGCCTGGAAGCTCGCTTCGTTGTGGCCTTCCAGCGACGCGTCAGCGGCCCCGCCCCCCTGCACGCCGGCCCGGTTCGTCAGGTCTTCGCCGGGGGAGATCCCGGTCGGCGAGACGTCGACCACCATCCGGATCGCTTCCGCCGGTTCGAGAACGGCAGGCTGGTCGGCCGGAGAGTCGAGCGGCGGCGGAAGCTGCGGCGGGACCGTGCAGGCGACCATTTCGTCCTCCGGGGGCCCGGAGGTCGAACAGAGTTCGGGGCCGAGGTCCAGCGACGAGCTGCCGTGCAGCACCCAGAGCTGGACGTCCTCGACCGTGAGGCCGGGGGGAAGCGAATCGGTGAGCATGATCGCCGTCCCGTCGGTCGCCGCGCCGCCGTCGTTGACGGCGGCGACTTCGTAGCGGTACAGGCCGGAGGCGTCGCCCGGGGCGAAGCTGCTGGGCACCGCCAGGGAGCTGAGGTCCCAGCTCGGGGCCGGTTGGGGCTCAGACGCCCGAGCCGCGGGAGCGAGGCAGAGCAGGCAGGCGGCGGCCAGCGGCCAGAGCCCATGCCGAACATGCGCTTCCATGCTTTTCCCTAAAGCGAAAATGGACCCTCTCGACCGGCAGCCTCCCTAACCGCCGTCGCAGGGACTTTACCAGCGGCGCAGCGCCTCTCTCGCTCAACGCCGGGCCCGGCAGCTGCCGGTGAGGGTCGTGGTCAGCCTGGTTCCGTCGGCGAAGCCGAAGCTGGTGCGGAGCAGCTGGAAGACCGCTTCGGAGAACCCCTTCGGCGCCGGGCAGCCCGCCGAGAGGAAGCTGCGGCGGCTGCCGCCGGCGGTGTAGCGGCGGGAGAGATCCAGGCTCATCCCCGTGACCACCCCCCAACTGCCGATCGAGCTCGGCAGGGTGGCGGTGAGGACGGAGCCAAAGGCGCCGTGCCGGCTCCTGCTGACGGCGAAGACGATCACGAATGAGTTGGCGAACGGGCGGGGGGAGAAGACGTGGCCGAAGAGCACCGGCTTCCCCCTGCTCCGGCCGTTGAAGACGAGCAGGCGCGCCCTCACCGGCTGCGGTTCCTGCGTGCCGAGCGAGACGCTCGCTTCGAAGCTGCCTTCGCCGACCAGCGCCGGGCGGCAGGCCCGCAGCGCCTGGGCCGAGGTGGCGGTCTCGATGCGCCGGTAGGGGCAGGTCGCGAGGCCGGCGGTGTCGAGCTTCCCGTGCCGGTTGATCTCGATCTGCAGGCGGCGCAGCTCGGGCGGCTGGGTGCGGTCGGTGGTGGAGATGCGGCTGTCGATCGAGACGGCGATCGGAGCGGTGCCTTCCCGCGGCAGCCTCTTTGGGCTGATCCTGCCGGTCACCGAGACGCGCAGCGTGCCCTTCTGGCTGATCTCGGCCGGGGCGAAGGTGGCAGCGCCGAGCGCCAGCGCTGCCACGGCAAGGAACGGCGCGGCCGCCCGGGCGGCCCTCCCCGTCATTTGGCGCACCGCCCGCGCAACCTGGTCGAGAAGACCACGCCCAGGTTGTTCTGCCCGAGCGCTTTGACGCTGGCCTGCGGCGGGTGGGCGCAGATGTCGACCGAATTGACCAGCAGGCCGTGACGGCCGCCGTTCAGCTGCATCACGAAGCTCTCGATCGGCGCGTCGGGAATGTCTTCGAAGGAGGCGCGGATTCCCCCCCGCTTGGAACCGCCGATGTGTCCTTCGAGGATGATCCGCACCGCGCCGGCGTGCAGGGAGGCGACGAGGTCAGGTGCGTAGCTGCTCGAGGTGCGCAGGTACACCGGTCCGCGCAGGGGTTCGCTGAACAGCGAGGAGTGGATGACGGCACGGCCGTAGATCGACCCGTCCGGACAGCGGTCGGCGGCGAAGTCGGCGGGGCTGCAGATCGCCCGGATGTGGTCCTGGGCGAGGAATAGCGAGTGGGGCATGGTGACCGCGATCCGCTTCAGCGAGGCGTCGCCGGGCCGGGCGCGCAGCACCGCCCGCAGGGCGGGGTGGGCGGGGGGGGGGGGGGGGGGCCGGGCGGGGGGGGCGCGGGGGGGGCGGGGGGGGGGGGGGGGGGTGGGGGTGGGGTGGGGG
>CAMLHB010000073.1 GCA_946479725.1 uncultured Actinomycetes bacterium | reverse complement strand
TCGCCAACGAGCGGCGGGTTCGCTTCACGGAGATGGAGTACGGGGTCCCGTGCGAGCGCGCGCCGGAGGCGGCGCGGCGGGTGATCGAGTGGGTGCGCTCGAACGAGTTCCCGGTCTTCTTCCCGATCGAGATGCGGGTCGCCGCCGGCGACGACGCCCTCCTCAGCCCCTCGCACGAACGCGACACCGCTTACATCGCCGTGCATCAGTACCGGGGGATGGAGTGGCGCCCCTACTTCGAGGCGGTCGAGGCGATTATGGACGACTACGGCGGCCGCCCCCACTGGGGCAAGCGTCACTTCCAGACCGCTGCGACCCTGGCGCCGCGCTACCCGCAGTGGGACGCGTTCCAGCGCGCCCGCGACGAGCTCGACCCGAACCGGGTCTTCGCCAACGAGTACACCGACCGGGTCCTCGGTCCCTAACCCGAACTGCATCAACTTGACTACCTGCTGGGTGGCGAAGTTGATGCAGTTCCCTCAGAGGAACGCCTTGCCGTCGCCTCTGTAGGTCGGGACCTCGTCGACGATCGTGTCGCCTTCGACCAGGTAGAGGGTGTTGAAGCGCTCGCAGAGCTCGCCGGCTTTGGCGTGGCGGAGGTAGACGCGGTCGCCGACGCCGAGCGAACCGGCCGGCTCGCCGAGCAGCGGCGTCTGCACCTCGCCGGCGCCCTCCTCCTCGTCGAAGCGCAGCCCCTCGGGCAGCCAGGGCGAGGGCAGGCGACCCGGGTTGCCCGGCCCGGAGGCGAGGTAGCCGCCGCCGAGCGCCGTCGCCACCCAGTCGGAGGGCTTGCGCGTCACCGGCAGGGCGAAGGCGGCGGCGGGGGCGAGGCTGAAGCGGCTGTAGTGGTCGAAGAGGACGGGGGCGTAGAAGCCCGAGCCGGCGGTCACCTCGGTCACCGCCTCCTCGGCGGCGGTCAGTTCGAGGCTGCCGGTGCCGCCTCCGTTGACGATCTCCAGCTCGACGAACTCGCTCAGCGCGGCGACGATCGCCCCCCGCCGCTCGGCGATTTCCGCTGCCGAGCGCCTCTGCATGAAGCGGATCGCGGCGCCGCGCAGCCGCTGCCCCGGCGGCAGGTCGCCGACCCCGGAGATCTGCCCCTCGTAGGCCATCAGCGCGTCGAGTTCGATCCGCGGCCGCCGCTCGATCTCCCGCGCCAGCGCCACCGCCTGCTCGACCGAGTGGATCGGCGAGCGCTTCGGCCCGATCTTGACCCGGCCGCCGAGCCACCACCAGCTGGCGTCGACGTCGATGCAGGCCCGCAGCGGCGGCGCCCCCTTGCCCAGCACCGACTCGATCATCTCCAGGTGCTCGATGCAGTCGACCATCACGATCGGCGCCCCCGCCGGGCTCGCCGCCGAGCGCAGCGCCAGCTCCTCCAGCGCCCCGGCGTCGACGGTCGGGTAGGCGAGCAGCAGGTCCTCGAACCCCTGTTCGGCGAGCCAAAGGGTCTCCGGCAGCGTGTAGGTCATCAACCCCCGGAAACGCTCGTCCCGGGCGAGGATCGCTTCCAGCAGTGCCCGGCAACGGATCGACTTCGATGCCACCCGCACGCTCTTCCCCGCTGAGCGCTCCAGCATCGCCTCCGCATTCGCCCACATCGCCTCCAGGTCGACGAAGGCGAACGGCGCCTCGACCTCGGCGAAGACCCGCTCATAGCGCTCATGCGTCTGGGGAGGGGCGGACACGGGCGCCAGCCTATCCGCGGGACCGTACGGAGAGGGAGGGATTCGAACCCTCGAGAGAGCTTGCGCCCCCTACTCGCTTAGCAGGCGAGTGCCTTCAGCCACTCGGCCACCTCTCCACGTGCGCGCCGGCGCGCTGCGACCGATTGTAGGTACTGAAGGCGGAAGGGGACAGCTCCCGTCTACTCTCCGCGGGATGGACGCGAGCGGACATATCTCGGGCGACAACGGCGGGCGCCGGACCAAGATCATCGCCACGGTCGGCCCGGCGAGCTGGGAGCCGGCGGTGCTGGAGCAGCTGGTCGCGGCCGGGGCCGACGTCTTCCGCCTCAACTTCTCCCACTCCGGGCAGGAGCGCCAGGCGGAGACGATCGCCGCGGTCCGCGCCGCCGCCGAGCGGGTCGGGCGCGAGGTGGCGATCCTCGGCGACCTGCCGGGGCCGAAGCTGCGGATCGGGTCGATGCGGAACGACGTCGCCGAGCTCGAGACCGGGATGCACGTGACCCTGACCCCGGAGGAAGTGCTGGGGGACCGCGACACGATCCCGGTCTCCTGGTCGGGGGTCAGCGACCTGCAGGAGGACCAGCTCGTCTACCTCGCCGATGGCGCGATCCGGTTGCGGGTCGGCGACAAGGAGAACGCCGGCGTCGGCGCCGAAGTCGAGGTCGGCGGCACCCTCTCCTCGCACAAGGGGATGAACATCCCCGGCGGCGTCGACCTGCCGGCGACCACTGGGACCGACCTCGGCTGGGTCGACTTCGCCGTCGAGCACGGCGTCGATCTGCTCGCAGTCTCCTTCGTCTCCACCGCCGCCGACCTGCTGCCGGTCGAGAACCGGCTGAAAGAGCTGGGCTCGCGGATCCCGGTGATCGCCAAGATCGAGCGCCAGGAGGCGGCCGAGAACATCGAGGAGATCGTCCGCGTCGCCAGCGGCGGGATCATGGTTGCCCGCGGCGACCTCGGGATCGAAGTGCCGCTGGAGCAGCTGCCGATCGAGCAGAAGCGGCTGATCCGCGCCGCCGGCCGGGTCTCGAAACCGGCGATCACGGCGACCCAGATGCTGGCCTCGATGGTGACCGAGAAACGGCCGACCCGGGCCGAGGTGACCGACGTCGCCAACGCGATCTATGACGGTTCCGACGCGGTGATGCTCTCCGAGGAGACCGCGGTCGGCCAGAACCCGGTCGAGGCGGTGCGGGTGATGGATCGGATCGCCCGCGCAAACGAGCCCGACCTTCCCTACGGCGAGTGGCTGTTCAGCCGTACCGACCAGGCGACCCAGGACGTCGCCGACTCGGTCGCCCAGAGCGCCGTCGGCGCCGTCTACCGACTGGGGCTGAAGGCGGTCGTGGTGCCGACCAACACCGGCCGCACCGCGCGCATGGTCTCCGCCCATCGGCCGAACGTGCCGGTCCTCGCGGTCTCCCCATATATAGAGACGGTGCGCCGGGTCAGCCTGCTGTTCGGCGTCACCGCGGTGCAGAGCGACTTCGGCACCGAGCTGCGCAGCCTGCTCGGGCATTGCGCCGGCGAGGCCGCCAAGCACGGGATCGCCGAGCCGGGGGAGCTGGTCGCGATCACCGCCGGCCTTGACGGCCAGGAACTGGGCACGAATCTGTTCGAGGTCCATAGGGTGCCGGAGCTATGAGCGAGAAGGCGGCAGCGAGACTGGAGCGGCAGGGGGACCTGGCGACGATCATCCTCGACAGCCCGCCCTTGAACCTCTTCGACCAGCGGATGATCGACGACCTGCGGGGGGCGATCGACGAGGTCGCGGCCGGGCCGCCGCGGGCGCTGCTGATCCGGGCCGAGGGCCGCGCCGTCTCCGGCGGCGTCGACGTCCACGTCTTCGCCGGCCTTACCCCGGAGCAGGGGAGCGCGCTCTGGACCGACCTGCTGGAGATGATCGACAAGGTCGAAACGCTGCCGGCGCCGGTCGTCTTCGCCGCCCACGCGCTGACTCTGACCGCCGCCTTCGAGCTGGCGCTCGCCTGCGACCTGATCGTCGCCTCGCCGCAGGCGAAGTTCGGCCTGGTCGAGAAAGTCGTCGGGCTGACGCCATCGATGGGCGGGACCCAGCGGCTGGCCGAGCGCGCCGGCAGCGGCCGGGCCCGCCACTTCGTGATGTCGGGCGGGATCTTCGACGCCGCCGCGATGGAGCGCTGGGGCGTCGTCAACCTGATCCTCGAGGACCACGATTTCGCGGCGGCGTCGCGCAAGCTCGCCGAGGAGCTGGCGGGAGGGCCGACCAAGGCGCACGCGATGACCAAGCACATCCTCCGCCGCTTCCGCGAAGGCGGGATCCCGGCCGCAGACGAGGCGGTGCGGACCGAAGCCGCCGAGCTCTTCGCCAGCGAGGACCTGCAGAACGCCGTCCGCACCTTCCTCGAGCACGGCGCCCCGGGTCATGCGACTTTCGAGGGCCGCTGATCCGCGAGTCCGCGCGAAGCGTCGCTATGCGACGGTTGACGCGGACTCGATGGAGGTAGGCTGAGATCCATGCCCGGAGTTCCCGGAATGCCCAACGTCGACTTTGACGCGATCGCCAAGGGGATGGCGATGGCGGTGCCGTTCGCCAATCACCTCGGAATCGAGATCACCGAGGTCGGCCCGGGCGAGGCGACCGTCGTCCTGCCGCGGCGTCAGGAGCTGAACAACCACGTCGGCTCCCAGCATGCCGGCGCCCTCTTCACCGCCGCCGAGACCGCCTCGGGGGCCGCCTTCGTCGGCGCCTTCGCGGTCCGCATGGGCGACGTCACCCCGCTCGCCAAGTCGGCGGCGATCGACTACGAGAAGATCGCTCACGGGGCGATCACGGCGCGGGCGACGCTCGGCATCGAAGCCGCCGAAGCCCTGGCGACACTCGATGAGGTGGGCAAGGTCGAGTTCCCCTGCGAGGTGGAGCTGACCGACAAGGAGGGCCAGCGGGTCGCCAGCGCCACGGTCCAGTGGCACGTCCGGCTCAAAGCCTGAAGCGCGCCCTCAGGCGGTGAGTCGTTCGGTCGGCAGCCGCCGCGTCGACCAGAAGGAGCCGAGGACGAGCAGGGCGGCGACGAGGAAGGCCAGCTTCAGCGCCTCCAGCTGCGCGTCTTCGTAGTGGTTCACCAGCGCCTCGGTGGTCGCCGGGGCGAGGTCTTCGGCTTCGGCCGCTTCGCGGACCTGTGCGGAGGCGACGAAGCTGCCGCCGGCGCTGAGCTTGGTTTCGAGCTGCTGCTCGACCCCCTTGGAGATCTGCGGGTCGCGGGCGACGTTGGCGGTGAAGGCGGCGATCAGGCCGGTGATCACGATCGCCCCGAGCAGCGCCGTCCCCAGCGAGGAGCCGAGCTGCTGGGCGGTGTACTGGAGGCCGCCGGCTTCGCTGCGCTGCTCGTCGCCGACCGCCGACTGGACGACGTTGCCGAGCTGGGAGACGACCAGCCCCATGCCGACCCCGAGCACGCCCATCGCGAAGAGGAAGGAGGCGTTGTCGAGCTCGGGCTCGATCGTCCCCATCAGCAGCAGGGTGGAGACGAAGACGAGGGCGAGGCCGGTGCGGACGAGCGGCTTCGGCGCGAAGCGCGAGGCGAGGGCGGAGCCGACGATGGCGCTGACGAAGAGGCCGACAGAGGTGGGCAGCATCCGCACCCCGGTTTCCAGCGCGTCGAGGCCGTGGACGATCTGCAGGAAGAGCGGGATCGTGAAGAAGATCCCCATCAGAACCAGGTTCTGGGCGAGGAACATCGAGACGCCGCCCCGCAGGGTCGGGATCCCCAGCAGGCCGAGGCGGAGCAGCGGTTCCTCGCCGCGCTCCTCGCGCCGCCGCTCCCAGCCGACGAAGAGGCCGAGGACGACGGCGCCGGCGGCGATCACGAAAGGGGTCAGCGAAAAGCCGAAGGGGGTGATCGGCGAGCTGCGGGGGGCGAGCCAGCCCCAGTTGCTGGCCTGGATCACGCCGAAGACGAGGATCGCCAGGCCGCCGGCCGAGAGGACGCCGCCGACCCAGTCGAGGACGGGGCGACCCGGCTCGCGCTCGGGCTCGGCCATCAGCCGGGTGCCGAGCAGGATCCCGATTGCGACCACGACCTCGCCGACGAAGACGAGCCGCCAGGTGAAGTCGGTGGTGACCCAGCCGCCGAGGATCGGGCCGACGGCGATGCCGGCCCCGGCGACGCCGCCGAGGACGCCGTAGGCGACGGCGCGGTCCTTGTCGCGGTAGGTGCCGGCGACCAGCGCGACCAAGGCCGGCAGGACGAGGGCGGCGCCGATTCCCTCGAGGATCGACCAGCCGAGCATCAGCGACGGGACGCTCCAGGAGGCGGCGGTCAGCCCGGAGCCGATCCCGTAGATGACGAGCCCGATCGCGAAGACGCGGCGGCGGCCGAAGATGTCGCCGAGCTTGCCGCCGGTCAGCATCAGCCCGGCCATGACCAGCGCGTAGAGGGCGATCACCGCCTGGATCGTCGTCACCGTGGTGTCGAAGTCTTCGACCAGCTGGCTGATCGCGACGTTCATCACCGCCTGGTCGAGGACCATCAGGAACTGCGCCGCCGAGAGAACTCCGAGGACCGCCCACTTGCTCACGGCGGCAGCCTATGCGGTCAGGGCGGCGGGTGACTAGGGTTGTAAATCAGTGACGACGACCGCGCCTCCACCGGCCTCGGAGTCGAGTTCGACGACGCCGCAGCACGCCGGCCTCGTGCTCGCGGCGCTGATCGCCGTCGCCGCGGTCGCCAACCTCAACCTGGCGGTGGCGAACGTCGCCCTGCCGGACATCGGCAAGGCCTTCGACGCCAGCCAGACCGGGCTCGACCTCGTCGCCGTCGGCTACTCGCTAGGGCTCGCGGCCTCGGTCCTCTACCTCGGTGCCCTCGGCGACGCCCACGGGCGCAAGGAGATGCTGCTGGCCGGCACGGCGCTGGCGATCCCCGCCTCGCTCGTCGCCGGCTTCGCCCCCTCGATCGGGGTGCTCTTTGCCGCCCGCCTCCTCGGCGGCCTCGCCGCCGGGATGGCGTTCCCGACGACGCTGGCGCTGATCACCGCGCTCTGGAGCGGCCCCGAGCGGACCAAGGCGATCGCGCTGTGGTCGGCGCTGGGCGGGGGGATCTCGGCCCTCGGGCCGCTGGTCTCCGGCGCGCTCCTCACCCGGTTCGACTGGGATTCGGTCTTCTTCGTCACCCTGCCGCTGGCCTTCGTCGCCCTCTACCTCGCCTGGCGCTACATCCCGGCCCACGTCAACGAGACCTCCGACCGGGTCGACAACCTCGGCGGGGTCCTCTCGGTGCTGATGGTCGCCGCCCTGGTCCTGGCGATCAACTTCGCGCCGGTGCCGGGGGCGGGCGCCGCGGCGGCCGGGCTGGGGGTCGTCTCCCTCGCCGCGATCGTCGCCTTCGTCGTCCGTCAGCGACGGGCCGCCTCGCCGCTCTACGACCTCGACGTCGCCGGCCGCCGGATCTTCTGGGTCGCCGCCTGCGCCGGGATCATCGTCTTCGGCTCGCTGATGGCGGCGATGTTCATCGGCCAGCAATACCTGCAGAACGTGCTCGAGTACTCCACCCTCGACGCCGGCCTGGCGATCCTGCCGGGAGCGGTCGGGATGGTCCTCGTCGCCCCCCGCTCGGCCCACCTGGTCGAGACCCGCGGCGCCCGCTTCACGCTGCTGCTCGGCTACGCCTTCTGCCTCGCCGGCTTCGTCGTGATGCTGCTGCTCTGGGACGAGAACGCCCAGTACTGGCACGTCGGCCTCGGTTACCTCCTGGTCGGGATCGGCGTCGGCTTCGCCGGCACCCCCGCCTCGCGCTCCCTGACCACGTCGGTCCCGGTCCGCCGCGCCGGCATGGCCTCGGCGACCGCCGACCTCCAGCGCGACCTCGGCGGCGCGATCATGCAGTCGATCCTCGGCGCCCTCCTCACCGCCGGCTACGCCGCAGCCGCCAGCGCCGCCGTCCAGTCCGCCCCCAACTCGGTCTCGACCAGCGTCGAAAACGAGCTGACCAAATCTTTCTCCAGCGCTGCCGCCGTCGCCGAACAGCACCCCCGCTACGCCGAATCGATCATCGAAGGCGCCCGCGGCGCCTTCCTCCACGGCGACTCCTGGGCCTACATCGCCGGCATCGTCGCCATCGCCCTCGGCGCCCTCCTCGTGACGACCCGCTTCCCCGATAAGGAGGGCGAGCGAAAGCTCCTCGCCGCCTACGCCAAAGAGGACGCGACGGCCGCCGCGCCTGCAACCCCAGCCTCGCCCACCTAGACCCAGAGCCCATCCTTTAAGCTCGACCCTCGCCGGTTCCACCCGGCCGCTCGCGCCCGTAGCTCAGCTGGATAGAGCGTCGGTCTACGAAACCGAAGGTCACAGGTTCAAATCCTGTCGGGCGCGTTCCTCTGTTGGTTGAGCCTGCGAGCGATAGGTTAGATTGGCTCGCCGTTGCGCGAGCTGGACAGCTTGCGGCTAGTTGCAACCCCACACGACACGAGCAAAGAAAGATGTCTGATACGAGAGCGGTTCGCGCGGCTGTGGCTGCCCTATCCAGCCGAAACTGGATTTCCTTTGCGGAACTTGAGTCCAAGACCGGCTTGGACCGTGACCAGATCCTTGAGATCAAGCCCGACATCGAAGCGGGGCTCCGCCAGGAGGATCCGTCCGTGCGGCTCATTTCGCGCGTCGATCTGAATCCCGAAGGGTTCGAGGTTGGCGAATAGGCAGGATTGATGAAGACGCTCGCTGAGACCAACGTGGCAGGGAAGGCGGTCTTCCTGCGCTGCGAGCTTAACGTCGCAATGAACGACAACGGCGTTGCGGACTACAGCCGGATCGAGGCTTCGCGGCCTACGTTTGAGCTGTTGCGCGAACAGGGGTGCCGCATCGCCGTCTGCTCGCACATGGGCAGGCCATGGGGCAAGCGCGATCCGTCGAAATCGTTGCGCCAGTTGGTCGAGCCGCTCAGTCGCGTGCTGGGGACGGAGGTCCGGTTCGTCGACGATTGCATCGGCGAAGAGCGCGACGCCGCCATCGCCTCACTCGCTGAGGGCCAAGTTCTGCTGCTCGAGAACGTGCGCTACCACTCGGAGGAGAACAGCAACGACGCCGAGTTCGGCGCAGCGCTGGTCCGGGGCCTGGACGTATACGTCAACGACGCCTTCGGCAACTGCCATCGACCGCACGCGTCGATGGTCGCCGCCGCGATGGCCGCCCCGGATCGTTGCGCGGGTCTCCTGCTCGAGCGCGAGCTGCGCGAGCTGGAGCAGGTGAACAACCCCGAGTTTCGACCGACTCTGGCGATCATTGGCGGCGCCAAGGTGTCCGGCAAGGACGGGAAGTTGTTCGTCGTCAAGAACCTGCTGAAGACCGTAGACCGGGTCGCCGTCGTCGGCAAACTCGCCTACTACTTCCTGCTTGCGGCGGGAATCGAGGTCGGCGCCACGCTCAGCGCCGACGATCGTGGAATCGATGCCCCCGGCGCGTCATTGGACGATGACATCAAGGCCTGCCGCGAGGTGCTCGACGAAGCGGAGAGGCTCGACAAGCCGCTGTTGCTGCCGGTCGACTCGGTGGTCAGCGACGCGGATGGTGACTCGGACGTCGATTTCGGCGGCGAAGGCGTTGCTCCGACCGGGCGGGCCTTGGACATTGGGCCTGGCACGCTGGAGGTGCTGACGGAGGCAATCGAGGCCTCGAAGCTGGTCGTCTGGAACGGCCCGGCGGGGTATTTCGAGAAGCCGGCCTATCAAGTCGGCACGCTTGGCATCGCGCAGGCTCTCGGCCGCTTCTCGGGCCATGCGGTGATCGGCGGCGGCGACACGGTCGCGGCGGTTGCCTCGGTCCTCGGCGAGGGGACCGCGTCGATCCACGTCTGTACCGGCGGCGGTGCGATGCTGACCTGGCTGATGGGGGCCGAGCTTCCCGGCGTCGCTGCGCTCGAAGGCGTGGGCGTTTCCTAAGTCTCTTCCCGATCCCCCGTCGCGAGCAGTTTCGGCAGCAGCTCCCAGGCATTCTCCACGTCGAGCGCACCTCCGTCGCAGTCCCGCTCGGTGAGCCGAAGGCCCGTGCTTCGCAGCGGGTGGTCGGCGACGATCAGGGGAACGCGGTCGGCGGTGTGCGTCCCGACGCTCCAGCAGGTCGCGTGGTCGGAGGTGACGGCGACCCGCATTCCGGGCCGGGCCTCGAGCTCGGCCGCCACGAGCGCGAGAAGTCCTTCGTCGACGGTCTCGATGGCTCGCACCTTCCTCCGCCAGTCGCCGTCGTGTCCGGGCTCGTCCGGTCCCTTGACGTGGAAGCAGATGAACTCATAACGGTCGAGGTCACGGACAAGTCGGTGCGCGGCGTCGCGGAAGGCCTCGACGGTGACCTCAGCACACCCGGCCTCCTCGTCGTCCATGCCCAGG
>CAMLHB010000072.1 GCA_946479725.1 uncultured Actinomycetes bacterium | reverse complement strand
TCGCGCGCGCAGAGCGCGCGGAGGTGGCGGGTGTCCAGCAGCTCACCGGCGGGAAGGTCGAAGGCCGCCGCCGCGAGATTGGCTTCGCCCCTGCGGGAGGCGAGGCGCGCCTCCACCCGCGGATGGCCATTTCGACCGAGACCGCCGGAGAGCCGCACCGAGAGGCGGGGCCGGAACCTGAGGGCAGCGCAGTCGCCGGCCTGGAAGCGGTCGGCGGTCGTCGCCGTCTCGCCGTTCGCGGCAGTCGCCTCCAGCGCGAACGCCAACGGCTCGCAGGAGGTCGGGTTGCGGACGAAGCCGGGGCGATCGAGCACGAGGCGGAGGTGCCGGTAGTGGAGCGGGATCCCCTCCCGGATCTGCGGCAGCCCGGCGATCTCAACCGTGATCCGCCCCGTCTCCGGGTCGACCCGCAGCGGCGCCCGCAGCACCACCCGCCCGAGATCGAAGGGGCCGGCGGCGGCGCGGACCGAGACCAGCAGGCTGAAGGGCGCCCCCAGGTAGGGGCCGGCGAGGTAGACGTCGGAGTCCGGCCGGGGACCGGCCGGTACCTCGAGCGGCTCGGGCCCGGCGCCCACGGCGATGCGGGCGTAGCCGAGGCGCGAGGCGGCGGGGCAGGCAGCCGCGGCGACGGCGGCCTCGGGGCAGGGCGCGACGGAACCGAGGTCGGCCGTCAGCCCCGGCGGCAGGGTGAGGCGGGCGCCGCTGAGATTGGGGTCGCCGCTGCCGCCGCCGAGGTCGACGACGAGCGGTGCGAACGAGCCGGCGGTGTTAGAGGTCGTCCCGGCCGCGAGACTGGGAGCGAAGCCCGCGCCGCAGCCGGAGGTCGTGGCGAAGGTCTCCTGCCCTTCCACCGGCGTCCCCCCGGACGAGGGCGTCAACGAGTAGGAGATCGCGTGCGCGCCGCAGCCGGGCGGCGTGCTCAGCGGCGCCCGCGGGCCGGAGTTGAACCGCAGCTCGAGATGGGTGAAGGGAAGCGGGGGAAGAGCTGGGGCGGTGGCGGTGAGGCGACCGTCACCCGGGTCCGCGTCGAGCCGGATCGGGATCGTCAGGAGTACCCCCCGGTCGGGGTCGCGGAGGACGAGGTAGAGGGCGTAGCGGGCGTCGAGCGGGTTCTCGGCGCCGGGCACGGTGGTGGCGGGATCGTCGGGCGTGGCGACGTAGATCGTCCCCACGAGCGGTTCTTCCAGCAGCGGGGTCGTCACCTCGGCGCCGCCAACACGGGCCGCTTGCGGGCAGCCTTCGCCGGGGGCGGCCTCCGCGGTTTCGGCCGCCAGCTGCGTCGGGCTGCAGGCGACTAGGTCCGCCGCGACGGAGGGGTTGATCGTCATCCCCTCTGGCAGGGCGAGGGTGACGCCGGCGAGGTCGGCGCTCGCGGTGCCGGTTGGCGAGACGAGGCCGGGGTTGGGAAGGTCGGCGGAGAGGTCGAGCCCGGAGGGAGTGTGGGCGGCGGTAGTAGTGGGCTGTGCGGCGATGGTCGGATTGAAGGCGAGCCTGTCGCAGCCGGTCGGCCGCAGCGGTTCGGGAACCGTGGCCCTGACCCAGGCGCCCGGCGCTTCCCAGGAGTCGGCTTCGAACCCACCGCTCGCGGGAGCGCAGCTGCGGGGCAGGGTGAGGAAAGGCACGCCCCCGGGCAAGCCGCGAATCGTCAGGGTGGCGCCGAAGAAGGCGGCAGCCTGGGGCGAGTCGGGGAGTTCGGCGACCAGGTTGTATGGCGGCCGGGGCGCGGTTCGCAGGGGAATCGTCACCGGCACAACCCGCGCGACGAAGCCGAGTTCGGCGACGTTGCCGGCCAGCGGTTCCAGGTTGTACACCGGAAACTGGAGGCCCCTGGTCAGCTCGGTGTCGAGTTCGATCGCGCCTACCTCGGCGGAGGCGGGACAGCTTTCGCCGGCGAATTCGGCCCGGGAGCAGTATGGCAGCAGGGCGGGGGCGCCCACAAGGCCGGGTGGGAGTTCGATGCGAAGGTCCTTGAGGGCGCCGTCGGGCAGTTCTTCGGACCCTCCTGCGTTGGTCTTGACGGCGAAGGCGGCGGTCCAGGCGTAGGGGTGGGAACCGGCCTGCAGAGCGGGTGCGGAATCTTCTTCCACCAGAGCCTGGGTGACATCCTTGAAGCCGAAGTCGGCCTTGGCACTCGAGCAGGCACCGAGCCCAAGCAGGCCGCAAAGCGTCACCGTCGCGAGCAGGGCGAGCCGGCGCAGGCGCGCCGGGGGAGGACTTCCTCTCTCAATTGCGGATCCCATCTGGAGACGGCGCCCTGCGCGCCGTAAACCAACAGACGGGATGCTAGCCGAGCGGCGCTGGGACCGGGCATATTTCGGCCCGGTCCCATCGAGGCGTCAGCCGCCGATTCTGATCTTCCCGGTTTCCCCGGATCCGTTTTTGCCGGTGAACGTCGATTGGCCTGAAACTTCACCGTTGGTACGCGTGCCGGTGCCTTCGAACGGGCAGCCGAAAGCGTCACGGGTGACGTTGTAGGTGAGGCCTTTTGCGGCCGTCGTGCTCTTCACCTTGTAGACGCCAGATTCGATCGCGTCTTCGTAGCTCACGCTCCCCATCGTCTGCGCCGGTACGGAAACCGTGCACGAGGTGGTGGTGACTTCGAGGCTGGCGCCACTCGGGCAGGTCAAGGATCCGGGCCCGGCGTAATGACCTTCGCTGGTCTTTTCGGACACTTCCTGGAGGAAGTGGCAGCCGTTGCTAGAAACGGTCGCGCTGGTGAACCCGAAGGCCTTGCAGCCCGAGTAGGAGGCGGACGGCGAGAGGGCTTTGGTGGTTCCGGACGCGGTGTCGGTCAGAGCGCCCGCGCTGCATTCGGCGGCGAGGCCTCCGAACTTGAACCACGGTTCGGCCTGCGAACCGTTGTACGTGATCGGGTAGGCGTCAGCTTCGAACAGCGGCGCGTGCGGCAGCGTCTTCACGGCCACCCCGACCAAAGAGCCCAATTTCGTGCCCCTGAGCGACCAGGTCCCCGAAAGTGACCCGTTTTCGCCGTTGGTCACGCCGCAACCGGAATATTTGGCGTGGTCCGCCGTCGATACCGCTTCGACCTTGGCTTCACTGCCGCTGCCGACATCGTGGTAGACGACCGGCAGGCCCGTCTGCGCTGGGATCGAGATCTGGCACGAGGGCAGAACGAATTCGAAGGTCACGGGTCCGCAGCCGGCCGGGCCGATGCTGTAGGTACCTTCGAAGGTCCCGTTCCACGAGTTGGTTTCGGTCCCGGGCTGGAATTCGAGGCGGCAGCCGTTCATTTTCATTTCTTTGGTGTATTCGCCGAACATGGTGCAGGCTGCTTCATTCACCAGGGACAAGTTTTCCTGGGGCCCTTTCAGTACTGAAGTCGCGTGGAGTTCGGATTCGCACGCTGCCGCCCGTCCCGCCGCGGACAACGTGAGGTTGCCGTAGCCGCTGTACAGGGTTTCGCTTGCTTCCGAGGTAAACGCCGTTCCCGACGCCGATGCCGAAGCGACGCCGGCGAAGGCCATGAAGACGAACGCGAGCATCGCGCTCAGCGATATTGCTCTGGTGTTTCTCACAATTCCTCCCTTATCTGGGTAATAGCGAACTTCGCCGTACCGTCCCATCGGGAAAAGAAGCTTGATCGACCAAACTGACAACAAGCAGCGGTCAGATTGGCCAATTTGTCAATGCGGCCATCTTCATGGCAGCGTCGAGCTCGGCGAGGCAGGTCCCGAGCGACCGCCCCAGCAGGCGTTCGCTGGTCCGCAGCCGGTTGCCGACGGTGTGCCTGCTCACCTCCAGCGCGGCCGCCGTGGAGGAAACGTTCCCCTGTGCGTTGATGTAGGCCCGAAGCGTCTCGACGAGCGTGAACGGGTCGCCCTCCTCCGCGAGCGGCTCGAGGAACATCTGCCGCAAGGAAGTCCCGAGCAAATCGTCGGTGAGAAGAGTGGCGAGCAGCGCCACGTCCCCGTAGCGAACCGGCCTCCCTGGCTGTCGCATCGCCAGGGGCATCGCCGCCTTGGCCTGGCGGTGGCTGAGGCGCCAGCCGGCAAGCCCCCGCGCCGGCTCGCCGACGGCCAGAACCACGCCCATGGGAAGTCGCACCGCCGCCCGGCGCAGCAGGCGCTCGTCGTCGGGACGGTCGCGGCTGCCCAGCCAGGCCCAGACGGCAACCTCGCCGGCGGGAACGACGAGCAGCCGGCAATCGAGGTCGCGGCCAAGCGAGCGGATCGCCTCCTCGGCCCCGTCGCCATCGGCGATCAGGCCAAGGTTCCAGCCGCCGAACTCGTAGTCCAGCCGCGCCGTGTCAACCAGCTCCCCCGACAGCAGCCGTTCCACCCGCTCGGCGTCGCGGCGGTCGGAGGACCGCACCCAGGCCTCGCGCCGGCGCATGTATTCCTCACTGACGGCTGCGATCAGGCTGTCGAAGTGGCTGTTATACGCCTGCGTCAGCGTGGGCAGGGACGCTCCCTTGGGAACGAGGTCGGGCGTCAGCTCGCGCATCAAGAACTCGGAGAAGATCGCGTGGCCGGCCAGGTAGCGCCGCAGGACCGTATCGAGGCCGATCCCGTGCTGAGCGGCGAGCCGAGCCTGCTCCAGCAGTCCCGGCGGGGGTGCCTCGGCCAGCGGCCCGTCCCCCATCTCGAGGCTGTCGATCGCGTACCCGATCGCGATGCAAACCGCGTGCTGGAGCCCGGCGGCGTAGACCGGGTCCGCCGTCTCGCCCGGGTCAGCGAGCGCCTGCACCCTTGTCAACGCCTCATGCTCGATCTCCTCCCGGCGGCAGCGCATGCGCTCGGCGAGCTCGTTCCGCGCCTGCTGGACTGAACGCTGCATCCGGCTGCGCTCCTCTCCCGCCTACTGCGTCGTCGCCTCGAAGGAGATCGTGCCCAGGGCTTCCCCGGCCGCGAACGGGTCCGCCCCCCCGTCCGGATCGGCGAAGACTTCGTTGAACGCCTGCGCCGTCTGCGGGTCGAGGAGGAGCTGGCCGCCGGCAACGGCGACCGTGCGGCGGCGCGGCTCGGCGAAGACCGCGGCGTCGAAGATCGAGGCGACCCCGGCGCGGAGAGCCTTCCCGCCATAGGGGGGCGAAGGCTGGACGTTGGCTTCGACCGTGTACTCGGCGGCGCCGAGGTCGAGCCAAGGTTCGTGCCAGAAGATCTGGCCGGAGCCGAGCTGGAGGAATTCGACCTCGCCGCCGGTACGGAGGGTGCCGAGGAGGCCGTTCGGCGCGAGGGCGCCGCCGGCGATGATCGGCATCGTGAAGGTCGGCCCCTGGTGTTCGGCGGGGAAGACGGGGTTGACCGAGACGAAGCGTTCGTTCAGCTTGGCGACGAAGGCGCTGTCGAAGGCGAGGGTCACCCGCCCCCGGGGGACGATCGTCGCCAGCAGCGGCTGCGGGGAGCTGCGGATGGTCCCCAGCGGCTGCCCCGCCGCGAACGGGACCCGCGGCCGCAGCTTCTTGTTCAGCCGGGTCGCCACCTTCGCGGTCAGCCTCAGCCGGCGCGCGGTGAAGACGGCGCCGAACCCGTCGCGGGCGCTGCCGGTGCGGGCAGAGGTGGCGAGCTTCAGCTGCGAGCCGCCGACCTTGGCGACCAGCGGCGAGCGGCTCGTCTTCACCACCAGCTTTCGGATCGGCACCCGCTTGCGGGCGTTGGCGAGGAGCAGCGAGCCTTCCTGCTCCACCTCCCCCCTGCCGATCGTCGGGTCGAAGCTGCCGCCGGAGACCGGCAGGAGGATCGCCCCTCCCTGCCGCCTGGCAGGGGCGGAGGCCGTCAAGGCGACGCCGTCCCGCGCGAGGAAGGCAAGGAAGCGCTTGTCGAGCACGAGCCTGGTCGTGCCGCCGCCGACCGGGTCGTAGGCGGCCCTCGCGACCGGCGTCGCTGCCAGCAACGGCAGCATGGCGAGAGCGACCGCGGCGCGCTTCATTCCCTCACCCCGCAGGCCTTGTCGACGGCGGCGGCGACCCTGCGCCCACCGCCCAGGTAGAAGGTGACCCGGGCAAGCGGGAAGGGGACCCGATCCACGCCCGGCGGCGCCGGGCAGGCCGCGTTGAAGTAGGAGAGCTTCCGGCCCCGGTAGGAGTATTCGCGCCTCAGCGTCAGCTTGATGCGGTCGAGGTATCCCCATTCTCCGAGCGACTCGGGCAGGGAGGCCGCCAGTTCGGTCCCGTAGAAGCCGCGGTCGACGTGCGCGATCGAGAACTCGATCAGGAAGCCGCTGTTGAACGGGTGATCGCTGTAGATCTGGGCGAGCAGGACCGGCTTCCCGTCCCGCCGCCCGTTGAAGATCAGCAGCCGCCCCTTGGTCGGGTAGGGCGCCTGCCCCGCAAGGACGATGTGGGCCCAGAACTGGCCGGAGCCGATCAGCGCCGGGCCACAATTGGCGAGGGCGCGCTGGGTCGTCGTCGCCTCGACCTGACGCGGGTGGCAGACCGGCAGGCCGCGAGACTGCAGCAGACCGTGGCGGTTGACCTCGATCCGAAGGCGCTGCAACTGGGGCGGTATCCCCCCTTCCGCCGCGGCCAGTCGGCCGGCGACGAAGACGGCGATCGGGGCCGGGTGCCGCCGGGGCAGCTTGTAGGGGATCACCTGACTGAGGACGCTGATCCGCAATCCCCCCTGCTGCACCACCACCGCCCCGGCGACCCCGGCAGCCGCGATCGCGACCAGGAGCGCCGTCGTCACGGCCGTCCGACCCCGGATCCTCACCGTTTCTTATGGCAGCTGGCCTTCAGCGGCGCCCGGAAGTTGTGGACGCGGCCGTTGTGGCCCTCCATCTTCACCGTCGCCCGGTGCCTGCCGCGACAAATATTGGTGCTGTTCACCAGCAGGCTTTTCCCACCGCCGTAGAGGTTGACCACCACTTTGGTGACCGGCGCGTCGGGAACGAAGTCGAAGGTGTTGCGGATGCCGCCGTTGACCGAGTCGATGCGGCCGACGGCGTCGACGTCGACCAGCCCATGCAGGGCGAGGACCAGGTCGGGCAGGGGATGTTCGGAGGCGCGCAGGAAGATCGGCCCTTCCAGGGGCTCGGCGAAAAGCGGCGTCCAGGCGCGGGCGCGGCCGTAGACCGAGGCCTGCGGGCACTCGGCGCCGTTGCCGGCGCCGGCCTTGAACTGCACGCGGGTGCAGATGGTGCCGATGTGGCCCTGTTCGAGGAACTCCGAATGCGGCAGCGCGACCGAGATCCGCGTCGCGTTGGCGTCGCCGATCCGCGGCCGCAGCACCGCCCGCAGCGCCGGGTTGCCGCCGCGCCTGGTCTTGCCGAGCAGGCGCAGCGCCAGCCGGGGCTTGAAGCCGAGCGAGCCGCAGTCGGCGGCCTGGAAGCGGGTCGTCACCGTGATCGGCTCGTCGTCGGCTTCAGAGCCGAAGTCAAGGCCCGAGCCGAGGACCGTGGAGGCGGTGGAGGTCGGTTCGCAGGAGGTCGGGTTGAGGGTGAATTCGGGGCGATCGACGAAGACCTTGATCGTCCGCAGGTGGACCGGGATCCCGTTGACGATGTGGGGGATCGGGTCCGACCCGGTTGCGTCGACGAAGACTTCGGCGGTTTCGGGGTTGATCCGAAGCGCCTCGCGGACGACGACCGAGCCGAGGTCGAAGGGGCCGACCTTGGCCGCCGTGATCGCGACGATCGAGAGCTGGGAGCCGTGGTAGGGGCCGGCCAGGTAGACCTTGCCGGGGGCGTAGGCGAGCGAGGGCCCTACGCCCGAGCCGACCAGGGTGCGACCGATCTCCGATGCGGCCGGGCAACTCGGGGCGGCGATCTCTTCTTCGCCGCCGTGGGCCTGTCCTTCGCGTGCCTCGGCGGCGGCGATCGCAGCGTCGGGGCAGAACGGGATGCCGGCGAGCTTGGCGACCACGCCCGGGGGCAGCTTGATCGAGAAGTGGGTGATCTCCTGTTCGGAGTCGGTGCGGGAGAGGCGCACGTAGAAGGGACTGAAGCGCCCGGCGGCGTTGTTCAGGGTGCCGGCGAGGAGGCCCGGGTGGAAGGGCGGCGTGCCGGCGGCCGGGCAGGGCCCGGCGTCGGGGCCGGTGACGATTTCGAAGGCCGAGTCGGTCTGCACAGGTTCGCCGCCAGCCCACGGGTAGAGGGTCGCCTGGGCCTTGTAGGAGCCGCAACCCGGAGGGGTCGCCAGCGGGCTGCGCGTGCCCTCGCGGAAGTGCAGCTTGAAGTGGGAGAAGGGCAGTTGGGGCAGATCTTCGGCCACGGTCGTGATCCGGCCGGTCTGGGGGTCGGTTTCAACCCGCAGCGGCTGCTTTATCGAGATCCCGAAGTCCCTGTTCTGCAGCACCAGGTAGAGCGCCAGCAGGGATCCGAAGGGGTTCTCATAGGGCTTGGCGATGTAGAGGGAGCCTTTGACCGGCTGCTCAAGCAGTGGCGTTTCGACTTCCGCGCTGCCGACCTTGGAGGCGTTCGGGCAGCCCGCACCTGGGTCCGATGAGGGAGTCTCCCGCCCCAGGTCGGCTTCGCTGCAGACCGCGAGCCCTTCGGCCAGCGAGGGGTTGGTCGTGAATCCTTCCGGCAGGGTGACCACAGTCTTGCGGATGTCCGAGGAAGCGAGGCCGGTGGGGCTCGTCAAGCCTTCGTCCTTGACGTCGAGCGAGAAGTCGAGGCCGCTGGGGCTCTCGGCGGCGAGGCTCGTCGGCTTGGCCGTGATCGTCGGGTTGAAGGGCAGCTTCGGGCAACCGCTCATACCCTGAGGAGCGGGCGGTTCTGAGCCATCGTGGGTAGTGGCGAGGGTGGAGGTAAAGATTCCCGGCTGCTGCCAGGAGTCAGCCGTGGCGAGGGTTTGAAGCGGTCCCGTGCAGGCCCGGGGGAGGGTCAGGAAGGGGGCTTCGGCGACGTTGGCCGGGCAGGAGCCCAGCGAGACCGGCGCTTCGCTCGGCACCGCTTCGGCGCCTTCGCCCAGGCAGTTGCCGCGCAGATCGTCGTGAGCGGGGCTCGCCGGCACGCCCCAGATCGTCAGCCGTGAGCCGTAGAAGAGCAGCCCCTGAGGGATGTCGTTGAGCTTGGCGAGGAGGTTGTGGGGGGGGTCGGGGTTGACGGAGACGTCGATCGTGATCGGCACGTTCAAGACCACGAAGCCGAGCCGGGCGGCGACGCCGGGAGGCGGCACGAGGTTGTAGACAGCGACGTCGAAATACAGCTTGGTCCCCGCTTCGATCGCGCCGAATTCGGCTTTGGTCTCCGAGATCCCCACCGCAGTCGCGTCGGGGCAGGCGGGGCGGCCTTCCAAGCGCAGGTTGAAGTCGGCGGCCGAGCACTGCGGGACCGCGGTGCGGCTGCCGACGAGGCCCGGGATCTGGGTGACTTCGAGGTCCTTGAGGGCGCCATCGGGGATTTCTTTTCCCCCTTCGACGTTCGTGTTCACCCCGAGCGTGGTGGTGTAGGCGAAGGGGTGGGAGCCTGCCTGAAGGGCGGCGCTGCCGTCGGCTTCGGTGAAGCTCGCATCGAGTTCTGCCAGGCCGAACGCGGCCTGGGCCTGGGGGGCCAGGCAGAGGGCGCCCAGCGCTGAGGTGAGAATCACTGCGAGTGCCCGCTTCATCGTCCCGCCCTTCGGTTGTGGTGGTGCCTAGGCGTGCCGTGGCGCTTCTTGTGGTGCTTGCGCCGGTGCTTCTTGCGGTGCGCGGCGGGCATCACGTTGCCGGCGCCCTCGAAGGCCGAGGAGGCGGGGGTCGGGTCTTCTGAGGGTGCCAGCGGGTCCTGGCAGGCTTCCCCTTCGCAGGCCGCCGGAGGCTGGGGCGAGGCGGGGAAGCCGCCGCCTGAGCGGGCGTCGTAGATGTCGAGGAGGCCGGGGTCGGTCGGGAAGAGGCTCTCGGCGGTCTTGAAGAAGACGTCGCGGCCGTCTGAGCCGGCGTCCACGAGCTCGGAGTCGACCGGGCTCTGGCCGCTCGAGATCAGGTTGAGGCAGCCGCCTGACTTCGGGTCGAAGCCCGGCGAGGCCTGGGTGCAGGTCCCCTCCCCTTCGGCCTCCCACTCATAGACGTCCTGGCGGCCGTTGGTGTCGTTCAGGGAGAGCGGGTCGAGGGCGTTGAAGAAGAGGCGCTGCCCGTCGGCGGAGAGGAGCTTGGAGAAGTGGAGCTGGCTCACGGCGCCGGGGAGGTAGGCGGCTGCCCAGAAAGTTCCGATCCCCAGGGTCTGGTCCATGTCGCGGCCGTGAGGCCG
>CAMLHB010000071.1 GCA_946479725.1 uncultured Actinomycetes bacterium | reverse complement strand
ATCATCACCTCGTGGTTGCCGCGCCGCGAGCCGTAGGAGTTGAAGTCCTTCACCTCGACCCCCTGCTCGGTCAGCCAGCGGCCGGCGGGGCTGTCGCGTTTGATCGCGCCGGCGGGAGAGATGTGGTCGGTGGTGATCGAGTCGCCGAGCAGCGCGAGCGCGCGGGCGCCGGCGATCGGGGAGACGCCCGGTGCTTCGGCCGGCATCTCCTCGAAGAAGCTCGGGCGCCGCACGTAGGTGGAGTCGGGCCAGGTGTAACGGTCACCGGAGGGAACCTCGACCGCGTTCCACGTCTCGTCGCCGGAGAACACCTCGGCGTAGTTGCGCTTGAACATCTCCGATTGCACGGCGTCGCCGACCACCCGCTTCACCTCCTCGGCGTCGGGCCAGACATCTCGCAGAAATACGGGCTCTCCATCCTGGCCGATCCCCAGCGGCTCGCTGACGAGGTCGACGTCCATGCGTCCCGTCAGCGCGTAGGCGACCACCAGCGGTGGGCTCGCCAGGTAGTTCGCCTTCACGTCCTGGTTGATCCGCCCCTCGAAGTTGCGGTTGCCGGAGAGGACCGCGCAGACGGCGAGGTCGTTGGCCCCGATCGCCTCGGAGATCTCCGGCGCCAGCGGGCCCGAGTTGCCGATGCAGGTGGTGCAGCCGTAGCCGACCAGGTTGAACTGGAGGGCGTCGAGGTACTCGGTGAGGCCGGCGCGCTCGAGGTAGTCGGTGACGACGGTCGAGCCCGGCGCCAGCGAGGTCTTCACCCAGGGCTGGCGCCGCAGCCCGCGTTCGACGGCGTTGCGGGCGAGCAGGCCCGCGCCGATCATCACGCTCGGGTTCGAGGTGTTGGTGCAGCTGGTGATCGCGGCGATGACGACGTGGCCGTGGTCGAGCTCGACCTCGGTGCCGTCGGCGAGCCTCACCGCGATCGCGTCGTCGGTGCGCCGCGGCGCCGTCGCCGCCGCGCTGACGGCCTGCCGCGGCTTGCCGTTCTCGTCGTCGTGGTCCTCGGCCGGCGGGTCCGAGGCCGGGAACGACTCTTCGATCGCCTCGTCGCGGCCGTTGCTCATCTGCTCGGCGGCGTCGGGGTCGAACTCCCCCAGCGCCTCGAGGAAGGCCTCCTTCGCCTGCGCCAGGGGCACCCGGTCCTGCGGCCGTTTCGGCCCGGCAAGGCTCGGTTCGACGTCGCCGAGGTCGAGCTCGAGCAGGTCGGAGAAGGTCGGGTCCGGAGTCGACTCGTCATGGCCCCCGTCATGGAACATTCCCTGCGCGCGCGCGTAGGCGTCGACCAGCTCGATCGTCTCGGTCGGGCGACCGGTGAGGTCGAGGTAGCGCAGGGTCTCGGCGTCGACCGGGAAGATCGCGCAGGTCGACCCGAACTCCGGCGACATGTTGCCGAGGGTGGCGCGGTCGGCGAGGCCGAGGGTCGGCAGGCCGGGGCCGAAGAACTCGACGAACTTGGAGAC
This sequence comes from uncultured Actinomycetes bacterium, assembly GCA_946479725.1. The sequence continues at coordinate 8,811 of CAMLHB010000071.1, read as the reverse complement.
GACGCCGCGCTCGCGCAGCATCTCGGTCACCGTGAGGACGAGGTCGGTCGCCGTCGCCCCCTCGGGCAGCTCGCCGGAGAGCTTGAAGCCGACGACCTGGGGCAGCAGCATCGAGATCGGCTGGCCCAGCATCGCCGCCTCGGCCTCGATCCCGCCGACCCCCCAGCCGAGGACGCCGAGCCCGTTGACCATCGTCGTGTGGGAGTCGGTGCCGACGAGGGTGTCGGGGTAGGCCTGCAGGGTGCCATCGTTCTCCCGGCTGTAGACGACCTGGGAGAGGTACTCGAGGTTGACCTGGTGGCAGATTCCGGTGCCCGGCGGGACGACGCGGAAGTTGTCGAAGGACTGCTGGCCCCACTTGAGGAACGAGTAGCGCTCGTGGTTGCGCTCGAAGTCATGCTCGGCGTTGACCGCGAAGGCGCGCTCGTTGCCGAAGGCGTCGACCTGGACCGAGTGGTCGATCACCAGGTCGACGTCGACGAGCGGGTTGATCGCCGCCGGGTCGCCGCCGATCTCCTCCATCGCGTCGCGCATCGCCGCCAGGTCGACCACCGCGGGGACGCCGGTGAAGTCCTGCATGAGGACGCGGGCCGGCTGGAAGGGGATCTCGACGCGGGGCGTCGCGGCCGCGTCCCAGGAGGCGATCGCCTCGACGTCGGCGGCGCTGACCGAGGTCCCGTCCTCCAGACGGAGGACGTTCTCCAGCAGGACCTTGATCGAGTAGGGGAGGCGGGTTACGTCGAAGCGGTCTTGGAGGGCGTCGAGGCGGAAGATCTCGAAGTCTTTGCCGCCGACGGTGAGGGTTGATTTGGCGTCGAAGGAATTAGTGGTCACGGGTCCATCCTAGGAAACGGGCGTTGGGGGCGAGCCGGACCCCTCTCGCCCGGACAAAAGCCGGCCTAATTGAGGGATTGGCGAAACGATTGGCGAAAGTCTTGATCTGCATCAGTAGTTCCTCCTAGGTTCGCCCGGTCCAAATCAATAGTGGCCGGGCGACTGCGCAAACAGCCCCCGGCCGTGACAAAGGAGCGTGAACTCCCTTGCACGCACAGGGTATGTCAGCCGCCGAGATGGACGGCTACTACGAGCAGTTGGTTCTCTGGCACGTCTTGACCGAACAGCCGACCGTCTTCCGGCTCTGCGACCTCGTCAGAGAACTCGCTAAGAACCCCGAGGACTTCCAGCATCGCGACGGAGTCGAACAGGCGGTGAGCGAACTGGTCAAGGTCGGCCTGCTCTACCGGGAGGGCAGGCTGGTGCTGCCGACTCCGACGGCTGTCTACGTCCGGGAGATGGAGCTTTGAGGGGCGACCGGATCAGCCAGCAGTTCGGCCGCAACCTCGCCGAGGCGCGTGGTTGGGCCGAACTGACGCAGTCCCAACTCGCCCGACGAATCTCCGTGAATCAGGCCGAGATCGCCCGTTTGGAGCGCGGCGCCCGCTGCCCGCGACTGGACAGAATCTCGGCGCTGGCAGAGGCGCTCGGGGTGCAGCTCCGTGATCTGCTGTTCGAGATCGAGTAGGAGCGGGCGCGCGACAGCGCGCAGGCAAGTTTCGTCAAGACCGTTAGGTCGGCGTGGAGGCGGACGCGCTCAAGACCACGGACCCGCAGGGGCTTCAAGCCCCATTCGTGCTTGAGCCGTCCGAACTCCCGCTCGACCGCCACCCGCTTGCGGTAGGCGCTGTTCCAGCGCTTCGACTTGTAGGGGATCAGCGGGTGGAGCCGGTCGGCCTTGATCCAGGTCGAGGCCGGTTTGCACTTCCCCTTCGGGCAACGCCACTTCGAGGCGCCGCGCTTTCGGTCCGACCCGGCGAACTTCCAGGTGCCGTGCTCGCACTCCGGCGGCAGGTGGTCGCCGCGCTTGACGCCGGTCGTCCGTTTGAGGGGGATGATCGGCAGGCAGTTGCGCTCGGCGCATTCCTCATGCACCGGACCGGAGTCATAGCCCCGGTCCATCGCTGCGGTGTCAGCCAGCAACCCGCGCCGTCTGGCTTCGTCGATCAGCACCGCGGCAAACCGGCCTTCGTTCTCCCTCGCGCCTTCGACCTTCCACGCAACCGGAAGACCCGTCGCCATGCAGGCGGCAAGATGCAGGCGATAGCCGTAGAAGGAACCGCCCTTGCGGGTGGAGATAGCCGAGCGGCGACCCCAGCTTGCGTCGGGGTCGGAGAAGCGCCGTGGCACCTTGACCTCGCCGATGTCGCGCTGGCCGTTCGCGTAGGCGGGCATATCCGAGGCGTCGATGGCGAGGTCGGTGCCGTAAGTGGGCAGCTTCGCCTTCAGCCCTTCGACCACGGCGTCGATGCAGCGTTCCAGCTTGTCTCCGTTCTCGCGCAGCTTCGCGGCGAAGCGGTAAGCAGCCCACTTGCTCGGCGGATCGCCCTCGCAGCCAAGCGCGCGCTGGAGTTTCCAGTGCTCGGCGACCAGTGCCGTCACCTTCGTCCAGGTCGGCAGCGCGTAGAGCGACTTGACCAGTGCCAGGCCCACCATCGTGCGGATCGGGTAGCCGGGTCGGCCAGTCCAGCGGGTCGCTTCCAGGTCCGCGATCAACTTCCCAATCTCGGGCGAGTCGAGCAGGACTGCAAGTTGGCCGGTACCGCCAGCGGTACCATCGGGAACTGCCATTCGAGCTTCCACCTCGGATGGTCTGGCCCTCGGACGCTCCAACGTCGCGGGGGCCGCTTTTATGACTGAGAAGAATGCGATACTACGGCTTGGATCGGACGGAAAAAGCGCTCTAGAATGCGGAAAACGGACAAATGAGCGACACGGTTACTCTCGCCCTGCAAGGGGAGGTGTCGCTGGCCGAGTTCTCAGCTGCGGTCACTCGATTCAACGGTTTGATAGCTGCGCTCGCCGCCGACTCCCACGTCGAGGACGTGGAGTGGCAGATCGACGCTCTGGAGTACAGCAGCGCCATCACTACCGCTCGCGGGGTCCCTCTAAACGGTGGCGATCCTCAGCGAATTGAGCAGGTGGTGGCCGCATACCACGAAGTCGGGGAGGCCCTTGAACGAGGCACCACGATTCCGTTTTCCGAACCCGTCCAGAAGGAAGCTCGGGGAATCGCTGAACTTCTCAAGAAGTCGTCTCACATCGAAGCAGTCCGATTCGAGACCGCTGAGGCCGACGCAACGATCCGCGAACTGGTTGACGAGGACGACACTCCACAGAAGGCTGTTAAACCCAAAGGCTCTTATGGCTCAGTGACGGGCCGGGTCCAGACGCTCACTAGCCGCAACGCATTCAGGTTCACTCTCTATGACCACATCTATGACCGCGCCGTCTCCTGCTACCTCGTCAAGGGGCAAGAGTCGATGATGCGCCAGATGTGGGACCGGGTTGCAACGGTCGAGGGATGGGTCAGCCGTGACCCGGTGACCGGCCGTCCCCAGAACGTGCGGAGGATTTCGGCGGTGACCCCGTTGACGGAGGTTGGACCGGCCGACTACCGACGAGCCCTCGGCGCAATTCCTCAGAAGGATCAGGATGAACCGCCAGAGGCGCGAATAAGGCGACTGCGCGATGCCTGACGATCCCCGCCGCATCTACTGGGACTCCAATGTCCCACTCTCCTACCTGAACAATGTTGAGGAGCGCGTCCCGACCATCGAAGAGTTATTCAGACAGGTTCGCGCGGGCGAGATCGAACTGCTGACCTCCTCAATAAGCCGGGTCGAGGTGGCATTCGCGGCCAGCGAGAAGGAAGACGGGGAACTGGACTCGGAGGCCGAGCAGGCCATCGAAACCTTCTGGGCGCCGGGCTCTCCCATCAAAACGGTCGAGTTCTATGACCTGATCGCCGACTCAGCCAAAGACCTGATCCGGCAGGGAATTGAGCAGGGTTGGGGCAGCCTTAAGCCAATGGACGCGATCCACGTTGCCACCGCTCAGCGCATGAACGTCTCGGAAATGCACTCCTACGACAAAGACGTCAAACGGTGGTCGGGTCACCTTGGATTTCCGATTACCGACGCGACAACCCCGCAGGGCATCCTCACCCCCGGCGCTGCCTCAGGAGAAGCAAAAGGAAGCTAGTTCGGGTCGAAAGCTCCGCCGATCTGTGACCTAAGATTGCTGAGCATGAACTCGATCCTCGATCTGCCGATGTTCCAGCGCGATCCTTCCCCCAGGCTTCGCAGGGAGGTCATGCGGCGCGACCGCCACACCTGTCGGTACTGCGGTGCTCCTGCGACCGAACTCGATCACGTCATGCCCTTCAGCAGGAACGGCTGGACCACCGCCTACAACTTGGTCGCGGCCTGCTCGCTCTGCAACAAGAGCAAGGGCGACAGGACCCCCGAGGAGTGGCGTCGGGCACAGGCAGTGAAGCGTCTCCTGGCTGGGCGGATGACCCGGCGGGACCAGATCAAGGCGAATATTTCTGGGACGCGACAGGCACCGCCCGCTCCCTACGGCTACCTGGCCGACCTTTTGAAGCGCTAGCTGCCCTCCAGCGTGGGGTAGCGCCCCGCTGAAAGCGAGGTATCCGTGAAATCACCGACCCTGCGAACCCGCATGGCTACTCGCGTGGCGAGTTTCGCCAATCCCTCAATTAGGCCGGCTTTTTGAGTATCCGCCCGTTCGAGAGGGGTCCGGCTCGCTGGTTCAGCGCTTGTCTGCTGAATGCCCGGAGGCGATGTCTTTGGCTGCTTTTTGGCCTGCTGAGCCCGACTGGGCTTTGACGCTCAGGGAAGGGCTGACGAGGGCCAGGTGGGCTCCCGCTCGCTGTGGGAGTGGGGCCACAGTTACCTCTACCTTGTTGCGCTCGATTGCTTTGACGGTGGCGGCGCCTACTTGCTCGGGGGTGGAGGTGCCCATGCCGGGGGGTGGCTTGGCCCCGGCGTCGGCGAACATGCCGGCTTCGCGGATGAAACCCGGGGAGACGATCGAGACGCCGACGCCGCGCGGGTTGAGGTCGCTGCGGAGGCCGAGGGCGAAGCCGCGGAGGCCGAACTTGGTCGCGTTGTAGATCGAGCTGCGGGGGCTGGCGGCCTTGCCGGAGAGCGAGGCGACGAAGACGAGCTGGCCGGAGCCGGCTTCCAGCATCGCCGGGTAGAGGGCGCGGGCGAGCAGCATCGGCGCCTCGAGGTTGACGCGGAGTGCGCGCTTGACCTCCTCGGCGCTGAACTCGTCCAGCTTGCCGGCGCCGGGGAGCCCGGCGTTGGCGACGAGGATCTCGGTGCCGGCGGCGGTTGCGGCGAGCTCCTCGGCGGCGCCGGGCTCGGCGAGGTCGCCGGGCAGGACGGTGTGGCCGCTCCCCGGCAGCTCCGCGGCCAGCGCCTCCAGCGCCTCGCGCTTGCGGGCGCTGAGCGCGAGGACCGCTCCGCGCTCGGCCATCGCCTTGGCGATCGCCCTTCCCAGGCCTCCGGTGGCCCCCGTCAGCAGCGCTTTGCGACCCGAAAGGTTCATCCCAAGGCGCAAGCTACCAGCCGTCGCGTCGAACAGATTCCCGATGGGAGCGGATTCTTCGCCGAAATATTTGCGTTTTGTAAGCGATCCGCCGTGGAATCGTCTACACTGCCCGCGTTCGATAACCGGAACGCCGAATCCCCAGCGCAAAGCGCAAATGGGGAACGGGGGAACCAAGTTTCCGGGGCGAGCCCGCCTAGCAGGCGGGGGCGCAAGCTCCTTTCGCGCCAGCCCGACAGCTAACCCCGTAGGCCGACGAAGGAGAATCGGTTTGCGCCACAACTTCAGGTTGGTCGGGCTTGGGCTTCTCGTTACCCTCGCCGCCATCGTCCTAATCGCCCCGGCGGGTGCCTCTGCCGCCTGCACCTCGGGCGGCGTCACGTCGACCGAAACCGACCTCTGCACGCCGACCGCGAAGGCCCACCTGCTGCCCAACGGCACGCTGATCCCGCCGCAAAGCGCTCCCCCGCGGGTCAAACGGGTGATCGCCGCGGCGAACAAGATCCGCACCAAGCCTTATGTCTGGGGCGGCGGCCACGCCCGCTGGTGGGACCGCGGCTACGACTGCTCCGGCTCCGTCTCCTACGCCCTCCACGGCGGCAAATTCCTCGAAAGCCCCCTTCCCTCCGGCCCGATGATGAAGTGGGGCGAAGAAGGGGAAGGGCGCTGGATCACCGTCTACGCCAATGGCGGCCACGCCTACGCTGTGATCGCCGGCTTCCGCTGGGACACCTCCGGCGACGAAGGCGGCGAAACCGGCCCCCGTTGGCACGAAGAACTGCGCGACAACGTCGGCTTCGTCGCGCGGCATCCCGCTGGGTACTAGCGCCACGCGGAACTTCCCACCGCTTAAGCAATTCAGTGCGGAGTTGAGCACCTCTACGGTGCTCAATCCGGCTCTCGTTCTGCGAACCTCTCATCACCCGCCATCGCATGTGGCCGCGCCTCCACCTGCGAGGCGCAAGCCGACCCCTACCGTCGCGGCGGAAGTGCTCCGAACGACCCCCACCGAACCCCCTCCCCCGCCCACGCACCCTTACTCCACTGCGGCTAAGACTCGGCGTCCACGTTGTTCTTGCAATCCGCACCGGCGCGGATAACGTCAGGGGCATAGACGCTGCGACTCCTGACATTCGTCTCACGGGCCTCACCAAGCACTACGGCGAGGTGGCGGCGGTGGCCGGGATCGACTTGGAGATCGCTCAGGGGGAGTTCTTCACGATGCTGGGGCCGTCGGGCTCGGGGAAGACGACGACGCTGCGGATGATCGCCGGTTTCGAGGACCCGAGCAGGGGGACGATCGAGCTGGCCGGCGAGGACGTCAGCGGGGTGCCGCCCTACGACCGGGCGGTCAACACGGTCTTCCAGGACTACGCGCTCTTCCCGCACATGAGCGTCGGCGACAACGTCGCCTACGGGATGAAGGTCGCCAAGGTGGCGAGGGCCGAGCGCCAGAAGCGCGGCGAGGAGGCGCTGGAGATGGTGCGGCTGCCCGGATACGGCGACCGCAAGCCGAACGAGCTCTCCGGCGGCCAGCGGCAGCGGGTCGCCCTGGCGCGTGCGATCGTCAACCGGCCGCGGGTGCTGCTCCTCGACGAGCCGCTCGGCGCCCTCGATCTGAAGCTGCGCGAGGAGATGCAGACGGAGCTGAAGGCGATCCAGGGCGAGGTCGGGATCACCTTCGTCTACGTCACCCACGACCAGGACGAGGCGCTGACGATGAGCGACCGGATCGCCGTCTTCAACAACGGCCGAATCGAGCAGGTGAGTCCGCCGCTGGAGCTCTACGAGCACCCGGCAAACGCCTTCGTCGCCGGCTTCGTCGGCGTTTCCAACCTGCTCGAGCGGGACGGCGAGAGGGTCACGATCCGTCCCGAGAAGATCGAGCTGCTCGAGCCTGGCGCTCCGGCCGACGGCCTCCACACGGAGAGCGGTCGCGTTGTCGACGTCGCCTACGCCGGCAGCGTCACCCGCTTCACGGTTCAGCTGCAGCAAGGGGAGAAGCTCCAGTTGGCCAGACAGAACGTGGAGAGCGCGTCCTCGGGCGCGTTGCCAGGGCAGGGAAACGAGGTCCTAGTCGGGTGGCGACCCGAGCACGCGGCCGCCGTCGGCGGGCAGTCAACCAAACAGGAGGTAGCACCATCATGAGGAGAAGGGATGGCAACCCCGCCCGCACGGCGTGGCTCGTCGTCGCCGGTCTGGTCGTCTTCATGCTCGCCCTCGCCGGTTGCGGCGGTGGCAGCGACAGCACCAGCGGTGGCAGCAGCGAAGAAGCGCTGCAGAAGCTCGGCAAGGGAGAGGGCGAAGTCTCGCTGATCTCCTGGGCGGGTTACGTGGAACCGGAATGGAGCAAGCCGTTCGAACAGAAGACCGGCTGCAAGGTCAACAACAAGGAAGCCGGCACCTCCGACGAAATGGTCGAGCTGATGAAAACCGGCCAGTACGACGGGGTGTCCGCCTCCGGCAACGCGACCGCGCGGCTCGTCGCCGCCGACCTCGTGGCCCCGGTCAACACCGACCTGGTCCCCAACTACAAGACGGTCTTCGCCGACCTCAAGGACCAGCCGTACAACACCTTCGAAGGCGTCAACTACGGGATCCCGCACGGCCGGGGCGCCAACCTGCTGATGTGGAATGGCAACGACGTCAAGCCGGCGCCGGACTCCTGGGACGTGATGTTCGACCCGAAGAAGGCCGCCAAGTACAAGGGCAAGATCAGCGTCTACGACGAATCCAGCTACATCGCCGACGCCGCCATGTACCTCAAGTACCACCAGCCCGACCTGGGGATCGAAAACCCCTACGAGCTGAACGAAGAACAGTTCAACGCGGCGATCGAACTGCTGAAAGAACAGCAGGCCAACGTCGGCGAATACTGGTCCGAAGCGGCCAAGCAGATCTCCGCCTTCGCCGGCGGCGACGTCACGGTCGGGACCACCTGGCAGTACCAGTACTTCGCGCTGAAGGAAGAAGGCGTGCCGGTGCAGGCCAGCCCGGCCAGCCAGGGCTTCCTGCCGAAGGAGGGTGCGACCGGCTGGTCCGACACCTGGATGATCGCCAAGAACGCCAAACATCCCAACTGCATGTACGAGTGGATGAACTGGATCATCGAACCGAAAATCAACGCCGAGGTCGCCGAATGGTTCGGCGAGGCGCCGGCGCAGGAACTCGCCTGCAAGGAAACGGCGAACAAGAACTTCTGCGCCGAATACCACGCCGAAGAACCGAAGTTCTGGGAACGGGTCTACTACTGGGAAACCCCGCTCGCCGACTGCGGCAACGGCGAAGAAGATTGCAAGGACTACAACGACTGGGTCAAGGCCTGGACCTCGATCAAGGGCTAGGGAAGAGCCTGTAGTCCTTGGCATCTGAAGCGACCGTGGAGAGGAGGTCGGCCAG
>CAMLHB010000070.1 GCA_946479725.1 uncultured Actinomycetes bacterium | reverse complement strand
GGGCGCCGGCGTGCGCCTGGACGTTGGCGTGCTCGGCCCCGAACCGCTCCTTGGCGCGATCGATCGCCAGCTGCTCGGCGACGTCCACCACCTCGCAGCCGCCGTAGTAGCGGCGGCCGGGGTACCCCTCGGCGTACTTGTTGGTCAGCACCGAGCCGACCGCTTCCAGCACCGCCTGGGGAACGAAGTTCTCCGAGGCGATCATCTCCAGCGTCCGCTGCTGGCGCCGCAGCTCGGCGTCGAGCACGCCGGCGATCTCGGGATCGACCTCGGCCAGCGGTGCGGTCTGGAAGTTCTCCGGCAACTCGGGCATCGTCGGCCGACCATAGCAACGGGTCGGGATATCCTGGCCGCGGTGAAAAGCCGTCTCCTCCTCGCTCTACTGGCGCTGACCCTGCTGCCGGCGCTGCCGGCCCACGCAGCCGCAGTCGAGAACCCCTGCGAAAGCGGCGAAGCGCGGTTCCTCCTCTGCCCCAACCTGCGGATCGCGAAGCCGAGCGAGATCTACGCCCAGGCGGTCGACGGGCACGTGCTGCTGCGGGCGACCAGCAACGTCGAGAGCCGCGGCAAGGGACCGATGGAGCTGCACGGCCGCCGCGACGGGCCGCGCTCGATGAAGGTCAACCAGTGGATCTACAAAAAGGGCGGCGGCCACCTGACCCTGCAGACCGGGGCGAAGCTTCACTTCACCTACGTCGGCACCTACTTCGGCGGCTCCTACTGGAAGGTCCACCAGCTGGCGAACTTCGAGCTGCGCCGGGTCGGCCCCGACGGCCAGGTCGGCGACGTCGTCCGCACCAGCCCCAAGCTCAACTACTGCCTGCGCGACCTCGCCCACACCCGCCCGGGGCGGCGCTCCCCCGAGCACTGGGTCTACCCCGGCTGCAACCAGAACCCCTTCCAGGACCGGGTGCGACTCGGGACCTCGGTGGGCTGGTCGGACATCTACCCCGCCGCCTACCACCAGCAGTGGATCGACGTCGCCGGCCTGCGCGGCTGCTTCGCCTACCGGATGATCGTCGACCCGCAGGAACACCTCTTCGAGTCGAACGAGGGCGACAACTCCTCCCAGGTCCTCGTCCACCTGCCCTATCCCGGGCACACCGGCTGCTGATGCCGACGGGACGAAAACGGTCCTATATGGACCGAAATCGGCCCGTCGGCCTCTAGCCGAGTCCGACCGAGGCGAGCTTGCTGGCGAGGTCGCCCGGGGAGAGGGCGCCGTCGCGGAGAATGCGCCAGCCGCCGTCCTCCTCGATCGCCGTGATGTCGACGACGGTCGATGGCAGTCCCGGCAGCTCGCCGCCGTCGATCGCCAGGTCTGCGCCCTCGCAGATCGCCTCCGGCACATCCTCGAAGCGGGCTGGGGCCGGCTCGCCGCTGAGGTTGGCCGAAGTCTGGAAGACCGGCGCCATCGTGCCCGATAGCGGCCCCCCGATCAGCCGGATCCCCAGCCGGTCGGGATCCTGGCGACAGGCGAGCGGGTAGCGCCGCTGCGGGTTGGCGACAACCAGCGTCACCGGTCCCGGCATCAGGGCGCTGACCGCGGCTTTGGTGCGCGGCCCGAATTGGGAGACCAGCTCGCGGATCGCCAGGGGCGAGAAGTACATGACCGCCGACGGTTTCCCATCGTCGCGCCCCTTCAGCCGGTGGATCTTCGCGATCGCCCCCGCGTCGAGGGGGTCGCAGGCGAGCCCGTAGAGCCCGTCGGAGGGGAAGACGGCGACGCCGCCGCTGGCGATCGTGCGTTCGAGCGCCCTCCGCGCCACGTCGGCCTCGCCGCTGCGGAGCCGGATCGTCTCGCTCACGCGACCACCCCCGTGCGACCGACGACGACCCTCTCGATCCCAGTGAGGTCGCGCCGAGCCTCGATCCGCTCGAGACCGCTCTCCCGCATCAGCGTCACCACCGCTTCGGTCTGCCCCTCGCCGATCTCCACCGCGAGTGCGCCGGCCTTTTGTTCCGCATAGCGACACAAATGGCCGGCGCACTCGGGAACCAGGGCGCGGTAGGCGTCCAGCCCGTCCGAGCCGGCCAGAAGCGCCTCGCGCGGCTCCCACCGGTTGACCTCGGGCTGGAGCGAGGGCCAGTCGCGCTCGGCGACGTAAGGGAGGTTGGCGAGGACGAGGTCGAAATCCCCATCCGCGGGAAGGGTGCCTTCGACGAACTCGACGCGGTCGGCGAGACCGAGGCGCTCGGCGTTGGCACGCGCGACTTCGAGTGCCCTGGGCGACGTGTCGGTCCCGGTGACCGCGCACGCCGGCAGCTCATCGGCCACGGCGAGGGCGATCGCGCCCGAGCCGGTGCCGACGTCGAGAACCCTCGCCGGCTGCGACTCCAGCGCCAGCTCGACCAGCAGCTCGGTCTCCGGCCGCGGAATCAGCACCCGCCGGTCGACCCCCAGCTCGATCCTGCGAAACCCTTTGCGCCCGAGGATGTAGGCCACCGGCTCGCGCCGCAGCCGCCGGCGCACCATCTCGCCGAACATCCGAGCAGACGGCGCCGGAACCTCCACCCCGCCGTCGGCGATCAGCGCAGAGCGCTCGCGCCCCATCGCCTCACCCAGCAGCAGTTCGGCATCCAGCCGCGGCTCGTCCACCCCGGCCGCCCGCAGCGCATCGACCGCGGCGTCCAGCGCCTCCCGCACGCTCGAGCCGGTCATCGTCGCCACGGGCTCAAGCGGCAGAAGCCGCAGCCTCGAGGCGCTGACGCTTCTCCTCTGCGGATAAAGCGTCGGTGAACTCGCCGAGCTGTCCGGCCAGCACGCCCTCGAGGTTGTGCGAGGTGTGCTTGATCCGGTGGTCGGTGACGCGGCCCTGGGGGAAGTTGTAGGTGCGGATCTTCTCCGAGCGCTCGCCGCTGCCGACCTGGGCCTTGCGCTCGGAGGCGAGCTTCGCCTGCTGCTCGGCCAGCTCGCGCTCGTACAGCCGCGCCCGCAGTACCCGCATCGCCCGCTCCTTGTTCTGCAGCTGGGACTTCTCGTCCTGCATCGAGACGACTAACCCGGTCGGTTTGTGGGTGATCCGGACCGCCGAGTCGGTGGTGTTGACCGACTGGCCGCCGGGCCCGGAGGAGCGGTAGACGTCGATCTGAAGGTCGTTCTGGTCGATCTCGACCTCGACCTCCTCGACCTCGGGCAGGACGGCGACGGTCGCGGTCGAGGTGTGGATCCGCCCCTGCGACTCGGTCTCCGGCACCCGCTGCACGCGGTGGGTGCCGCCCTCGAACTTGAAGACCGAGTACGCGCCCTCGCCCTTGACCTCGACGGTGACGTCCTTGAAGCCGCCGGCCTCCGAAGCGGACTGCGAAAGCACTTCGGTGCTGAAGCCGCGCTCTTCGGCGTAGCGGCTGAACATCTTGAAGAGGTCCCCCGCGAACAGCGCCGCCTCGTCGCCGCCGGTGCCGGCGCGGATCTCGACGATCACGTTCTTGGCGTCGTTGGGGTCGCGCTCGACCATCGCCAGACGGATCTCCTCTTCCAGCGCCTCGAGCTGTCCCGGCGCCTCCTCGACCACCTGCCGCATTTCTTCGTCCTCGCCCTCGGCCAGCAGCTCGCGCGCCCCCTCGAGGTCGTCGCGCAGCGTCCGCCACCGCGCCGCCAGCTCGCTAGCCGGCTGCAGCTCCCGATATTCCCGCCCAACGGCCGCATAGCGCTCCCGGTCCGAGATCACCTCAGGATCGGACATCTGCGCCTCCAAATCAGCAAACCGCCCCTCTATCTGCTGCACCAACGACTCGATCATGGCCACAACATAGCTACGGCGCGAGTACTCAGGCCGGGGGTGGGGTCCCCACTCAGGACACTCCACCACGAGCCATATCCGTGTTTGTCCGGCGAGGGGGCCCGACCCCCGGGCCGTCGCCACGGTAGATATGTGGGGGGGGGGCCCCCCCCCCCCCAAAAAAAACACCCCGCCCTTGCGTGTTGTGCGCGGCGTGGGCCCCCCCCCCCCGGCCCTAAGCCACTATCTCTATGTGGGGCTTCTTCGCGGCCTCCTCAGGAGTCTCGCGCGCAAGCACCGCATTCAGGGAGGCGATCGCCACCGCGAGCTGCTCTTCGTCGGGCTCGCGGGTGGTCAGGTTCTGCAGCATCAGCCCCGGCCACATGACCGCCCGCACCCAGGCTTTGCGGCGGTTCTTCCCGGCCCACTTGATCACCTCGTAGGAGAGGCCGGCGATCAGTGGGATGCCGAGGATCCGCGAGGCCAGCAGCCAGTACCAGGCGGGCAGGCCGATCGGGGCGAAGACGAAGATCGCCAGCACCATCACGATCAACAGGAAGCTGGTGCCGCAGCGGGGGTGCAGGCGCGAGTAGAGCTTCGCGCGCGCCGGCACCAGTTCGTCTTCGGCCTCATAGCAGGAGATCGTCTTGTGCTCGGCCCCGTGGTACTCGAAGACCCGCCGCAGGTCGGGCATTTTGCTGATCGCGAGGATGTAGCCGATGAAGATGCCGGTCCGCAGGACCCCCTCGACCAGCCAGAAGAGGAAGGGCGAGCCGAGCTTGTCCTTGATCAGACTGGTGAGGCCGACCGGGACGACGAAGAAGAGGCCGACCGCGAGCAGCATCGAGAGGACGATGGTCAGGCCCCATACCCAGCCTCCGATCTCCTCTTTCTCGCCCTCCTCGTCCTCCTCGAGCTGGGCGTTGGCGCTGATCGCCAGGGCTTTGAAGCCGATCTTCAGCGACTCGCCGAGGGCGACGACGCCGCGGATCACCGGCAGGCGCCAGGCGCGGTGGCGCTGGGCCCAGGGGACGAGCTGCTCGGACTCGACTTCGATCTGCCCCTCGGGGGTGCGGACGGCGACAGCCCAGACCGAGACGCCGCGCATCATCACGCCCTCGAGCACCGCCTGGCCGCCGACCGGGGCGTCGCGCTTGGCGACCAGAGCCCCGTCGGGCATGCGCACGGGATCCCCTCCGTTGCCAGAGGGGGTTTCGTGGGATGCCAGTGCCGAGCCCGACGGAGGGCTCACGGGCTACTTCCCGGCCCGGTGCTTGGCGGCGCGGCGCTGGAAGCGCTCGACTCGGCCGCCGGTGTCGACCAGCTTTTGCTTGCCCGTGTAGAACGGGTGGCACTCGGCGCAGAGCTCTACGTGCAGATCCTCTTTCGTGGAGCGCGTGTAGAACTGGTTGCCGCACGAGCAGTGCACGTTGGCAAGCGTGTAATTGGGGTGGATTCCTGCCTTCATCTCCACCAAGTCTAGAGAACCGTGCAAGCCGTGCCGATACGACCGTGTGCGCAAAGCGATCGGAGTCATCCTCTTCGGCGGCGCCGCCCTGGTCATCGTCCACGACTGGATCGGTGCCGGGGGCGCCGGCCTCGACACCGCGATCAACGGCGTCGCCTACGACGCGGTCGTCGTCTGCGCCGGCCTCGCCTGCCTGACCCGGGGTCTGCGGGGCGGCCCGGAGCGCGGCGCCTGGCTCGCGATCGGCGCCTCGATCCTCGCCTGGGCCGCGGGCGAGATCTGGTGGACGATCTACATCGAAGGCAACGCCACCGCCCCCTATCCCTCCCCCGCCGACATCGGCTACCTCGCCTTCTATCCACTCGCCGTGCTCGGCCTCTACCTGCTCGTCCGAGCCCGCGCCGCCGAACTCGACCGCCGGCTCTGGATGGACGGAGTGATCGCCGCGCTCGGCACCGGCGCCCTCGGGGCGGCCCTGATCTTCGAGTTCGTCGCCGACCGCACCGAAGGGTCGGCGATCGAAGTCGCCACCACCCTCGCCTACCCGTTCGGCGATGTGCTCCTGATCTCGCTGGTCGTCGGCGTCATCGCCCTCACCCGCTGGCGGCCGGGACAGACCTGGACCCTGCTGCTCGGCGGCCTCGCGGTGATGGCGATCGCCGACGTCGCCTTCACCCTGCAGAGCTACGAATCGACCCTGCCCGGCGGCGACTGGGTCGAACCGATCTACCTGCTCTCCGCGGTCCTGCTCGGGGCCGAGGCCTGGCAGCCGCCGGCTGACCGCATCGCCCCCGAGGCCCGCTTCGACGGCTGGCGGGAAATGGTCGTCCCCGGGATCGTCGCCGTGGCGATGATCGGGCTCGTCGTCATCCAGTACTCCAACACCAGCGAGAGCCCGCTGACCACCGTCCTCTGGTCGGCGACGATGCTGGCGGTGATCGGGCGGCTGGCGCTGAGCCTGCGGGAGAACACGCTGCTCCTGGAACAGGTGCGGACCGACCCCCTCAGCGGGCTCGGCAGCCAGGCGCGACTGCAGATGGAGCTGGAGCAGCGCGAACGCTCGCCGGGGACGCCGCTGACGGTGATCCTGCTCGACCTCAACGGCTTCAAGCGCTACAACGACTCCTTCGGCCACCCGGCCGGGGACAAGATGCTGACGCTGCTGGGCGGGCGACTGAAGGCGGCGGTCTCCGGCCGGGCCACCGGCTACAGGCTCGGCGGCGACGAGTTCCTGGTCATCGCCGAGGGCGGGATCCGCGACCTCGGCATGGACGGGCGCGCCGAGCTGGCGGTGGACGCTGCCGAAGCTCTCAGCTCGAAGGGAGGCGGCTTCGACGTCAGCGCCTCCTGGGGGATCGCCTCGGTCCCGGAGGAGGCGGACTCGCCGGCGGAGGCGATGCAGCTCGCCGACGTGCGGATGTACGCGCAGAAGGAGTCGCGGCGACTGGCTTCGCCGCTGGCGCGGCTAGACCGCGAAGCTCTCGAGCAGCGTCAGTAGGACCTCGGTCACCTCGGCCCGCGCCTGCGGCCGCTCGTCCCGCGCCAGCAGCATCGCCGCCTCGTCGAGGGCGCCCATCAGCAGGTGCGCGGTGGGCTTGACCGGAACCGCGCGGATCTCCCCCGCCTCGCTCGCCGCCGCCAGGCTCGCTTCGATCAGGCCGAGTCCGTTGGCGGCGCCGATCTCGCGCCAGCGCTCCCAGCCGAGGATGGCGGGCGCGTCGTGGAGGGCGATCTGCCGCAGCTCCGGTTCGGCGCACTCGTCGAGGAAGGCCTCGACGCCGGCCTTCATCGCCTCCAAGGGGCTGTGCAGGTCGGATCCGAGGACGACGCGGGCGACGCGTTCGGTCGATTCGGCCTCGATCCGGACGTAGACCGCCTCCAGCAGGCTCGCCTTGTCGCCGAACTGGTGGTAGAGGGCGCCGCGGGTGACGCCGGCGGCGCGGACGATCTCCTCGGTGCCGACCTCGTCGTAGCCGCGCTCGGTGAAGAGCTTGCGGGCGGCGGCGATCAACGCCTCTCGGGTGGCCTGCGTGCGCTCGGCCTGGGTCCGGCGCTTCTCTGGCTCTGGACTTACATGCATGCTGTATGTATGTTAATAGCGAAATCGCAAAGGAGGGCATCGTGACCGACCAGCGCAAGGAAATACAGCTTCCCCGGGGGACGATCCGCTACCGCGAGAAGGGCGAGGGCAAGCCGATCGTCTTCGTCCACGGGTACCTCGTCGACGGCCGCCTCTGGGACGGCGTTGTCGACCGCCTCTCCGATCGCTTCCGCTGCATCGCGCCCGACTGGCCGATCGGGGCGCACCAGGTGGCGATGGGCCCGGACGCCGACCTCTCCCCTCCCGGCATCGCCCGGCTGATCGCCGACTTCCTCACCATGCTCGAGCTCGAGGACGTGACGATCGTCGGCAACGATTCCGGCGGAGCGATGTCGCAAGTGCTGGTCACCAGCCACCCCGAGCGGATCGGCCGCCTCGTCCTCACCAACTGCGACACCCACGAGAACTTCCCGCCGGGGATGTTCAAGGCGATGCCGCCGATCGCGAAGCTGCCGGGCGGGATGCAGCTGCTGGCGGCGCCGTTCCGGATCGAAGCGGTTGCGCGCCGCGCCTTCGCCCCCTTCGCGAGGACGAAGATCCCGGACGAGCTGGTCGCCTCGTGGATGGCGCCGGCGAAGACCGACTCCGGCGTGATGAGGGACGCGGCCAAGGTCACCGCCGGGATGGACAAGCGCCACACCCTGGCCGCGGCGGAGAAGCTGCGCGGCTCGCAGCTGCCGATCCTGCTCGCCTGGGCGCCGGGCGACAAGTACTTCCCAATCAGCTATGCGGAGCGGCTGACCAGCGAAGCCGGCAACGCAAAGCTGGTGCGGATTGAGGGCGCGAAGACGTTCGTCGCGCTTGACCAGCCGGCCCGCCTGGCCGAGGAGATCGCCGAGTTTGCGGCTTCCTCCTGAGCGCCCAAACGAACAAGCGTTCCCAAACAATCGCAACTTGCATATTTTTCGTCCGACGGGCGGGGTGAAACTTCGGCAACCCCTACAGGAGGACGGAGCGCGATGTCCAAGCAGATCTTCGACCAGGATCGCCCCCGCAGCACCATGGCCCAGCGGCTCGACGAAGCCTTCGCCGGCTGCGACGAGTGGACCGTGATCGCGGCCCCCCGCCGTCGCAGCACCATCGACTTCACCCCCACCGCCGCCCGCGCCGCCCGCATCTTCGACGGCGCGACCATGCTGCGGGCGGAGGAGGCCGAAGCGCTCTAGGCCACCCGTTCGCAGCGCGCCGCCACCGCCGCGGGCGGCTCGATCAGCGCCAGAAGTGGCCCGTTCGGTGGCGCCGCTGTCCCGGCGACAGCGCCCCCGCGGCGAGAACATCATTTCCGTGGATTGGGTGTTCTGGAACCGATGCCGATGAAGGCCCGGCGCTCCTCCCGCTCGGCGCTCGCCGCCCTGCTTGTCGCGATTGCGTGTGCCGCCGGCGCGAGCGCTGCCGGACAGCCCCGCGCCGGATCCCTGGACCTCTCGTTCGCCGGGGACGGGGTCGCCACCCGCGATTTCGGCTCGGAACCCTCCTGGGGCGGCGCCAAGCGGGTGATCGCGACCCCCGATGGCGGCTCGCTGGTCCTGACGACCACCGACGCGATCGCCCGCTTCGGGCCGGACGGCAAGCTCGACGCCGGCTTCGGCGAAGGGGGCTTCGTCACCGAGGACAATTACGGCGCCCAGGCGATGGCGCTCGGCCCGGGCGGGAAGATCGTCACGGCCGGGAGCCGCCGCACCGCCGACCCGGCGCAGCGCTTCACCGAAGTCCACCGGTACCTGCCCGACGGCAAGCCCGACTCGAGCTTCGGCGGAGACGGAGCGGCACGCTTCCGGACGCCTCCGGACACCGGGATGGGCGAAGGCCTGGTCGTCGAACCGAGCGGCAAAGTGATCGTCCTCAGCCGCACGACCAGGGCTCATTCGAGTGCGGTCTCCGCGGTCCGCCTGACCGGCCGCGGCCAGCTCGATGGCTCCTACGGGGACGGCGGTTACGCCTTTGCCGAGGCGGGATCGAGCTTTGCCGAATTCCTCAACGATCCGATCCGGCCGCGGGTCTACGCACTGCGAGACGGAAAACTGACGATCGCGCTGTCGAACGAAAAGGAACTGCTGTTCCTGCGGCTCGGCCCAAACGGCGAGCCGGACCAGAGCTTCGGCTCCGGCGGCAGGATCGTGAGCAAGGCGTTCATGGACCCTCCAACGGCGCTGGCGATCGACCCGGCCGGCCGCATGCTCCTCAGCACCTATTACGGGCGGGTCGCGAGGCTCCTCCCCGACGGCAGCCCCGACCCGAGCTTCGGCGACGGGGGAATCGCCCAACCCTTCCACCGAGCCTCGCTGCTGGCGGTTGATCTCGCTCCCGACGGCAAGATCCTGGTGGCCGGCGACAGTCGCGAAGCGGAAAGGGGCGGCCCCGAATTCTTCCTCCTCGCGCGGTTGCAGGAAGACGGGACCCTCGACACGAGCTTCGGCTCGGGCGCGGGTTTCGTCACCCGGGAGCTCGCCCCGGGAAGCAGCGACGAAGCCACGGACCTGGCTCAGCTGAGCGGAGGCGACATCCTCCTCGCCGGCACCTTCACGCCGGCCGGCGGCTACAACATCCAGAGTCAGATCGCGATCGCAAGCTACGCATCCGATGGCTCGGTCGTGCAGAGCTTCGGCGACGGCGGCGTCTCGATCGTCAGGCCGCGGGTTCAGGCGGCCGACGAAGTCAACGACATGCTCGCGGTCCCCGGCGGCAAGACCGTCGTCGTCGGACGCGGGGGCGGGGGCATCCTCGTCGCCCGCTACCTCCGCTCGGGCCGACCCGACCCCGGCTTCGGGCGCGGCGGCTTCGCGGCGCCGGTCGAGGTCAGCGGCGACTACTTCGGCGAGCGCGCCACCTCCGCGGTCCCGTACGCCGGTCACCGGCTCGTCGTCGGCACCCTCTCTCGGTCGGGCGGCGGGCTGCTGCGCTACCTGCCGGACGGCAAGCTCGATCCCAGCTTCGGCCACGGCGGCATCGTCCGCACGACGCCGTTCGACGGCGTGCTCGACGTCGCCAACGCCCCCGGGGGCGATCTGATCGCGGTCGGCGTCTCCTACGCCAACTGCCACA
>CAMLHB010000069.1 GCA_946479725.1 uncultured Actinomycetes bacterium | reverse complement strand
CCTCCCCTCCGAGTTCGCGAGCGCGATGCTCGCCGTCGCGGTCGCCTTCATCTACCACGTGATCGGCATCTCGGCGATCGCCCTCTTCGGTGTCGTCCTCGTCACCTTCCAGTACCTGCTCGGACAGTTGCTGCTCTCCCAGCAGCGAGCCGGCGAGCTGGAGCTGCGGAGCAAGCAGCTGGCGAGCTTCCAGGTCGGGATGTTGAGCGCGATGCTGCGCACGCTCGACCTGCGCGACCAGATGACCGCCCGCCACAGCGCCGCCGTCGCCCGCTACTCGCGGGCGATCGCCCAGCGCGCCGGTTACTCGCGGCGCGAGGAGGAGCTCGTCCACATCGCCGCGCTGCTCCACGACATCGGCAAGTTCATCCTCCCCGACCGCATCCTCAAGGCCAACGTGCCGCTGACGGACGAGGACTGGATGCTGATCAAGCGCCATCCGCAGCAGGGCGCCCGCGTCGTCTCCTCGCTCGACGGCTACGGCCCGGTGGCAGAGATCATCCTCGCCCACCACGAGCGGATCGACGGCAAAGGCTACCCCCGCGGTCTGGTCGGCGACGAAATCCCCGAGCTGGCGCGGATCATCTCCGTCGCCGACACCTACGACGTGATGACCGCGCGCGACTCCTACCGGACGCCGATGTCCAGCTACGACGCGATCGTCGAGCTGCGGCGGGTAGCCGGCAAACAGCTCGACGCCCGCTTCGTCGAGATCTTCATCGAGCTGCTCGAGAGCAAAGACGTCTCCTTCCAGCACGGCGAGGCGGCCGACTTCGAGAAAGAGCTGGCGCTCGAAGCTCGGATCGAGGAAACCGCCAGCCCCGGCGGCGAACTCAGCCGCTTCCAGGTCGCCGGCGTCAACTGAAAGCGCATCGGTTCTCGGTTCGGG
The DNA here is from genome assembly GCA_946479725.1 of uncultured Actinomycetes bacterium. Next base: position 9,488 of record CAMLHB010000069.1, on the reverse strand, counting down.
AACCGATGCATGTAGCGTGCGCGCCATGCGCGCGGTCACTTTCCAGGCGCCCGAGCAGGTGCGGGTCGAGGAGAAGCCCGATCCCGAGGTCGCGGCGGGCGACGATGCCCTCGTCCGCGTCGAGGCGAGCGGGATCTGCGGCTCAGATCTCCACATCTACCACGGCCGCGTTCCGGTTGAGCCGGGCTTCACGATCGGCCACGAGTTCGTCGGTACCGTCGTTGCCGCCGGCGAGGAGGTCGAACGGGTCGCGGTCGGCGACCGCGTTCTCGGCACCTTCCACACCGCCTGCGCCACCTGCGCCTCCTGCCTGCGGGGCGACTACCACCGCTGCCGCAACGGCCAGACCTTCGGCCACGGCGCCAACCTGGGCGACCTGCAGGGGGCGCAGGCCGAGCTGCTGCTGGTGCCGCGGGCGAACCTGACCCTGCGGCGGGTGCCGGAAGGGATGTCCGCCGACGTCGCCCTCTTCGCCGGCGACGTGATGGGGACCGGCTACCACGCCGTCGCCCACGCGGAGATGAAGGCCGGCGACACGGTTGCCGTTCTGGGTCTCGGCCCCGTCGGCCTCTGCGCTGTGCAGGCGGCGCTCGCCGGCGGCGCCGTCGAGGTCTTCGCCGTCGACACCGTCGAGGAACGGCTGCAGATGGCCGAAAGCTTCGGGGCGACGCCGCTCCACCTCAGCGAGGACAACCCGAAGAAGGCGGTCCGCGCGGCGACCGAAGGGCTGGGTGTCGACGTGGTTGTGGACGCGGTCGGCGACCCGGGGCCGCTGGCGCTCGCGGTCAGCCTCGCGCGCGATGCCGGCACGGTTTCGGGCATCGGCGCCTACGCCGGCAAGGGGGAGGTGCCGCTCGGCCTCGCCTGGCTGAAGGGCCTGCAGCTGCGGCTCGGCCTCGCCAACGTGATCGCCCACGTCGACCGGGTGCTGGCGCTGATGGAGGCGGGGAAGCTCGACCCGACGCCGCTGGTGACGAACCACATGCCGCTCGACCGGGCCGCCGAGGCCTACGAGATCTACGACCGTCGCGAAGCGCTGAAGATCGTCCTCACGCCGTAGTCCTGCTGTATCAGTTGACTCGCACAATGCTAGGGATTACTGTGCGAATTGATGGCACAGGTTGAGGCCAATCCGTTCGCGATCGATCCAGGCGACGAGCTGCCCGTCGGGCTGCAGCTGAGCTGGCGGCTGCGGGCGCTGATCCGGACCGGGGAGCTGGCCGCCGGCGAGCGGCTGCCGAGCTTCCGCCGCCTCGCCGAGTGGGCGGGGGTCAACGTCGGCACCGTGCGCTCGGTCTACGACTCGCTCGAGGCCGACGGCCTGGTGGTGACCCGGCACGGCCAGGGGACCTTCGTCGCGGAGGGGGTCGAGGCGGCGCCGCAGCTGGAGGAGATCGCCGCCGAGGCTCTGCGGAAGGCGAGCGAGGCCGGTCTGGGGCCGCGCGAGCTGGCGATCGTGGCGATGGCCTGCGCCGGCTTGCCGGAGGAGAGCGAAACGCTGGAGGTGCGCCAGGAGCTGCGGCGCCAGATCGCCCGTCTGGAGGCCGAGCTGGCGAGCTACACCGGCCACCTCAACGAGGGCCTGGCGACGGCGCCGAAGCGGGCGGTCGCCCACGTCGCCGGCGTCGAGGAGCTGGAGCAGACGCGCGACACCTTGATCGCGCAGCTGGCGGCGGCGCAGCGGCAGAGCGAGCAGGAGGTGAGGCAGCGGGCTAGCGACCGCGGCCCCCTCGGCAGGGCGATGAGCCGGTGGCGGGACAAGCGATAGAACGCGGGCTGCTGCCCGTCAAGAACGTCTTCGAGCAGGTGGGGGTGATGATGATCCTCACCGTCCGGACGCTGGTCGCGGCGGTGAGACCCCCCTACCCCTACGGCGAGGAGCTGGTCTGGCAGTTCCTCTTCGTCCTCAGGCTCTCCTGGTTTCCCCTCGTCATCTCCACCTTCGCCCTCAATTTCGGCGCCCCCGGATTGCAGGCGGCCGGCATTCTCTCCCTGGTCGGCGGGCTCGACCGGCTCGGCGGCTTCTTCGTCGTTATCGCGATCCGTTGGATCGGGCCGATCGTCACCGCGGTCGTGGTGGCGGGTGTCGCCGGTACGGCAATCACCGCCGACCTGGGAGCCCGAAAGATCCGCGAGGAGCTCGACGCCCTGCAGGTGCTCGGCGTCGACCCGGTCAAGAACCTGGTCGTGCCCCGGTTCCTGGCGCTGATCGTGATCACCGGGCTGCTGGACGTCTTCGCCATCATCATGGGCCTAACCGCCGGGATCGCCGCCGAGCTGCTCTACCACCAGTCCCTCGGCGGCTTCTTCGCGACGCTCTTCACCAACGCCACGATCGTCGATCTTTGGTCTTCGGTGATGGTTTGCACGATGTTCGGCGCGATCGTCGCCGTCGTCTGCTCTTACAAAGGGATGTCGGCTTCGGGCGGCGCCGCCGGCGTCGGCCGCGCCGTCAACCAGGCGGTGGTGATCTCGATGATGGCGGTCTTCTTCTTCCAGTTCGTCGTCAGCTCGATCCTCTTCGCCACCAATCCCGAACTGCAGGCCGTGCGATGATCGGCTGGCTCGAGGTCCCGCGGTCCTGGCTCGACTCGTTTGGCGAGATCGGCCGATTTGGCCTCAGGGTCGCCGGTCTCGTCTACTCGGGTCGGGTCTTCAAGTTCTTCGGCGAGGGGGTGCGGCAGGCGGGCATTCTGATCTTCGGTTCGGCGCTGATCATCTGGGCCTTCTGCTTCATCCTTGGCCTCCAGTGCGGCCTCCAGGGCGCCTACTTCAACCGCTCGATCGGCGCTCCCTCGCTGGCCGGCCTGTTCTCGGCCTACTGCGATCTGCGCGAGGGCCTGCCCTACGCATTCGGCTACATCCTCGCCGCCAAGGTCGGGACCGGGATCGTCGCCGAGATCGGGGCGATGCGGATCTCCGACGAGATCGACGCGCTCGAGGTGATGGGTATCCAGCCGGTCACCTTCCTCTGTGGGACGCGGCTGTTGGGGGCCTGGATCGCGCTCCCCTTCCTCTACCTGATGGGGATCGTGATCATCTACGCCGCCAGCTACTTCTCGGTTGTCCACCAGGTCGGCGACGTCTCCGCCGGCGGCTACCTGCTGATCTTTTGGATGTACCAGAGCCCGCCCGACCTGTTCTTCAGCCTGATCAAGGGAATGGTGATGGCGACCGTGATCGTGCTGGTCGGCTGCTACTACGGCTACACCGCTTCCGGCGGACCGATCGGCGTCGGCACCGCCACCGCCAAGTCGATGGTCTTCAACATCGTCGCCGTCCACATCATCGGCATGCTCGGCACCCTCATCTTCTGGGGTTCCAACCCCAGAGCCCCGATCGGGGGCTAGGCGGCCGGCTGGCGATGCCGGTGGAGGGCGAAGGTGTCCTGCACCCACTTGAAGCCACGGCGGTCGCTGAGTCCCTCGCGGAAGCGGTCGAAGGCCGGCGGGCGCGGCAGCTCGGGATCGAGCGGCCCCTCCGGGGGGACGACGACCGGGTAGAAGAGCGAGGCGGCGGTGACATCGGCGACCGAGAGGCTGTCGCCGACGAGGAACTCGCCGTCGCCCTTGTCGAGCTCCTCCTCGAGCTTGTCGAAGGCGGCGACGATCGCCTCACGCGCCCGGGCGGCATCCTCGTCGCTGTTGGCCCCCCAGCGGATGCTGGTGTAGGCGCGGGCGTAGGCCCCGACCACCGGCTTCGCCCTGCCGAGTGGGCCCGGCACCGATTCGGCGGCGATCTCGGCGAACAGCTCCGGCTCCTGAATCAGCTCGTAGAACGGGAGCAGGCGCGAGTGGGGTCCCAGGTTCTCGTCGAACCAGTCCTCCAGCTCGATCGCCCGCGCCCGTTCCTCGGCATCGAGCGGGTAGAGGGGCGGCTCGGGGTGGGAGGCCTCCAGGGCGGCGATGATCTCGGTCGAGTCGCCGATCGTGCGACCGTCGATCTGCAGCACCGGCATCGTCGGCTGCGCCCCGCGGGTGAGGAGCAGCGCGATCGGGATGTGGGTGCCGGGCAGGATCGAGCGACGGGCGTGGTCGACGCCCTTGTGCTCGAGCGCCCACCGCGCCTTTTCGGCGTAGTGGGAGATGTCGATCTGCCAGAGGGTGGGCTTCTGCTCGGTTTGCGCGCTCATCGTGCGCCTGCCAGCATAAGCGCGTGGCACTGTTGAGCGACGGCGAGATCGAGGAGAAGCTGGCAGCGCTCTCCGGCTGGGAGCGCAGCGGCGAGGCGATCGAGAAGAGCTTCGAGCGCGCCGATTTCGTCGGCAGCGTCCGCTTCGTCGAAAGCCTGGTCGAGCCGGCGGAGGCGATGAACCACCATCCCGACGTGGCGATCTCCTGGGCCACCGTCACAGTGACGATCTCCACTCACTCGGAGGGCGGCCTGACCGCGCACGACTTCGAGCTCGCCGAGAAGATCGACGCTCTCGCCTGATCCTGTGGCCAAGCGGAAGAGGCAGCGGCGGGGGCGGGAGAAGGCACCGACGGTCGACTACGTGGACTTCGAGGGCAATGTCCTGACCCTGCGGCAGACGCTCAGCGCGGCGACGATCATCAAGGTGGGGGAGCCGCCGCCGGCGGCGGCCTCGCAGGAGGATGTCTGGCACCGGCGCTACGAGGTCCTCTTCGAGCGCCTCGCGGTCCGCTGGGAGATCGCCGGCCTGCCGCTCGACGACCAGAAGATGCTGCTCGGCCGCTACCGGATGGCCGACGCCGAGACCCAGCGCTGGGTGCGACAGACGATCGCCCACCACCTCGAGGACCACATCCCCGAGCTCGCCGGGTAAGGCGGGGCGATGGCCGAGCTGCTGCGGATCGACGACCGGCTCTCGTTGCCGCTGGGCGAGATCGAGCTGCGCACGAGCCGCTCCTCCGGCCCCGGCGGCCAGCACGCCAACGTCACCGCCTCGCGGGTGGAAGCGGTCTTCGACGTCGCCGCGTCCCCAACCCTGGAGGAGCGCCAGCGGGCGCGGCTGCTGGCGCGGCTCGGACCGGTCGTGACCGCCGTCGCCCAGGACGCCCGCGGTCAGTCCCGCAACCGCGAGCTGGCGCTGGAACGGCTGGCGGCGAAGCTCGCCGCAGGTCTGCGTGTGCGGCGCAAGCGCCGGCCGACCAAGCCCAGCCGCGCCTCCCGCCAGCGGCGGCTCGACCAGAAGCGGCGGACCGGAGAAAAAAAGCGCGGGCGCCAGCGGCCGCCGTTAGATTGAGTCGAGATGCTCGGGAACGTCAAAGCGACTAGCGGCTTCGCGGTCGAGGACGTCGATGCCGCCGTCGCATCGCTCGGCGAGCGGGGCGTCGCGATCGAGCGCTAGCACGACGAGAAGGGCATCGTGCGCGGCCCTGGCCCCCAGATCGCCTGGTTCAAGGACCCGTCGGGAAACACTCTCTCGGTCCTGCAGCAGCCGTAGGCTCGCGGACCATCCCGTTGCGGTCGACTTTGACGACCGGGAGGTCGCCGGGCCACATTGCCAGGGTCGAGGTCAACCCCAGGGCCATCAGGCCGCCGGAGACGTACGTGCCCGCCTCCAGCGAGTAGCTGTCGTCGAGGCCCGCGACCTTGGCGGCGAGGATCACCAGGCCCGCCAGCCAGAGCAGGGCGGCGAGAGCCAGCCTGGTCCGGAAGTACTGCGTCAAGGCCAGCTGGCGCGAGCGGCCGACGACCAAGGGCAGCGTCACCAGGATCAGGATCGGGCCGACGAGGAAGCCGGTGTCGATCTTCACGGCCTGCAGGGGGCTGCTGGCGAGGTCGAAGAGGTCGGAACGGCCCCACCAGGTGAAGGCGGTTCCGAGCAGCCCGATCAGCAGCAGTGCCGCGCAGATCCCGGCGACGTCGCTGGCCAGCCGCACCCGCGCGCTCGGCACGTAAGCGTCGCGAAGCTGTCCGTTCGAATCCACGGATGGAAGCTACCCGCGGCAAGAGCCTCCGCAATCGGGGTGAGCCCTCCGGCCGCGGCGTCGAAACTACTGAGTTCGAAGACGTTGGTTGCCGGCATCAGTTCGGGTGGATAGATTGGTACATATCAAGTTGTAATCAAGTACTGGAGGTACCTGTGGCGACTCAAATCACCTGCATCACCCCCGACGGCAGCGATCCCGACCGGCGCATCGACCGCGTCGGAGGGTCCGGCTGGAGCAAGTCCGAGGACGCCGTCATCGAAGAGATCGACAACGAGATCGAAAGTTATTTCGTCGACGTCAATGGCAGCCAGGTCGACGTCGTCGTCGCCAAACGTGAAGGAACCAAGTACCTCCGGACCGATCCCGACCAGACGACCGAAAACAATCTCCTCTCGCTTCCGGAGTGCTGACGACCTGGGGTCGGGCGTTAGATGGGCACGGCTGGTTTCGAACCAGCGACCTCTCGCGTGTGAAGCGAGCGCTCTCCCACTGAGCTACGCGCCCGGGAGGGGATTGTACGACGCTGCAAAGCGCGGGCGCGAGTGCCTCGTCGGCAGGGTAAGATCGCCGTGGACCGTGCTAGGCGGGGAATCAGCGGTGCCCTGTAACCCGAAATCCGCTTAGCGGGGCCGACTACCGTTCCGAGGGACTGGCCGTCGGGGTCAGTGCGTCGCGGCGGCGTTGACGGCCGGGTCCTGCGCGACGTGGGCACGCGAATCAGGTCAGGTCCGGAAGGAAGCAGCCTTAAGCGGATGCCGCGGGTGCCGCAGGCGAGCCCGGCCTGAGCCATAAGCGACGGACACGCCCGGTGACCTCGTTTCGAAGGCGGGTGCACGGTCCATTTGTGAACCTATTTGTCCCCGGTATGCGGGGACAAATGCCTATCGTCAGTCGATCAGGCGTTTGCGCATCTGGTGGATCGCGACCCGCCAGGTAACCGCCGCGAAGCCGACGAGGAAGGCGAAGCGCAGCAGGTCCTGCCACTCGAAGCCGAAGGCGCCGCCGCGGACCAGTTCGACCAGCTGGTGCAGGGGATTGGCCTGCGCCGCCACCTGCGCCCACTCGGGCAGGCCGTTGATTGGGAAGAAGGTGCCCGCGACGAGGAAGAGGGGCGTGACGAAGAGCGCGGTCACGTAGTTGAACTGGTCGATCTTGGCGACGGTCGCCGCCATCGCGACGCCGAAGCCGGCGAAGCCGAGGGCGGTGACGAAGCAGAAGAGCGGCGTCAGCAGCATCCCCCAGGCAGGGTTCAACCCGAAGCAGATCGTCACCAGCAGCGGTACGCAGCCGTAGCTGCCCGAGCGGGTCGCGATCCAGAGCATCTCGGCGCTGACCAGCTCCTCGACGTCGACGGGCGCGGCGAGGATCGCGTCGTAGGTGTTCTGGAAGCGGTGCTTGACGAAGGTGCCGAACATCGCCGGGATCGCGCTGGAGAAGATCACCGCGGTCGCCACCATCCCGGTGCCGACGAACTCGATGTAGGGGACGCCTTCGACTTCGTCGACCAAGGTCGCGCTGAGGCCGAGCCCGAACGCGAGCAGGTAGACGAGCGGTTCCATCACGCTGGAGAAGGTCGTGCCCTTCCAATAGGTGCGGAAGTTGGCGACCTCGCGGCTCATCACCCCGGCGATCGCCGGCCGTTCGAGCCGGCGCAGCTTGCGCGGCGCAGTCGCCGCCTCCATCAGTCGGCCTCCTCTCCGGTCAGCAGCACGAAGACGTCCTCGAGCGAGGCGGCGCGGACGACGGCGTCGTCGGGAACGAGGCCGTCGGCGCGCTCGGAGCCGACGATCGCGATCGCCGGCCCGGCCGGGCGCACCGAGAGCCCTTGGGACTCGGCTTCAGCGCGCGTCTCCGCCAGCCGGTCGGGCGGCCCGTAGACCTCGGCGGTGAAGCGGCCGGCGTGCTCGTCGATCAGCTCGACGGGACGGCCGCGGCTGATGATCTTGCCCTGGTGCATCACCGCCACCTCGTCGGCGAGGCGCTCGGCCTCCTCGATGTAGTGGGTCGACATCAGGATCGTCGTGCCGCGGGATTTCAGCTCCCCGATCAGGGTCCAGAGCTCGGTCCGGATCTGCGGGTCGAGGCCGACGGTCGGCTCGTCGAGCAGGACCAGGCGCGGCTCGTGGACGAGCCCTCGGGCGAGCAGCAGCCGCCGCCGCATGCCGCCCGAGAGCTCGTCGACGGCGTCGCGCCGCCGCTCCTGCAGGCGGGCGATGCCGAGCGCTTTCTCGACCGCGGCGGCGACGTCGGGGACGCGGTAGAGGCGGGCGAAGATCGCCAGGTTGTCTTCGACGGTGACGTCGACGTCGAGGTTGTCGAGCTGGGGGACGACGCCCATCTGCCCCCGCGCGGTCTTCGCTTCGGCCGGCAGCTCGTGGCCGAGCACGCGGAGGAAGCCGGAGTCGGCGATCGCCTGCCCGGTCAGCAGCCGCATCGTCGTCGACTTGCCGGCTCCGTTCGGACCCAGCAGCCCGAGGCAGATGCCCTCCGGCACCTCGAGGTCGAGGCCGTCGACCGCGGTGATCGGGCCGAAGGTCTTGACCACGTCGCGTAGCTCGATTGCCGCCATCGACCTGATGGTTTCATGAGTGGACCTTTTGGCGCGGCGGACGACATCGCCGCGCCAGCAGCGCAGGGAGAAGGTCAGCAGCGGCGGTAGACGATCCAGGAGTCGTTGCGGGCAACCTTGGTGAACCCCGGCGGCGGCGGGAACGACGGGTTGGTCGGGTCGTTGGGGTCGAGGATGAAGTTGTGGATCACGAAGGGGCTGGCGGGGGCGACGAAGTAGCCGCGCTTCGGAAGCCGTTCCTCGCTGGCGCTGACGATCTGGGTTGGCTCGATGTCGAGCCCGAAGGCGAGGCGGGGCACGGCGCGGTGGTTGGGGACGGCGATCTTGCCGCAGAGCGGCTCGAAGGCGCCGGCGTCGACGAGGTCGGTGAGGTCATTCTCAATCCGCGCTTGGTTGGTTAGGTCGGTGTCGACACGGGAGTCGAGGTCCCACTGGTTCGGCAACCAGAGGACGAACATCAGGGCGACCACGGCGGCGAAGGCCTGCCAGGCGCGCCGGGCGGAATGGCCCGGCTCGAGCAGGCGCCAGCCGAGCAGGGCGACGGCGACGAAGATCGCCAGGATCGCCGCCGCCAACATCGTGTAGCGGGCGATGATCGCCAGGCCGGCGGCGCCGAGGAGGGCGAAGGCGAGGAGGGCGAGGAGGGCGGCGGCGACGCCGAGGAGTGAGCGGCGCCGCAGGTAGAGGTAGCCGAGCACGATTCCGCCGAGGGCGCCGACCATGCCGGGCCACTGGAGGACTTCGCCGAGGGCGCGAGGGCCGTAGAGGACGACGTCGATTGGGCCGGTATGGCGGTTCAGAGTGTCTACGGTTTCTTTGGTGCCGGTCCACGAGTGGGTGGGGTTGCCGGTGGTGATCAGGTCGAAGAGGGCCCAGAGGATCGGGGCGGCTAGTGCCAGGACGATGACCTTTGGCGGGGGGGCGGGGAATGCCAACCATGCTCGGACAAAAGCCCGCCGTCTTATGCCGGCGTGTTGTGTTAACGCCCGCTCCAGGGTGTCCTTGTCCGCGGATCCATCGGG
>CAMLHB010000068.1 GCA_946479725.1 uncultured Actinomycetes bacterium | reverse complement strand
GAGCTGCTGGTCTGCGACGTCCCCCACTCCAGCTCCGGTCCCCTGACGGAGCCGCTCGGCGACCTCGACGAGGTCTACGGGGCGCTGGTCCTTGGCCTCCGCGACTACGTCGGCAAGAACGGCTTCAAGCACGTCGGCCTCGCTCTCTCCGGGGGGATCGACTCGGCCCTGGTGGCGATGATCGCCGCCGACGCGGTCGGGCCCGAGCGGCTCAGCTGCGTGGTCATGCCCTCCCCCCACTCCAGCTCCGTGACCCAGCAGGACGCCCGCGACATCGCCGCCAACCTCGGCTGCGAGCTGCTCGAGGTGGCGATCGAGCCGATGATGGAAAGCTACGAGCGAGCGCTCGGCGGCTACCTCGAGGAGCCGGCGCCGGCGGTCCCGCGGGACCCGACCAAACCCTCCGAGCCGGACCTGACCGCCGAGAACGTGCAGGCGCGGATCCGCGGCAACCTGATGATGGCGCTCTCCAACCGGCACGGCTGGCTCGTCCTCACCACCGGCAACAAGAGCGAGATGTCGGTCGGCTACGCGACCCTCTACGGCGACATGGCCGGCGGCTTCGCGGTGATCAAGGACGTGCCGAAGGGGCTGGTCTACGACCTGGTGCGGCGACGCAACGAGACCGCGGGCCGCGAGCTGGTGCCGGCCAGCGTGATCGAGCGGGCGCCCTCGGCGGAGCTGCGCCCCGACCAGCGCGACGAGGACTCGCTTCCCCCCTACGAGGTGCTCGACCGCATCCTCGAGTCCTACGTCGAGCGCGACGAGGGCCGCGAGGAAATCATCGCCGCCGGGATGCCGGCCGGGACCGTCGACGAGGTGATCCGCCTGGTCGACCGCTCCGAGTACAAGCGCCGACAGGCGGCGCCGGGTATCCGGATCACGCCGAAGGCCTTCGGCAAGGATCGCCGCCTCCCGATCACCAACCGCTTCGGCGGCTAGACGAGAGGGCGCCTGACGGCGTCCTCGGTCGCTCGCGTGCAAAGCACGCCACGCTCCCTGCGTCCTTGTCAGCCGCCCTCTGGCCGTCGCCGGACGGCAATGGTCATTTGGGCGAGAGCGCAGAGCTTGCCCTCGTGGTTGAGGACCTCAGCTTCCCAGATCCAGGTGGTGCGGCCGCGGTGGCGGGCTTTGGCGCGGACTTCGACCGTGCCCTCGGTCACCGGGCGGATGAAGCTGACGTTGATCGACTGGCCCATCGCCGCCATCCCCTGGTCGTAGACGGCGCCGGCGGTGGCGCGCGAGCAGATGCTCTCGATCAGAGTTGACATCACGCCGCCGTGCATCAGGCCAAAGGGCTGGCGCAGCTCGTCGCGGATCGCCAGCCGCACCCGGGCGTCGTCGGGGTCGTCGCTGATCCACTCGGTGCCGACCAGCTCGTCGAAATGCGCAGGCTTAACCTGAGCCTCCTCGTTCACGCTGCGCACCCTAATAGGCTTGCGGTCCGGTGGCGCTGTCCGACGACCAGAAGGCGATCCTGCGCCTGCTCTCCCAGCGCGGCGAGCAGGGATACGCGGATCTCTCGGCCCTGATGGGGGTCGACGCCGCCGAGGTTTACCGGCGGGCGAAGGAGGCGGCGGCGGCGCTCGAAGAGGAAGGGATTCCGGCGCCGGCGATTCCGAGTCCTCCGGGCGGATCCCCCAGGGTTGCGGCGGAGCCGCCGAAGCCGAGGCCGGCGCTGCCGAAGGGGGAGCCGAAGCCGCCGTTGAGGAAGGAGCTGAAGCTGCTTGAGAACCGGGGGTTGTGGGCGATTCTGGCTGGGGCCGCGGTGGTGATCCTGTTCGTCGTTTTCGTCCTGTCCGGCAGCGGCGACGATGGCGGCAGCGATAGGACGACGACTTCTTCGAGCGCTCCCAACGGCAAGACCGTGGCCGCGCTGGAGGAAGCTGCGGCACGGGGCAGCCGCAAGGTGACCAAGGCCTCGCTGGAAGCGGTCGACGGCAGCGACGCGATCGGCGTGGCGATCTTCGGGCGGGTGAAAAACAGCCTCGCCCTCCAGGTCGCCGCCGAAGGGCTCGAACCGACCGGGAAGGGCGAGTCCTACACGATCTGGCTGGCGGCCTCGCCGGAAAAGATGCTGCCGCTCGCCTCGACCAACGAAGTCGGCGAGAACGGCCGCCTCGCCGCCCAGGTGGCAGCGCCGGTCGAAGTCCTCGCCTACCTCGCCAACGAAACCTTCACCAAGATCGCAATCACGAAGACCGAGGACTCGCAGCTGGAAGCCACCCTGAAGCAGGCGACGAAAAAGAAGCAGGCCCCCGCCTACACCGGCGAAGAAGTCCTCCTGGGGGAAATCACCGGGCCGATCGTCGGCGCCGCCAAGCAGATCGAATCGCAGGGCAAGAGCGGCACCGAATAGCGCCCTCAGTTCCGCAAAGATTTCTGTTTGTTTTATTCTCCTGGCTGTTATGAGCCGCCTCCGTCACCCGTGGGTCCTCGGCCTGGCATTGGGCCTGCTGCTCGCGGCTTCCGCTGTCGGATGCGGAGGCTCGGGATCCACCGCCGGCACCCGAGCCTTTGAAATGACGGAAGCGACGGCGCCCCCACGGAGGAAGGAGTCGGGGCCGACCGAAGCGATCCTGGAACCGATCGAAGGCGAAGGGCCGAAGGGCAAGGCCAGCTACCAGATCAGGCCGAACAGCGCGCCGGTCCTCCACATCGAAGCGGAAGGCCTGGAACCGGTCTCGGGGGGCAGCCGGTACGTGGTCTGGATCGTCGGGAACCGCCATGACATGGTCTCGCTTGGAGCCTTCCAAGTGGGGAAGGACGGGAAGCTTTCCCGCAAGACCGAAACCCCTGAGTCCCATGGATTCGTCGAAGACGGCAGCAAAACGGAACTGCTGATCGCCAAGACCGAGGACATCGGAAAGCTCACCGCCGGGATCTCAGAAGCCGTTGATCCCTGGGATCCCCCCGTGATCGGCGAACCCATCCTCAGCGGCACATTCGAAGGCTCTTTCGTCGGCTCGGCGAAAGCCGAATAGCTCCTCAGCGAAAGAGCTTGCCGGGGTTCATGATCCCGGCAGGGTCCAGCTGCTCCTTCAGGGCTCGCAGTGCTGCGAGGCCCACCCCGCCCACCTCCGCTCCCATGTAGGGGGCGTGGTCGCGGCCGACGGCGTGGTGGTGGGTGATGGTGCCGCCGTGGGCGACGATCGCCTCGCAGGCGGCGCGCTTGACCGCCGCCCACTGCTCCACCTCCTCGCCGCGGCGGGCGCGGGAGATGAAGGTGAAGTAGAGCGAGGCCCCGTCGGCATAGGCGTGCGAGAGGTGGCAGAAGACGATGCCTGGGGTCCCCTGTCCCGCCAGGGCGTTTCGAATCGCGCTGCCGACCGCCCCGTGCAGCTCGCCGTAGCGGCTCCAGGTGTGCGAGGTCTCGAGCGTCTCCACCATCGCCCCCATGCCCATCAGGGTGTCGCGCAGATAGGGACCCCGGTAGCGGCCGTGCTCCCAGGCGCGGCCGGCGGCCTGGCCGAGGTAGGCGGCGCCGCCTTGGCGCAGGGCGCGGACGGTGAGGGCGCGGCGCCGCGCAGTCGACTCCGCGTCGCCCTCAAAGCCGACGAGGACGAGGGCGCCGCCGCGGCGGCCGCGGACGCCGAGGTAGCGGTCGAAGAGGCGGCCGCTGAGGCCCCGCGGCCCGGAGAGCGCCAGCGTTCCCTCGGTCTCCTCCTCGTCGGAGACCCGGATCACCTCCGGCAGACCCGGCCCCTGCGCGAGGCCGCGGACGATCTCCGCGCCGGCCTCGAAGCTCTCCGCCATCCAGGCCTCGTAGCGGCGAACCGCGGGGGCCGGGCGCACCCGCACGGTCACGTCGGGGATGACGCCGAGGACACCCTCCGAACCGATCACGACCTCCCGCAGGGCCGGGCCGGCGGCGGTGTGGGGCGTCTCCAGGGTCGAGATCTCCCCCGCGGGGGTCAGCAAGCGGACCGAGCTCACCAAAGCGTCGAAGCGCCCGTAACCACTCGAGGCCTGGCCCGCCGACCGGGTCGCGGCGAAGCCGCCGACCGTCGCGTACTCGAAGGATTGCGGGAAGTGGCCGAGCGTCAACCCCTTCCGCGCCAGCGCCGCCTCGGCCTCGGGGCCGCGCAGTCCGGCGCCAAGGCGGGCGGTGAGGGAGCGGCGGTCGATCTCGACGTCTTGCAGCGAGCCGAGATCGAGGCTGATCAGGCGATCGTGGGTGACGCGAAGCGGCTCGACCCCGCCGACCACGCTGGTGCCGCCGCCGAAAGGGACGATCGCGATTCCCTCGGCTGCGCAAACGTCGATGACGCGCCGCAGCGCCTCGGCGTCGGCCGGCATCACCACCGCGTCGGGGGCCGCCGCAAGGACCCCGTTCCGCAGCCGCGCCAGGTCGACGTAGCCGCGCCCGGTCGCGTGCCGCAGTCGGTCCTCGTCATCCCTGAAGACGCTCTCCTCCCCCACCGCGTCCACAAGCGCCTGTGGCAGCGCCTCGGCCGGTGGCAACTCGACGCCCTCGAGCGTCCGCGCCAGCGGCCAGGGCTCCAACTCCCCGATCCGCTCCCGCAGCACCCCGAGCGCCTCGTCGTCCAGCGCCGGCTCCACCGCAGGGTCCCCCCACCCCCACCACTTGGCATCCCTCCGCAACTGCATCAACTTCGCAACCCAGCAGGTAGCCAAGTTGATGCAGTTCGGCTTTGGGGGCTCACGTCAGCGCCCCTTCGATGCCGTCGAGGGCTTCGTCGAGGATCGCGGCGCGGGCGCGGCGCATCAGCGGCGAGCCGAGCTTCGACATCCCTTTCAGCGACTGCTCCTCCGTCAGGCTGACCTCCGTGCCGCCGTCGCGTCCGCGCAGCCGCACCTCCACCTGCAGCGCTTTCAGGTGCCGCTCGAACGGCGTCCCCGCCAACTCCTGCTCCCAGACGTAGCGCTCGTTCTCGGCCGAGCTGACGCAACGGAAGTCGGCCCGCACGCCGCGCCCCTCCGCCGTCTCCAGCACCTTGGTCCAGCGCGTCCGCCGCCCGCCGTCGCCCGCGACGTTCTCGACCCTGCCGGTCCGCGGCCACCAGCGCGGCAGGCTGTAGGGGTCGGAGACGAGCTTCCAGACGTCGGCGAGCGGCGCCTCGACGGTGCGCGTGCGGGTGACGCGGGCCACAGGGCGGCGGCTATTCGCCGGCCAGGCGGCGCAGGTCCCGAACCAGCAGCAGGTGCTTGAGGTGGGAGACAGTCGCCGCCAGGCTTTCCAGGCTTTCCAGCGCCTCCTTGCGGCGCTCGGGGTTGCGCGAGCGCAGCGACGGGCCGAGCAGCGCTTCCAGCAGGTTCGCCTCGCGGTCGGCCGACGAGCGGAAGACGCGCAGGTTGCGGGCCCCGACGCCGACCCGGGAGAGCTCGTTGGCGGCGCGGATGATCTCCCGGTCGGTCTCGTCGTAGACCACTTTCCCGTCGCGTTTTTCCGGCTGCACGATCCCGAAGTTCTCCAGCTCGGAGACCAGCTCCTCCCGCGCCCCGGTCTCCTCGACCACCTCGTCGAGCGAGAGGTAGGCGCGCGAGGTATCGACGAGGATCGCCCGCCGCACCGCGCCGCCGGCCGGCTTGCGCTCGCCGTCGGGGAGCACGAGGTCGCCGCCGGAGGCGAGCTCCTGGCGGATCACCCGCAGCGGCAGGAACTCGTCGCGCTGCAGCCGCAGGATCGTCCGCAGCCGTTCGACGTCGGATTGGCTGTAGAGGCGGTAGCCACCGGAGGTCCGCCGCGGGCTCAGCAGCTTCTGGTCCTCCAGGTAGCGGATCTTCGAGATCGAGACATCGTCGAATTCGCTCTGGAGGATTTTGCAGACGGCGCCGATCGTCAGCGCCTTGCGGGGGCGGCTACCCGCTTCCGCGGCCCGCGTCGGCTGTCCGGAGGAGAGCGTCACCTCAGTGCTCCAGGTAGCTCAGCTTGTACTTCCCGACCTGGATCTCGTCGCCGTCGGCGAGCCGGTGGGACTCGATCCGACGCCGGTTGACGTAGGTGCCGTTGAGTGAGCCGAGGTCGTCGATGTAGAGGCCGTCGCGCCGGCGCACCAGCAGCGCGTGGTTGCGGGAGACGGTGACGTCGTCGAGAAAAACGCCGGCGTCGGGGCTGCGGCCGATGCTGACCCGCTCTTCGGTGAGGCTGAAGCTCTCGCCGGCGCGGCCGCCGCCGGAGCGGATCACCAGCGCCGCCCCGCTCTCGGAGACCACCTCCTCGATGTCAACAGGCGTCATCTCGCCGGTCTCGTCGACCCGGTAGGTCATCGTCGTCGGGTCCTCGCCGCCCTCTTTCGGGCCGCCCAGGTAGGCGCCGCACTTCTGGCAGTAGTTCGCCCCCTCGGGGTTGGCGAACCCGCACTCGGGACAGTGGACGGCCATCGCAGCTGCCGCTAGGCGGCGGGATCGTCTTCCGTCGGGGGCTGGGTCTTGCCGGCCAGGATCTGGGTCAGCTGCTCGACGTCGTCGCCGGAGATCAGCGAGTCGCCGGCCTCCCGTTTCTGGCGCAGCCGGTTGACCAGCTCGGCACGCAGGATGTCGATCTTCCCGTGCAGGACGCGCCGCTTGTAGGAGATCTCGTTCTCCTCCGCCGTCAGGTTGTCGATCATGTCCTTCAGCTCCTTGTCGCTGAGGGATCCGAGATCGGGAAAGGTCTCCTCCATCGTGCTCCTAACTCGAGGAGGCGTCGCCTCCGGTTTGCGCGGGTGCCGATCATAGCTGCCTCTTCAACCAAGGTTCAACCCTAGGTTGAAGGTTCGGGTCAAGCTGGGCGTCAGCTTGCGGGCCTGCTGGCGCGAACCGCGCGGATCCCGGTCTGGGCGTAGAGGACGGTGGCGAGGATCGCCATCGCCAGACCCCAGAGCAGGAGCGCCGTCGCCACCCAGCCGGGGGCGAGCAGGGCGAGGAAGATCCCGCCCATGATCGGGAAGACGGAGATCCGACCCGGCCAGTTGACGTCGATGTCGACGCCGTGGCGGAGGCCGAACCAGGCGAGGAAGAGCATCGTCAGCTCGCGCAGCGCCAGCAGCGCCAGCGCCCAGCGCGGCAGCAGCTCGAAGCTCCAGCAGACGACGGCGCCGGCGAGGATCGTCAGCCGGTCGACCAGCGGGTCCAGGAGCGCCCCCATGCGGCTGTACTGGCCGGTCAGGCGGGCGAGGATCCCGTCCAGGTAGTCGCCGGCGGCGATCGCCCAGAAGACCATCGCCGAGAGGAGCGAGGTGCCGTCGTCGGTGCTGTAGGCGAGGACGAGGAAGACCGGCAGCGCCGCCATCCGCAGGTAGCCGACGGCGTTGGGAATCGTCCATGGGTGCAACGGCTCCCCTTTGCGGGTCGAGCGCGGCGGCGGGGCGCTGCGGTCGAGGCCGAAGAGGCGGCGCGCGCGGCCGCGACCGAAGGGGTTGCGGCTAGCCATCGGCGCGGTCGAGGCCGCCCAGCAGCCCCAGCGCCTGTTCGGCCGCGTCCGCCAGCGGCAGCTCGTGCTCTACGCCCGAGGCCCGCTCGCTTGCCTCGACGACGCCGTTGGCGAGGCCGCGGCGGCCGGCGACGATCCGCAGCGGGCAGCCGAGCAGCTCGGCGTCGGTCAGCTTCTCCCCCGGTCCGGAGTCGCGGTCGTCGTAGAGGACCTCGCCGCCCGCCGCCCGCAGCTCCTGGTAGAGCTTGTCGGCGGCCTCGCGCTCGGGCTCCCCCGCCTTCGCCAGCGAGACCAGGTGGACCCCCCAGGGGGCGAGCTGCCGCGGCCAGACGATCCCCCGCTCGTCTGCCCGCTGCTCGATCGAGGCGGCGACGATCCGAGCCGGGCCGATCCCGTAGGAGCCCATGACGATCGGGTGTTCGGCGCCGCTCTCGTCGAGGTAGGTGGCGCCGAGCGGCTCCGAGTAGCGGGTGCCGAGCTTGAAGATGTTGCCGACCTCGATCGCCGTCTCGATCTCGATCCTGCCGCCGCCGGGGGCGATGTCGCCGGCCTCGACCGTCCGCACGTCCATCGCGTAGGCCTCGAAATCGCGCGAGGGATCGACGCCGCGCAGGTGGGTGTTCGGCTTGTTGGCGCCGGTCACGTAGCTGTTCCCGGTGAGGGCGGCGTCGACGATGATCGGCAGGCCGCCGCCGACCGGGCCGAGGTAGCCGACCGGGCCGAGGTAGCCGACCGGGCCGAGCTGGGCCTCGATCTCCTCGGCGCTCGCCTGGCGGAAGTCGGTCTTCATCCTGTTTCGCAGCTTCACCTCGTTGAGCCGGTGGTCGCCGCGGAGGAGGACGAGGACCATCCCCCGGCCCTCGACGATGATCGGCAGGGTCTTGATCAGGGCGCCCTCGGACAGGCCGAGGTGCGCCGCCACCTCCTCGACCTTGGTCATCCCGGGGGTGTCGACCTCCTCTGGGGCGGCCAGCGGCGCCGGCAGCTCGACCGGTTGCGGCTCGGCCGCCGCGACCTCGACGTTGGCCGCGTAGCCGGGCGCCAGCGCCACGGCGTCCTCGCCGGCTGGACAGGGCGCCATGTACTCGTCGGCGTCGGTGCCGCCCATCATCCCGACGTCGGATTTGACCCGGTACCAGCGCAGCCCGCAGCGATCGAGGATCCGCTCATAAGCGCCCGCCTGCAGCTCATAGGAGCGCGCCAGTCCCTCCTCGTCGCGGTCGAACGAATAGGCATCCTTCATCGTGAACTCGCGGGTCCGCAGCACCCCGGCCCGCGGCCGCGGCTCGTCGCGCTCCTTGGTCTGGATGTGGAAGACCATCAGCGGCAGGTCCCGGTAGGAGCGCACCTCCCGCGCCACGTGGTAGGTGACCGCCTCCTCGTGCGTCATCGCCAGGACCAGCGGCGACCCCTTGCGGTCCTCGAGCTTGAACAGCTCCTCGATCCCGTACCGCCCCGTCTTCTCCCAGGCCTCGGCGGGCTGCAGGACCGGCATCAGCATCTCCTGACAGCCGATTCCCTCCATCTCCTCGCGGACGATCGCCTGGACCCGCCGCTGCACCCGCCATCCGGCAGGCAAATAGGTCCAAAGCCCCGCCCCCAGCTGCCGGATCAACCCGGCCCGCACCATCAGCTTGTGCGAAAGCGCCTCCGCATCCGTAGGCGCGTCCTTCAGGGTCGGGAGGAAGGTCTGGGAGAGGCGGCTCACACCGCGAAACCTATCCGCTAGGCCCGCGTGAACCTGCGGCTCGCCGTCGGCGAAGCCTCCTCGTCGAGGAGGACCTTGTCGGACTCGCCGCGTTCGACGGCTTCCTTCTCCATGGCGGCGATCTTCTCGGGGGTGAGGTCGCCGGCGTTTTCGCGCTCGATGTTGGCGACCCACTCGGCTCCCTCGCGGGACTCGGCCTCGTCGAACTCGACCTGGCCACCGCGGTCGAGGGACTTGTCGATCTCCTCGAAGAGGGTGTCGACGAGCTTCTCCTGCGGGACCTTGCGGAGCGGTTTGCCGCCGGCGAAGATCAGGCCCTCGTTCTTGGCGCCGGCGATGCCGAAGTCGGCGTGGCTGGCCTCGCCGATGCCGTTGACGGCGCAGCCGAGGACGGCGACCTCAACCGGCTCGGCGTAGCTTTCGAGCCGCTTCTCGATTTCGGCGACGACCGAGTCCATGTCGAACTGGAGGCGGCCGCAGGTCGGGCAGGCGATCAGGACCGGGCCGCGCTCGCGCAGCTGCAGCGCCTTGAGGATCTCCCAGGCGACCTTGACCTCCTCCTCGGCGTGGAAGGTCGAGAGGCTGATCCGGATCGTGTCGCCGATCCCGTCGGCGAGCAAAGTCCCCAGGCCGACCGCGCTTTTCAGCGAGCCGCCCCATTTCGTCCCCGCCTCCGTGACCCCGAGGTGCAGTGGATAGGGGATCCTCTCCGAGAGCAGGCGGTTGGCGGCGATCGTGTTCGGCACGTTGGTCGACTTGATCGAGACCTTGAAGTTCTCGAAGTCGAGGCCCTCCATCAGCTCGACGAACTCGATCGCGGCGGCGACCAGGGCCTCGACCGGCGCCTCGCGCTCGCGCTCGTGCAGGTGTTTGGGGAGCGAGCCCGAGTTGACGCCGATCCGCATCGGCACGCCCTTCGCGTTCGCCTTCTCCGCCACCTCGGCGACCTTCTCGCGGCCGCCGATGTTGCCCGGGTTGAGGCGGATGCAGTGGGCGCCGGCGTCGATCGCTTTCAGCGCCAGCGTGTGGTTGAAATGGATGTCGGCGATCACCGGGATCGGCGATTCCTTGACGATCGTCTTCAGCGCCTCCGCGTCCTGCTCGCGCGGCACCGCGCAGCGGACCAGGTCCGCCCCGGCGTCGGCGACCTTGCGGATCTGCTCCATCGTCGCCGCCAGGTTGGCGGTCTCGGTCTTGGTCATCGTCTGCACGGCAACCGGCGCCCCGCCGCCGATCGGCACGCCGCCGACGAAGATTTGCCTTTTTGAAGCCATCTCTGAAGCCTACTGAGAGAGGCGTCCCGGATCCTGTACCTGGGCGTGGCTGTGGTTGGGCATGGCCGGGGCTATCGGACTTCGAAGCCTTCGCCGGTTATTCGGCCGATGTCGTTGGAGAGGCCGAGGAAGAAGAGCATGAGGACGAGGGCGATGCCGACCATCGTCGCCCGCTCCACCACCCGCAGCGAGACCGGCCGGCCCCGCAGCTTCTCGACCAGCGCCCAGAAGATGTGGCCGCCGTCGAGCGGCAGGATCGGCAGCAGGTTGACCAGGCCGAGCGAGAGGCTGACGAAGGCCAGGAGCAA
>CAMLHB010000067.1 GCA_946479725.1 uncultured Actinomycetes bacterium | reverse complement strand
CCTCGACGAGATTGCAAAGTGCGAGGTGGTTTGTGCAAACTGTCACCGTCGCCGCACTGCAAAGCGGGGCGGCTTCCACCGCGCGGCGGTAGCTCAACGGTAGAGCCCCAGTCTTCCAAACTGGAGACGCGAGTTCGATTCTCGTCCGCCGCTTTCTTCTAAAGCGCCTTGCGCCTCTGCCGATGAGAGGGGCGATGCGCGTTGCTCTCTCGATGCTCGCCGCTCTTGCCCTTGCCCTGGGGCTCATCGGCTGCGGTGACTCCGACGGCGACTCTGCCTCGGGCGCAGGCAGCCCTGCCGCCACCGGTGCCCCCTACGTCGACTGGCCGATCTTCGGGCGGGTGCCGCAGCGGACGCATTACCTGCCGGCGGAGGAGAAGGCGCTGGATCCGCCGCTGAGGCAGGCGTGGTCGATCAACACGCATGCGCTGCTCGAGTTCCCGCCCGCCATCCATGGTGGGGTCGCCTATGTGATCAACAAGTACGGGAACGGGAAAGCGGTGCGGCTGCAGGATCGCAAGGTGTTGTGGGAATTGAATGTGCGGCCGAGCGACAAGGGGAAGCCGAACTTCGTCACCGCGCCGGTCTACTACGACGGGGTCGTCTACGGGGCGTTCCTGACCGGGAACCTCGCCGCCGGGGATGCGAAGACCGGGAAGAAGCTCTGGGTGCGGCGGCTTGGCGGTCACCTCGAATCCTCGCCGCTGGCGGTCGACGGCCGGCTCTACCTCGGCACCGACACCACCAACCTGCTCGCCCTCGACGCGAAGAGCGGCAGGACGCTGTGGAGCTTCAACGCGCCGGGGGCGATCAAAGCCAGCCCCAGCTACGACGACGGCAAGGTCTTCTTCGCCGACTACCAGAGCAGCATGTTCGCCCTCGACGCCAAGAGCGGCAAGCTCGCCTGGCGCAGCAACACGAGCAAGGTGCCGCCGTTCGGCCGCGGCGGCTTCTTCTCCTCCCCCGCGGTCGCCTTCGGCAAGGTCTACGCCGGCCGCGACGACGGCACCGTCTACGCCTTCGACGAGCGCAGCGGCAAGGTCGCCTGGCACTTCGACACCGGCGGCGCGGTCTACGGCTCCCCCGCCGTCGCCCAGGTACCCGGCACCCCGCCGACCGTCTACATCGGCGCCGAAAACGGCCGCTTCTTCGCCCTCGACGCCCGCACCGGCAAGGAGCGCTGGCACCGCGACGTCGGCGGCCCGATCCCCGGCACCGCCACCGTGATCGGCCACACCGCCTACACCTCCAGCTTCAAGACCCGGGAAACCAGCGGCTTCGACGTCCGCACCCACAAGCGCACCTTCCACATCAAGCAGGCCGGCTACACGCCGATGGTCTCCGACGGCAAAGAGCTCTACCTCGTCGGCTACTACGACCTGATCGGCCTCGAGCCGCGCTAGCTACGGAATCGGGCTGTGGGCCCGGCTGGCGTCGAGCTCGAAGAAGCGGAAGTCGGCCTCGAGCACGGGCTGGGAGACGTTGTGGACCGGGGTCTCGCCGATCGTCCCGTCAGGCGAGCCCGCGTGCGCGTGTCCGTGGAGGACGAGGTCGGGGCCGTGCTCGAGGATCGGCGCCGCCAGGCGATCGGAGCCGAGGAAGACCCAGATCTCCCGCGGCTCCCCCTCCAGCGTTTCTTCGGCCGGCGAGTAGTGGAGGAGGACGATCCGCAGCGGGCAGGTCGCGACCTCACGCAGCCCCTGGTCGAGCGCTTCCACTTCCGCCGTGGTCTCGGCGTAGACGGCGCGCAGCGAGGGCTCCCCGAAGTCCGGCAGGTGGCGCGGCGCGAAGCCGCCGACGAAGCCCTTGACGCCGACGATCCCAACCTCGACCTCGCCGACCCCGCAGACGGCGGCGCCGCGGTCGAGCATGTGGACGCCGCCCGCCTCCAGGCGCCCGAGGATCGCCTCGGCTTCGTCGGCGTGCCAGTCGTGGTTGCCGAGCACCGCGTAGACGGGCGCCTCGGTCTCGGCCGCCGCCGCGCAGAGGATTTCCGCCTCGTCGAGGCGGCCGTGGCTGGTCAGGTCGCCGGCGACGAGGACGAGGTCGACCTCGTCGCCGAGGGCCGCGAAGGAGGAGACGATCGCCTCCCGGTTGGAGTCGCGGCAGTGGATGTCCCCGGTGGCCGCGACCCGCAGCCGCGCGGTTGCGGAGGAAGAAGTCACCCCGCTCCCCTACCCGCCCCGCCCCGCGTTTATCGGAGGCGTGGACGGGGCACCGAAAGGGGCGTGGTGGAGAACCTGGGCAAGAGCGAGGTCGCCGAGGAGCTGACCGAGAGCCTGAAGCGCTCGGTCGCGGCGCTGGAGGGGCAGGGCATCCCCTACCTGCTCGGCGGCGGGCTCGGCTGCTGGGCGCGCGGCGGCCCGCCCTCCAGCAACGACATCGACCTGATGGTCAAGCCCGAGGACGCCGAGCGAGCGCAGGCGGCGCTGGCCGAGGCCGGGATGCGGCCGGAGTCGCCGCCCGAGCAGTGGCTGCTGAAGGCCTACGACGGCGAGATCCTCGTCGACCTGATCTTCGAACCCTCGGGGATGACGATCGACGACGAGGTGCTCGCCCGCGGCGAAGAGCTGAGCGTGATGGCGATGCAGACCCACGTGATGGACCTCAACGACGTCCTCATCACCAAGCTGATGGCGCTCGACGAGCACAGCGTCGACTACGGCGACCTGATCCTCATCACCCGCTCCTTGCGCGAGCAGATCGACTGGGCGCAACTGCGCGAGGCGACCGCCTCCAGCCCCTTCGCCGTCGCCTTCTTCGCCCTCGCCGACGGCCTCGACATCTGCCCGGCCTCGGCCCGCTTCTAGCGACTGCAGGACAGGAAGGTACCCGGGACCGGCGCTTTCGGGACCAGCAGGCCCTCCTTGGCTTTGGTCGTGAAGGGGAGCGTTTCGCCGACCGGGGCGCCGCCGGCGTCTTCGAGCACCCAGACCCCGCCGGGGCCGTGGTCGTTGACCGACAGTTCCGCCCCCGGTTCGATTTCCACTTCCTTGAAGCGGCCGACGATGATCTTGCCGGCGTTCGGACAGGAGGCGAAGACGGAGACCTCGGTCTTCTGTGCGGCGGTGATCGTCCAGTCGCCGAGGTAAGTGCCGCTGCGGTTGCGCCGCACCGCCGGGATCGAGACAGGCTCGCCAGGCGGCTCGGATTCGAGCGCCTCGATCCTCAACTTGTCATCGCCGGGGTCTTCGAGCCCGCTGTTCACGTACCGATCGAGATCCGCCTGGCTGCAGGCGACCATGTAGATGCCGCTCGTCGCCGGCTTTTCCCAGTCGGAGCACTGGTCGATCGCCTTCTCCAGGGGGCTCGAGTTCCTGCGCAGCCGCGCCGGCACTTTGGTGCTCTCCTCGACCACTTCTTCACCGCGGCCATCGCGGCCGCCGGGGTCGGGGACGCCGCGGCACGGTTCGACCTTTTCGCCGCCGTACTTCTGCTGCCAGAGCGGGCTTTCCGGCGCATCGGCGATGAGGAACTTGTTGCTGCCTTCATAGACGCCACGGCCGCCGTTGCGGTGGCCGAGCAGGCCGTGCCAGCAGGCCCACCCCACCCGCGAGAGGTCGATCAGCGGCGTCACCCCCGGCAGCAGGTGCAGCTGCCGGGCCGGGTCGCAGGTCGGGTGGTCGTCGATCAGTCCCTTGACGTCGAGCGGGCGCACCTGGCCTTCGCAGTTCTCGTAGGTGGCGTGGCTGCCGCGGGCGGCGAAGACGCGCGGGTGTTCTTCGATCCGGCTCAGCGCTTCGTCGTCCCAGGGGAAGGCGCGGCCCTCTTCGTTGTGGCGGTTCATCCAGACGTAGCGCGGTTCCTTGTCGGCGGAGAGGAGGACCCCGATCGACTCGAAGTCGCCCTCGTGGAAGCCCCCCTCGGCGATGCCGCCGCCGACCGGCTGGTAGTTGAAGGGGTAGAAGAACCAGTACTGGATCGTGATCGGTCCATGACCCCGGCGGTGCACCAGGTAGTACTCGGCGGCGGTCGCCTCCGGATCGGCGCCCCCCAGCGCCGCGACCATCTGGTCGTGCTGGGCGTCGACGTCGTTGTCGGCGGCCGGGTACTCGAGCGACTCCCCTTCTCCCCCGCTCCAGGGGAACTGCCCCGGGGTACCGAGCCGCAGGCAACCCCCACCGCCGCCGGCGACGCGGCGGCAGATCGAGGCGCGGCGGTCGCGGAAGGAAAAGACCGTGCTGAACGGCACCGGCCAGAAGCGGTCAGCCCGGTCGACGATCAGTTCGGGCTGGTAGCGCCGGGCGAGCCGGCGCTGCCAGTCGCTCGGCAGCGGCTGTTCGTCCCCCGCCATCGACGCTTTCATCCCCGGGGTGGGCGCGCAGCTCGGCGCCCGATTCTCCGGCTTCTCGTTTCCGCGGTCGTCGAGTAGGCGATTGCGCAATTCGATCGCCCGCGGGTCGACCAGATCGACCGGCTCCAGCGGCCCCAGCGCCTTGGCTTCGACGTCTTCGACGTTCAGCGGGGCGATCGCGCCGCGCTGCGGGCGA
This sequence comes from uncultured Actinomycetes bacterium, assembly GCA_946479725.1. Next base: position 6,352 of record CAMLHB010000067.1, on the reverse strand, counting down.
TGGACGCTCGCCCGCTGGTCCAGCTGCAGGTGCGCGAGCCAGAGCTGGCCGTCGCTTTCGCCGACGTAGGCGCCGCAGACCGCTTCGCCGTTGGCGAGGACCACCGCCACCGGCTGCAGTTCCGGCGAGTCGAGGCCGTGGAGGAAGGCGGCGGCGCCGGCGAAGAGCGGCACCGAGGCCAGCACCGCGAGGCCGTAGGGCGCGAAGCGCTCGCCGGAGGCGGCGGCGACCGCGAGGCAGAGGAGGCCGAGCAGGACCGCGGTCACGGCGACGCCAGCGAGCCAGAGCTCGTCGCGGACCAGGAGGACGAAGACGATCGCGAAGCCGGTGATGGCCAAGGAGACCCGCGGCAGCAGCAACGAGTCGAGCTTGTCCGCCTTCCAGCGCACGCCGGGCGCGGCGAATCCCCCGGGCGCGGCGAAGAGGATCGCCGCGATCGCGTAGGGAACGAGCACCAGCAGCGTGCGATCGACGCCTTCGGCGCGGAAGGCGAAGTAGAGCGCGATCGCGAGGAAGAGGAAGGGCACGAGCCTGTAGATGCGGGCGTCGAGGCGCTCCTCGCTTTGGAAGTAGTCCCTGACCCTCCCTTTGAGGCACTCCCAGACCCTCTTCCCCTGCGGCTCGGTCGAACCGGTCCGCATCGGGTCGTTGCGGTGGCGCCACTCGAGTAGCCGGTCGACGAGGTAGTGGAGCAGCAGTGCCGCCGCGAGCAGGCCGAGGAAGATCTGCACGGCCTGGTGGGTGCGGAAGTCACCGATCCAGATCGTCGCCAGCAGCTCGGCCAGGCCGATCGCGACGAGGCCGCGCCGGGTCGTCCGCACCTCGCGGCCCTTGGCGTCGAGGAGCCAGGCCAGCGCTGCGGCGGCGAGGCCGAGGCCGACGAAGATCGCCAGCGCCACCGCGCCGGTGGAGACGAGTTCGCTCGTCGAGACGGAGTTGACGGCCTGGTCGGCGGGAAGCCGGGCCGACCAGAAGCGGAGCCAGAGAATCGCCCGCCCGACCAGGCCGGCGGCGACCACCGTCGCGGCGAAGGCGACCGCGATCCCCAGCGCGATCAGGACCAGGTTGCGGGTCGAGAGCTGAACCCGGCGGCTGCGCAGCTGCGGCGGCGCGCGGCGGGCGCGGGTCGGGTCCACGGGCCAGGTCGCCCGCAGCAGCATCAGCGCCCGGCCGACCAGCAGCAGCAGCGCGATCAGCAGCGGCAGCGCCAGCCAGAGGGCCAGCACCCGCCGCCAGGTCGAATCGGGGTCCGGCTTGAGGACGGCGCCGGCGACCACGGCGTAGGGGGCGAGGACGCCGGCCGCCACCCAGCCGCCCAGCGTCTTCAGGCTCGGCAGCCCCTCCTCCCCTTCTTCGGCGCCCGGGGCGGGAGCGGGCGCCTGGAAGTCGAGCGCGGCGGCCAGCGGTCCCGCCACCCGCCGCGCGATCGCCTGCTGGCCGGCTTCGTTGGGGTGCAGGGTCCCGTCCAGGTTGTCCATCCCGAGCGCTTCGGGGAGGGTCCGCACCCAGCGGCGGTGCTTGCCCGTGCAGTAGCCGTGCGGTCCGAAGTCGGCGGCGATCCCCCCAACCTCCTGCCAGCCGTTGCGCTCGGCCGCCGCCTTGATCTTCCGGTTCAGGGGCTGCAGCAGTTCCTCGTAGGCCCACTCCACCTCCGCCTGCGAGGTCGCGAGCGGGCCGTGCTTGCAGAAGCGCCCGAACTCGTCGTGCGTGGGGTCGAAGTATTCGGTGATGAAGACGGGGGACCCAGGGGCGGCTTCCCCGAGCGCTCCGCCCAGTTCGTCGTAATTGCCGCTGAGCGCCGCCAGCCTGCTGTCGAGCCCGCCTTTCTGCGCCACCTGGCATTCGCCGGGCAGGAGGCACTGCTTGACGACGCCGGAGAAGCGCACGTCGTTGGCGCCGATGCTGAGCAGGATCGCGTCGACCGCGGGTTCGTCGGGGTCCCCGGCCTGGCGGCGGCCGGCGAGTTCGCGCAGGCGGTCGACCTGCGGCAGGTATGCCGCACCGCCGCGAGCCGGCTGGATCCCGGCGTACCGTTCGAGCAGCCCCTGGTCGATCCGCGCGCCCGAGCAGGCGAGGCTGACGAAGGTGATCGAGCGCCGCCGGTCGACTTTGCCGAGCTGGTTGGCCGCCTGCTGGAAGCCGGCCGCGGCGCTGCGATGGCAGGGCGTGTCGAGCCAGCGATGTCCGGCGCCTGGCGGCGCTTCCGGGTTGCCCTCGCCGGAGGCGACCGAGTCACCGAGGGCGACGATCAGCGTGTCGTCGACTTCGACCCGGGCGACCTCGGCCCGGTTGCGCGCGAGCACCTTGATCAGGTGTTCCCCCTCGCCCTTGACGTGGAACACCGCCCCGCAGCTTTCTCCTTCTTCCAGCAACAGCGGTTCGGCTGCCTCCCCGTCGACCCGCCACGTCGCCCGCTTCAGCTCCGCGCAAATCGCCGAAGAGGGCAGCACCCGCACCGCAAACGTGTTGAGGTCGGCCGGCTGCAGCACGCTGCCGTCGTCGATCTTCCCGTCCCCGTTGGCATCGCCCCCATACCGGTCGATCACCGTCCACCCCATCGCCGTCGGCGCAACCACCGCGACCGCGCTGGAAGCCAGGCCCCCCAGCAGGGCAAGCGCCCCCAGAAGCCCTACGAGTAGTCGGTGGCGCCTGAGCATCCGCGCCGCCAACCTTCCACAACCGCCCGGACGGCGCAACTTCAAAGTACCCAATCACCGCCAGCGGCTCGGCTCCAAGAATGTAAAGCCGACCTCTGCTCCGCCTTCCCAGTTGGTGACTTCGACCTCGCCTTCGTGAGCACGCATCACGGTCCTGACGATCGCGAGACCGAGCCCGCTGCCGCCGTCCCGGCGGCTTGAGCTCGCCCGGCTGAAGCGCTCGAACGCGCGGGGCAGAAACTCGGTCGGGAAGCCGGGACCTCGATCGCGCACCCGGATTCCAATGCCCTGATCGCCGCTGCTTACATCGAGTGAGATCGGGCCGTCCCCGTAGCGCAGTGCGTTGTCAACGACGCTGCCGATCGCCTGGTCGAGGCGGAGGCGATCGCCGCGGATGGCCAGGTCCGGGCCCGCAACCTCGATCCGACGACCTTCCTCTGCCGCCCTGCGCTCAAACCGCCGCCTGACCCCTTCGAGAAGCTCGCTCAACTCGACACGGGTCAGGCGCAACGGCAGCTCGCCGCGCTCGGTCTGGGCGATCGTCAGTAGGTCCTCGGAGAGCTGCGTGAGCCGATCAGTCTCCTCGGCGGCAGAAGCAATGGCGGCTCGCAACTCCCCTGGGGAGCGCCCTTCGGCCAAGGCCAGCTCCAGCTCGGTTCGCAAGATCGCGAGCGGCGTGCGCAGCTCGTGGCTGGCGTCGGCGACGAAGGCTCGCTCGTGCTCGAGCGCCTCGCCGAGCCGCTCCAGCATTTCGTTCAGCGTCGCCCCGAGGCGGGCGACCTCGTCGTGGGTCGGCGGCACCGGCAGGCGCTGATCGGGCTCGGCGGCGGAGATCTCGCTCGCCCGGGTGCGCATCGCCTCGACCGGATGGAGCGCAGCGGCCGCCACCCCGTAGGCCGCGAGCGCGGCGAGGAGCAAAGCCACCGGACCGCCGAGCAGAAGCAACTGAACGAGGTCGACGAGGGAGTCGTCGCGCGCCTCAGTCGAGGTTCCGACCACGACAACTCGCTGGCGACCGTGGGCGCTCACTGGCATCGCCAGAAGTCGCGAGGACTTCTCGAGCCCCGGCAGGGGACCGCGGTTGACGATCAACGGTCCGCGCAGCGCAGCAGCAAGTTCAGCCGGCCTGAGCAAAACCTCGTTGCCGACCGCAGCGGAGGAATCGACGACGCTGCCGTCGGCTCCCAGCACCTCGGCGAAGCTCTCGGTCCGCCCGACCAGGTTCCCCCCTTGGCCATCGCTGAGGCCGAGGTCCGCCTCCTTGACCAAGGCGACGACGTCGGCGGCGCGCGAGCGCAGCCCGGCGTTGATCGTGTTGTCGAGCTCGGCGCGAAAGCGCAGAAAGACGAAGAGGCCGATCGCCCCGAGGACCAGCGCCATCACCGCGGTGAAGACCAGGGTGACGCGAAGGCGGATCGAGAGACGGCTCAGAGGAAGGCGGCTCAGCAGCCTCCATCCTTTCGCAAGCGATAGCCGGCGCCGCGAACGGTCTCCAGCGAGGCGACGTCGAAGGGGTGGTCAATTTTGCGTCGGAGGTAGCGAATGTAGACCTCGATCACGTTGGAGCGATGCTCGAAGTCGTACTCCCACGCCTGCTCCAGGAGTTGGGTGCGCGAGAGGACGACACCGGGATTGCGCATGAACACGCTCAGCAGCGTGAACTCCTTGGCGGAGAGTTCGATCTCGCTCTCACCCCGCCAAACCTGGTGAGTAGCGGGATCAAGCTTCAGGCCACCGACCTCGATGACCGTCGGCCTCTCCGCCTGACCACGGCGGACCAGCGCCCGCAGCCGTGCCAGCAGCTCGACGAAGGAGAACGGCTTGGTCAGGTAATCGTCGGCGCCGCCATCCAGGCCGGCGACCCGATCGACGAGGGCGCCACGCGCGGTCAGCATCAGAACCGGGGTCCAAATGCCATCGATCCGGAGCTGTCGGCATGCCTCGAAACCGTCGATCCCAGGCAAGACAACGTCGAGCATGATCGCGTCGTAGCCGGTCGAGCGGGCGATAACCAGCGCGTCCTCGCCCGTTCCCGCAATGTCGACCATGACTCCCTCCTCGGTCAGGCCGCGGCGGATCAGCGCCGCCATCTTCACCTCGTCCTCGACCACCAAGACGTGCATGGCAGGACAATCAACGCTGAAGATGAAGAAAAGCTGAGGAGGCTCTCGCTGCTCAGCTACTCAGCCGCCGCCGTAGGCGACGACCAGATCGGTGGCCACTCCGACGAAAAAGCCGAGAGCCACCAGCCAGAGCCCCAACTCGCGATGCCCGTAACGGCGCATCCCGCTTCGGATCTCTCCGATGACGTAGAGGATCGCGCCTCCCGCGATCGCGTAGAAGGCGAGTTCGAGCGGTTCGGAGGTGACGCCGTATCCGAGCATCGCGCCGAGGAAGGTCGGTGCGCCACCGATCAGCCCGACCAGCCCGAGCCAACGCCACGAGGGTCGGACATTGCCCAAGGGGCCGACGATGCCGAAACCCTCCGTCGCGTTGTGAAGGGCAAATCCGACGATCAACACGGTGGCGAGACTGAGATCCCCGGCGCTGGCCGAGACGCCGATGGCAAGGCCCTCGGCGAAGTTGTGAAGTCCGATTGCGATCGCGATCGTCATGCCGATCCGCAGGGCCCGCGCCCTCGCCGCCGAATCCTGCCGCGCGACCTGCTCCGCGGTCAGCACGTCGACCGCGCCGCCGGAGATCGGCGGCAGCGGCCTCATCCCGCGCAGCCGGCGCTCGACCGTCGCCAGCCCGGCCGAGCCGAGTGCAAAGCCGACACCGAGCAGCGCCGCTAGGAAGAGGGCGTGGCCGAGGCTGGTGGAGTTGTCCTTGAAGCCGCCGACCGCCGCCTCGACGATCCCGGACGCATGCTGCATGACGTCGACGAAGATGAACGCGAGGACCCCGACCGAGAACATCGCAAGCGCGACCCGAGTGCGATCCGTGAGCAGCTGCAAGCGCCCGAACGGAAGGCCCAGATAGATGGTGAACCCTGCGAGGGCTCCCAGGAGTGCGGTTTCTGCGAAGGACATTTGGGAGATACCGGGGAACCTAGTTAGGGTACCCTAAACAGCATCTTCCCCAGCGGGCGTTCGGTCACTCGCGGCCCGGGGTTTATCGCTCCTACCGCGCTGGCGCAACCGCCAGCGTCGAGTACCCAAGCTCGGAGATCCGGTGTGGCAGATCGACGTGGAGCCAGTGCGAGATGTGGCTCGGTGGCGTCTCGATGATGATCTCGCTGTAAGGGCGGGATTCGAGCTCTTCGACCACGTCGTCATAGGCGTTGGGACTGTTCGCGACGCGCCCGGTTACCGGACTGCCCGCCGGCCCTTGGATCTGCGGCAACGCGCTCGCCAGCAGCGCCTCTCCGTCGCTGGTATCCGGGCTGTTGCGGTCGAAGGCCAGGTGGTCCGGGTTGGGAACCAGGACGAAGAAGCGAGCGGCGCCCTTTGCCGCCCGCTGTCGCACCGCCTCCAGCAGCTCCGCGGTCGGCCCGACCTTGTTGAGCACGACAAGGACCGCCGCGGTCCCGTCTGGCGGCAGCGTCGCTGCGGCCGGAAGAGGCCCGGAGCGAATCACGTCGCGCTTGGAGATCGCCAGGAAGATAACGAGGGCGAGGATCGTCCCCAGGAAGATGAAGCTGGTCAGGTTGGTGCCGAGCCCGAGGCCGCCTTCGCCGGTCGGCGAAGCCAGGT
>CAMLHB010000066.1 GCA_946479725.1 uncultured Actinomycetes bacterium | reverse complement strand
GCGGCGGGCGCTGGGGGCCCGGGTGGTCGGAGTTACCGGCTCGGTCGGCAAGACCTCGGTCAAGGACATCACCCGGGCTCTGCTCCCCGGGCGGGTGCACGCGAACAAGGAGAACCTCAACACCGAGATCGGGCTGCCGCTGACGATCCTCGAAGCGCCCGACGACACCGAGGCCCTCGTCCTGGAGATGGCGATGCGCGGCAGGGGGCAGATCGCCGAGCTGGCGGCGATCGCCGAGCCCGAGGTGGCGGTGATCACCAACGTCGGCCCGGTCCACGTCGAGCTGCTCGGCTCGATCGCGGCGATCGCCGCGGCGAAGGCGGAGATCCTCGACGACCTGCCGCCCGGCGGCACCGCGGTGGCGCCTGTGTCGGCCGGCGAGCTGGAGCCGCATCTGGCGCCGATCGCCCAGCAGCTGCGCTTCGGCCCTGGCGGTGACGTCGAGGCGACCGAGGTCAAGGTCGACGATGGTGTCACCGAGGCGCTGGTCACGGCCCCCCTCGGCGCCCAGCGCTTCCACTTTCCCTTCACCGAGGCGCACAACCTCCCCACCGCCCTGGCGGCGTTGGCCGCCGCCGTCGCCCTCGGCGCCGACCTCGCGGGAATGTCCGACCGCGCCGCGGACATAGGATTCTCCCGTTTCCGCGGCGAGCGCCGGCAGCTCCCCGGGGGCATCGTCCTCGTGAACGACTGCTACAACGCCAACCCGGTGTCGATGCGCGCGGCGCTCGACCACCTCGCCAGCCTCGAGGCGGCCCGCACGGTCGCGCTGCTGGGGGAGATGGGCGAGCTCGGTTCCGAGTCGGCCGGCTACCACCGCGAGGTCGGCGAGCACGCCCGCGCCCGCGGCATCGACTTCGTCGTCGGGGTCGGCCTGCCGTCCCGCGACTATGACCCCGACGAGCTCGTCGCCGACCCGGATGAGGCGGCGGAATTCCTCGCCCAGCAGCTCCAGCCGGGCGACGCGGTCCTGATCAAGGGCTCGCGCTCGGCCGGCCTCGAGACCGTCGCCGAGCAGCTCGCCGAGCTGGTTCCGGCCGAGGAGGGCTGATGGGCGAAGTCCTGATCGCGGGGATGGCGGCGATGCTGATCTGCATCTTCCTCGGCCCCAAATTCATCGAATACCTGCGGGTGAAGGAGTTCGGGCAGCACATCCGCGAGGACGGGCCGCAGGAGCACCACACCAAGGCCGGGACGCCGACGATGGGCGGGCTGATCGTCTTCGCCTCGATCTGCGTCCCCTTCCTCGTACTTTCCGACCGCGACGCCCAGAGCATGGCCGTCTTCGGGGTGGCGATCGGGTGCGCGGCGCTGGGCTTCGCCGACGACTACATCAAGATCGTCAAACGCCGCTCGCTCGGCCTCGCCGGCCGCTGGAAGCTGATCGGCCAGCTGATCATGGCCCTGGCGCTGTGGTGGGTCGCCCGCCACGAGGTCGGCCTCGAGCCCACCCTCTACTTCCGGATCGGCGACGGCAGCATCGACCTCGGCCCGGCCCTCTACTTCGTCCTCGTCTTCCTCGTGATTGCCGGCACCTCGAACGGGGTCAACCTCACCGACGGTCTCGACGGCCTCGCCGCCGGCTCCTGCGCGATCGTCCTCCTCGCCTACACGGCGATCGCCTTCGTTGCCAACGAGCAGCAGAACCTCGCCCTGCTCTCCGCCTGCTTGGTCGGCGCCTGCGTGGGGTTCCTCTGGTACAACGCCTTCCCGGCCTCGATCTTCATGGGGGACACCGGCTCGCTCGGCCTCGGCGGGGCGATCGGGGCGCTGGCGGTGATGACCCAGACCGAGGTCCTGCTGATCATCATCGGCGGCATCTTCGTGATCGAGGCGCTCTCGGTTCTGCTCCAGGTCTTCGCCTTCAAGACCTTCCGTCGCCGCGTCCTGTTGATGGCGCCGCTGCACCACCACTTCGAGATGATGGCCTGGTCGGAGACGAAGATCATGCTCCGCTTCTGGATCATCGCCGCCGTCTGCTCAGGGATCGGCTTCACCCTGTACCAGCAATCAATCGGGTAGTCAGTGGGAACGATGCCCGAGGTCGAAGTCAGCGCGGGACCGATCGAGTATGGCGACAGCGGCGGGGAGGGCCGGACGCTCGTCTTCATCGGCGGGCTGCCACACGACGAGTCGCTCTGGGACGGGGTGGTCGCCGAGCTGGCCCCCGAGTTCCGCTGCCTGACCCCGGTGCTGCCGCTCGGCGCCCAGCGCAAGCCGCTGCGGCCGGATGCCGACCTCTCGCTGCCGGGGCTGTCGCGGATCGTCACCGAGTTCCTCGAGCGCCTCGACCTGCGCGACGCGGTCGTCTGCTTCAACGACTGGGGCGGCGCCCAGACGATGGTCTCCCACGGCGGCGCCGACCGGGTCGGCGGTTTCGTCCTCGTCTCCTGCGAGACCGAGGGGAACTATCCGCCTGGCGTCGCCGGTCGGATCGCCGCCCTCTCGGGGTTCATGCCCGGCGGCTTCGGAGTGATGCGCCTCGCCCTCAGCACGCCGTTCTTGCGCCGGCTGCCGTTCACCTACGGGCGGATGAGCAAGCGCGGCGTCCCCGATGAGCTGATGCGCCGCTGGCTGCAGCCGCTGAAGCGATCGGAGATCCGTCGCGACACCCGCAGATACGTCCGCGACGTCCGCCACGGGGCCCGCGAGATGCGCGCCGCGACGCCGAAGCTGCGCAGCTTCGAGAAGCCGGTCCTCGTCGTCTGGGACGCGGAGGGGACGATGATGCCTAACGAGGCCGGCCGTGCCCTCGCCGCGGCCTTCCCCAACTCCCGCTACGTCGAGCTGCCCGACTGCTTCACCCTGATCCCGATCGACCAGCCGCAGGCGCTGGCCCGGGAGATCCGCGAGTTCGCCCGTCAGTAGGGGGTCTGGAGGCCCTCGAACATCGGGAAGTGCTTCAGGTTCTGGGTGGCGAGCGGAAGCTCGAGGAGCTCGGCGGTGGCGGCGATCAATAAATCCGTTACGCCGATACCAGGATGGCTCCGATGCCAACGCTTGCCGAGCTCACCGGCGCGGCGGGAGATGGCCTCGTCAACCGGAGTCCAGGTGAGCAGGGCGAATAGCCGCTCGATCCGTCGCTGTTCCGCCGGCCGCGCGCCCTGGAGGATCTCGACTCTGGTCACCTCCGAGCAGGTGGGGGGAGCACCGAGAGCCGCGATGTATTCGCCGGCGGAAGAAGACCCCCGCAGGTGAGCGACGAGGACAGTCGTGTCGAGCACGACGCTCACCACTTCAATTCCTTAAGGCGCTCGGCATCGGCGCGGCGAAGTTCGTCGACGTACTCCACGGGATCCCCGAGGTGGGGGGCGATCCCCGCGGTCTCCGCAACGGCCTGCTGCCACTGCTCACGCCACGCCTCCGCGTCCCGCAGCTCCTGGGCAAGGTAGGCGTCGACTGCGCGGCGGATGATGGTCGAGCGACTGGTCCGCTCGGCCGCGGCGAGCTTGTCGAGCTTTGCGGTCTGGGCGGTGTCGAGGTAGATCTGGGTGCGACTCTTCATGATGTATGAGGATACATCACCAAGTGGCGATGGGCTGCACGGAGGGGTATTCGGGGGCGTCGCGAAGCTCTCGCATGTGTCCCTAAGGGTTCAGCCCAAGGAAACTCGCCCCCCCTTTCCCGAAGGTTCTTTCCTAATCGCGGGATTAGCCCGCTCCGGACAGGCCGCGGCGCGATTGCTGGCGGCCCGAGGTGAGACGGTGCGGGCGGTCGATTCCGGCCATCCGGAGGGGGCGGCAGGGCTGGAGCGGGTCGGCGTCGAAGTCTTTCTGGATACGGATGGACTGGCACAGCTCGAGGGGACGCGGACCGTCGTCAAGAGCCCGGGGGTTCCCCGGGAGGCGCCGGTGATCGCAGCGGCGCTGGAGCAGGGGATCGAGGTGATGGGGGAGATGGAGCTGGCCTGGCGGGCGCTGCCGAACCGCTTCGTTGCCGTCACCGGCACCAACGGCAAGACGACCACGGTGGAGCTGCTCGGTCACCTCTACCGGACCGCCGGCGAGCCGGTCGCGGTCGCCGGCAACGTCGGCACCGCGCTCTCTGAGCTGGTCGACGAGGTCGACGAGGGGGCGACGATCGTCTGCGAGGCCTCGAGCTTCCAGCTCGAGGACACGATCGCCTTCGCCCCCGAGTGCGCGGTCTTCCTCAACCTCGCCCCCGACCACCTCGACCGCCACGGCAACCTCGAGCACTATCTGGCGACGAAGCTGCGGATCTTCGCCAACCAGGGCAATGACGACGTCGCCGTCTACAACGCCGACGACCCCTTCCTCGCCGACACCGACCTCGGTGGCTGCGCCCGCCGCGTCGCCTTCTGTGTCGGCGCCGCCCCCGACTGCGAGGTGGCGGTCGCCGGCGGGACGATCTTCCATGACGGCGAGCCGCTGCTCCCGGTCGCCGAGCTAGGGCTCTTCGGCGAGCACAACGTCGCCAACGCGATGGCCGCCGCGGCGGCGGCGCTGGCGATGGGGATCGACCGCGAGGCGGTCCGGGCGGGGCTGCGCAGCTTCGCCGGCGTCCCGCACCGGTTGGAGCCGGTGGCCGAGATCGGCGGCGTCCGCTTCGTCAACGACTCGAAGGCGACCAACGTCGCCTCGGCGGCGGTCGGGATCCGCGCCTTCGAGGGCGGCGTCCACGCGATCCTCGGCGGCAGCGAGAAGGACGAGCCCTTCGCGCCCCTCGTCGACCCGCTGGTCGAGGCCGCCGTCGCCTGCTGGCTGATCGGGGCGACCACGGAGCGGATGGCGCGCGAGCTGGCGCCCGTCCTCGAGGCCGGGATCGAGCTGCACCGCTGCGCCGATCTCGAGGACGCGGTGCGCCGCGCCGCCGCCGCGGCCGCGCCCGGCGAGGTCGTCCTGCTCTCGCCGGCCTGCGCCAGTTTCGACGCCTTCGAGAACTTTGAGCGGCGCGGCGACCGCTTCCGCGGGATCGTCGGGGAGCTGGGATGAGCGCAAAGAGGGCGAAGGCGCCGGCCCGCGGCAAGCGCGCGAAGCCGAAGAAGCGCAGCCGGCCGCTGCCCCCCGAGTACAACATCCTCCTCACCGCCACCCTCTGCCTGCTGGCGCTCGGCGCGGTGATGGTCTTCTCCGCCAGTTCGACCACCCGCATCCTCCAGAACGGCGGCCTCTCCGACAGCGCCTTCTACCTGAAGCGGACGCTGCTCTTCGGCGCCGTCGGCCTGACGATCATGTGGTTCGCCTCGCGCAACGGGCTGCGGGTGATCCGCCAGCTGACCCCGCTGCTGCTCGCCGGCTCGATCTTCCTCCTGCTGGCGGTGCTCGTGGTCGGGACCGAAGTCAACGGCGCCACCCGCTGGATCGGCGGCGGCTTCCTGCAGGTCCAGCCCTCGGAGCTGGCCAAGGTGGCGCTGATCCTCTACGGCGCCGACCTGCTGGCGCAGAAGCCGAAGCGGGCCCGCTCGCTGGAGGGGATGATGCCCTTCCTGCTCGTCGTCGGCGCCTCCTGTCTGCTGATCATGGTGCAGCCGGACATGGGGACGACGATGGTGATCTGCTTCTCCGTCGCCGCCACCCTGGTCGCCGCCGGGGCCCGCCCGGTGGACCTCGGCAAGATCGCCCTGGTGATCGGCGCCCTGGCGCTGATGATGGCGGTCGTCGAGCCCTACCGGATGGCGCGGCTGACCTCCTTCCTGCACCCGACCGCCGACTCTTCCGGGGCCGGTTTTCAGGCGGCGCAGGCGAAGATCGCTCTCGGCTCCGGCGGCCTCTTCGGCGACGGGCTCGGCAACGGCGTCCAGAAGGCCTTCTACCTGCCCGAGGCCCACACCGACATGATCACCGCGGTGATCGGCGAGGAGCTCGGGATGGTCGGGATCACCGCCGTCGTCGGCCTCTTTGCGATGTTCGGCTACGCCGGGCTGAAAACGGCGCAGAAGGCGAAGGACGCCTACGGGAAGATCCTCGTCGCCGGCCTCACCTCGCTGGTCCTCGTGCAGGCGACGATCAACCTCTTCGCGGTGATGGGGATGGCGCCGCTGACCGGGGTGCCGCTGCCCTTCGTCTCCTACGGCAACAGCAGCCTGATGGCGACCCTGCTGGCCGTCGGCCTGATCCTCAACGTCGCCCGCGGCGGCACGGCGAAGGCGGCGCGCGCTTCGACGCCCACCCGCGCTGGCAAACTGCGCGCCATCGAGGGCGGCCGCTCGCCCGCGCGCGAAAGGAAACGAGCTCAAGGTGCCAGGAAAGCCAAAGGTAGTGGTGGCGGCGGGGGGAACCGCGGGGCACGTCGTGCCCGCAATGGCGGTCGCCGACGAGCTTCGGGCTAGCGGCGCTGAGGTCAGCTTCCTCGGGGCGCGGGGGCGGATGGAGGCGGAGCTGGTGCCGGCGGCGGGCTACGAGATCGACCTGGTGAAGGTGCGCGGGATCGACCGCCGCAACCCGCTGCGGGCGGCGCAGGCCGGAGTCGAGGCGATCGGAGCGGTCGGCGCGGCGCGCCGGGTCCTGCGCCGACGCGAGGCAGATGCGGTGGTCGGCGGCGGCGGCTACGTCGCCGGTCCGGCCGGGTTGGCCGCGGTGCTGACGCGGACGCCGCTGGTCCTGACGGAGGCCGACAGCCACCTCGGCCTCGCCAATCGCCTGCTCGCCGGCCGCGCCCGGCGGGTCTGCCTTGCGTTTCCGATCGAAGGACGGGAGGGGGGGCGGTATCTGGTGACGGGACGGCCGGTCCCGAAAGCGGTGTTGGAGGCCGACCGCGCCCGGGCCCGCGAGCGCTTCGGGATCCCCCCCGACGCCCGCTGCCTGCTGGTCTTCGGTGGCAGCCAGGGCGCGAAGTCGATCAACCTCACCGCCGTCCAAGCCTTCGCCGAGGGACCAGCCGCAGTTGTCCCCGGTATCCGGGGAGAAATCGGTTCACGAACTTTCCACGTTCTGCACATCGCCGGCCGCAGGGACTTCGCCGAGGTCGAGGCGCGGCTCGCGTCCGCTCCCCACCGCGACCGCTACACGCTGCTCGAGTACGAGCCGAACCTGGGGGACGCCCTCGCCGCGGCCGACCTGGTCCTCGCCCGCTCGGGCGGCTCGATCTTCGAGGTGATCGCCGTCGGCCGGCCGGCGATCCTCGTGCCCTACCCCTTCGCCACCGCCGACCACCAGACCGCGAACGCGGAGTGGATGCGGGACGGTGGCGCGGCGACGGTGATCCCGGACGCCGAGCTCGACGCCGAGCGCCTGCGGGCGGAGGTGGCCTCGGTGCTCGACGACAGCGCCCGCCTCGAGCAGATGGCCGCCGCGGCTCGCGGTCTCGCCAAACCCGACGCCGCCCGCCGCATCGCCGACCAGGTGCTGGAGGCGATCGGATGAGCGAGTGGAGCGGGCGGCGGCTGCACTTCATCGGCATCGGCGGGGCCGGGATGAGCGGGCTGGCGCTGGTCTGCGCGCGGCTCGGCGCCGGCGTCACCGGCAGCGACCGCGCCGACTCTTCTTATATGGAGCGGCTGCGCAAAGCGGGACTCGATCCGGTGGTCGGTCACGACGCCGCCAACCTGCCGGAGGGCGCCCAGGTCGTCGTCTCCACCGCGATCGGCGCCGACAACCCCGAGCTGACGGTGGCCCGCGAGCGCGGCGTCGAGCCGATCCACCGCGGCCAGCTGCTCGCCGAGCTCTGCGCCGAGAAGCGGCTGATCGCGATCGCCGGCACCCACGGCAAGACGACGACGACGGCGATGACCGCCTGGGCACTTCGTCAGCTCGGCGCCGACCCCGCCTTCTTCGTCGGCGGCGAGGTGCCGGGCCTGGGACCCGACGGCGAGGCGGCGAACGCCGGCTGGGGAGAGGGCGAGTGGGTCGTTGCCGAGGCCGACGAGAGCGACGCCAGCTTCCTGCGGCTGAAACCGGAAGTGGCGGTCGTCACCAACGTCGAGATGGACCACCACTCGCGCTGGGGTTCGCTGGCGGAGTTGCACGAGGCGTTCGTCGCCTTCGTCGGGCCGGGGCGAGGGCTGGTCGTCCCCAGCGACGAGGAGATGGACTGGCTGCAGGGCGCCGGCGACGAGGTGCGGACCTTCGACGGCGGCGCGCCGGGACCGGCGGAGCTGAACCTGGCGGTGCCGGGCGAGCACAACCGCCGCAACGCCCGCGCGGCGATCGCCGCGCTCGAACTGGCGGGCTTCGACGGCGACGACGCGGCCGCCGCCCTCGCCGGCTTCCGCGGCGTCCACCGGCGGCTGGAGCTGAAGGGGAGGCGCGGGCCGGTCTCCATATATGACGACTACGCCCACCACCCGACCGAGGTGCGGGCGGCGCTCTCGGCCCTGCGCGAACTCGACCCCTCGCGGCTGGTCGCCGTCTTCCAGCCCCACCTCTACTCGCGGACCAAGGCGCTGACCGTGGAGTTCGGCGCCGCCCTCACCCTCGCCGACGAGGCGATCGTCCTCGACGTCTATCCCGCCCGCGAGGAGCCGGTCGGCGAGCTCGCCGGCGTCAGCGGCCTGCAGGTGGCGCAGGCTGCGGCCGAGCGGGGTGGGGGGATGCCGGTCTGGTGGCTGCCGACGGCGGACCTGGCGCAGCGCGCCCTCGCCGAGCGCCTGGATCGCACCCAGGAGGGCGGCGGTTCGAACCCGGTGCTGGTGACGATCGGCGCCGGCGACGTCTTTCGCCTCGGCGAGGCTCTCGTCACGGAGGCCGTCTCGTGAGCCCGCTGCCCGAGGGGGTGAAAGCGGGGCACCCGCTGGCCCGCTTCACGACCGTGCGGACCGGGGGCGCCGCCGACTTCTTCGCTCACCCTCGTAACCTCGACGACCTCGCCTCGGTCCTGCGCTGGGCCGACGCCGAGGGGTTATCCGTCGGCGTGGTCGGCTCCGGCTCCAACCTCCTCGTCGCCGACGACGGTTTCCACGGCCTCGCCCTCAAGCTCGGCGGCGCCCTGGCGACGATCGAGCGCGACGGCGCGCAGGTCGTCTGCGGCGGCGGCGCCCGGCTCCCCTCGGCGGCGGCGAAAACCGCCGGCTGGGGTCTCTCCGGGCTCGAGTTCGGGGTCAACATCCCTGGTACCGCCGGCGGGGCGGTGCGGATGAACGCCAACGCCTACGGCGGTCAGCTGGCCAAGGTATTGGAGTGGGTCGAGGTCGCCACCGCCACCGGGGTCGAGAGGCGTGGCCCCGATGATCTTGGCTTCGAGTACCGGCGCTCGAACCTGCGCGAGGGCGAAGTCGTCGCCCGCGCCTGCTTCCACCTCGCGCCCGCCGACCCGGAGGAGATCAAGGCGACGCTGGCGAGCATGCGCGAGCGCCGTCGGGAGGCCCAGCCCTCGGGGATCAAGACCTTCGGCTCGACCTTCAAGAACCCCGAGGACGAGCGGGCCGAGGGGCGCTCGGCGGGCCAGCTGCTCGAGGCGGCCGGCTGCCGCGGCCTCCGCCATGGCGGCGCCCGTTTCTCCGAGAAGCACGCGAACTTCGTCGAGAACATGGGCGAGGCGACAACGGCAGACGTATTCGAGCTGATGGCGGAGGGCCGCCGCCGGGTGCACGAGCGCTTCGGGGTCGTGCTCGAGCCCGAGGTGCAGATCCTCGGCGAGGTGCGCTGGCCGGACGGGTGGGAGCTGTGATCCGCCGCCGCCTGCTGATCGCGCTTGCGGCGGTCCTCGCCGTTCTCTTCGGTGCTTACTGGTTCGTCGTCCGCGAAGGCTCGGCCGAGCCGCACGTCGTGATCCCGCGGCTGGCGGCAACGATCGGCGAAGGCGACGAAGCCGTCGGTATCGCCGGCAACGGGAACGCGGTGCGCTGGCTGCCGCTCCCCGAAAACCCGCCGCTGCCGCGGCTGCCCCTGGACTCGGTCCCCAGGGACGGGCGGGTCAAAGGCCCGGCGCTGGAACAGGTGCGGGTGCTCGCCGCCGTCCCCGATCCGCTGCGTCCCTACGTCGCGTCCAGCTTCTACGGCGCGAGCGGGGTGGACGTCAAACTGACGACGGGGATCGAAATCCGCTTTGGCGACTCCACCCAGGCGAGGCGAAAGTGGGACGCCGCCGCCGCGATCCTCGCCGATCCCTCGGTAACGGCGCTCGATTATGTAAACGTGATCTCGCCAAGTCGGGCCACCTATACGGGCTCCGAACACGAACTTCCGCCTGCACCCTGAAGCAGCTCTCGGAGTAGCGAAAGGGCTTTGCAGAGCGGCGTCGAAAAGTCTCGACCTGAGGGTGAGAGTGGCTCAACCCTCAAGTAATGGTCGAGATATGGAGGCTGCACGATGGTTGCCGGGCGTTTGACAGAGGAGCGGGAATGCCCTACGTTGAGCGCAATTTCCGTGCTTGAAGTAGCAACTCGAACCCTAGAGTGTTGCTGAAGGCTCGGACGGAACAAGGGCTCAACTCAAGATGGAATCCACTTACTTGGCAGTGATCAAGGTCGTCGGCGCTGGCGGCGGCGGCACCAATGCCGTCAGCCGGATGATCGACGCGGGCATTCGCGGCGTCGAGTTCGTCGCGGTCAACACCGACGCCCAGGCCCTGCAGGCTTGTGACGCCGACATCAAGCTTTCGATCGGCCAGGAGCTGACCCGCGGCCTCGGCGCCGGGGGCAACCCCGAGGTCGGCGCCGGCGCCGCGGCCGAGAGCCGCGACGAGATCAAGGAGGCGCTGAAGGGCGCGGACATGGTCTTCGTCACCGCCGGCGAGGGCGGCGGCACCGGCACCGGCTCGGCGCCGGTGATCGCCGAGATCGCCAAGGAGGAGATCGGCGCCCTCACCGTCGGCGTGGTCACCAAGCCGTTCGAGTTCGAGGGCAAACGGCGGATGCAGCAGGCGCTCGAGGGAATCGAGAAGCTGCGCAACAAAGTCGACACCCTGATCATCGTCCCGAACGAGAAGCTGCTGCAGGCGGTCGAGCGCCGGACCAGCGTCCTCGAGGCCTTCCGCCAGGCGGACGACATCCTCCGCCAGGGCGTCCAGGGCATCACCGACCTGATCACGATCCCCGGCCTGATCAACC
>CAMLHB010000065.1 GCA_946479725.1 uncultured Actinomycetes bacterium | reverse complement strand
TTGTCGGGGATCGGCGTCGGCATCTCCACCTACGACGTGGTGATGCGGTCCGAGGCGACCATAAGCAGGTCGTCGTCCCACTCGTAGATCTCGCGCACCTTCCCGGAGGAGAGGAGCTTCAGCTCGGCGACGCTCGGCATCGGCGCCGACTCTAGCCGTCCCGCGACTTGAAAAGCTCCCCGAGCGGTGTGGGACGGAGGTCACACTCCGCATTTAGCTGGCTCTGGGATGCTTCCCCCGTGACGCTTCCTCCCGAAGTCAAGCGCAGCCCGCTCTCGCAGACCCTGCGCTGGGCCTTCCGGCCGATCGCCTTCATGGAGGACAGCCGCCGCCGCTACGGCGACGCCTTCGGCGTTCGCTTCCTCGGTTTCGAGCGGCCGATGTACCTGATCTCAGATCCGGAGGCGATCAAGGCCCTCTACCGCGAGCCGAGCCACGGGCTGCCGCCCGGACGCAACAGCGTGCTGGAGCCGATCCTCGGCTCGAAATCGCTGCTGATCCAGCAGGGGGCCGAACACCTCAGCCGCCGCCGGCTGATGCTGCCGTCCTTCCACGGCGAGCGGATGCGCTCCTACGAGGAGACGATGACCGCGGTCGTCGAGGCCGAGATCGACTCCTGGCCGCTGCACACGGAGTTCCCGATCCACGCGCGGATGCAGTCGGTAACCCTGGAGGTGATCCTGCGGGTCGTCTTCGGCGTCTCCAGCGGGCCGCGGCTAGACCGCCTGCGGGCGATGCTCGGGAGCGTCCTCACCGAAACCGCCGCCCCGGGCCGCCAGGTCCTCGGCCTGGCGCTGCAGCGCTTCGGCGGCCGCGGCATGTTCGCCCAGTTCGAGGGCCAACTGCGCGAAGTCGACGAGCTGCTCTTCGCCGAGATCGCCGAGCACCGCGAGCGGCCGGATCTGGCCGAGCGCGAGGACGTGCTCTCGATGCTGATGACCGCCGAGTTCGACGACGGCTCGCGGATGGAGGACCAGGAGCTGCGCGACCAGCTGATGACGCTGCTGCTGGCCGGCCACGAGACGACGGCGACGGCGCTGGCCTGGTCCTTCGACCTGCTGCTGCGCCACCCGGCGGTGCTGGGACGGCTGCGCGACTCGCTCGCCGCCGGCGAGGAGGACTACCTGCGGGCGACGATTTCCGAGGCGCTGCGGCTGCGACCGGTGATCCCGCTGGCCGGGCGGCGGCTGGCGAAGGAGCTGGTCGCCGACGGCGTCACCTTCCCCGCCGGCAGCGACGTCACCCCGGCGATCTGGCTCACCCACACCAGGGCCGACGTCTATCCCGACCCCTTCGCCTTCAAACCCGAGCGCTTCCTCGAGGACGGTCCCGACACCTACTCCTGGATCCCCTTCGGCGGCAGCGTCCGCCGCTGCATCGGCGCCACGTTCGCCGAGTTCGAGATGCGAGTCGTCCTCCGCGAGGTCCTCACCCGCTGCGAGCTGCGCAAGGCGAGCCCGCTGCCCGAGCGCACCGGCCGCCGCAACATCACCCTCTCGCCGAAGGACGGCACCCCGGTCATCGTCACCTCACGCGAGCCGGCCCGCGAGCCGGTTGTGGTCTGACAACACATTACGAACGTTTTTGTCTACGCTCCTCCCATGGAGGCACTTCTGGAGAGGGGGACGGAGATGGACAGCTGGAACGACGAGCGGATGGACGAACTGAGCGGGCGTGTGGACTCTGGGTTCAAGGAAATGCGTGAGGGATTTGCCCGCGTCGACCGTGAGATGAAAGAAGGCTTCGCAGAGATAAATCGGAAGCTCGACCAGATTCCGACCCGCGAGGAGATCGATCACCGGTTGGAAGCAGTCGAAGGTCGAGTCGATCGGGTCAGCAATCGCCTCGAACACATGTTGTGGGGCCTTTTCGCCGTCGGCGGCGGCTTGCTGGCGAACCTGCTCGCCGGGCACTACTTGGGCTGATTCTCAGCCGCCGGACTTCGCCGGCGAGCGCGGATGCTCCTTCGCCCACTTGGCGATCGTGCCGGAACCGGAGATCACCTCGCCGTCGTCGAGGACGAGGATCGGCACCTCGTTGGTGCCGCTGAGGCGCTTGACCTCCTCGCGATCGGCGCTGCGGCTGCCCCAGGTCCAGAGGGCGAGCCGGTAGCCGCCGACGGTCTTGATCTCGTACTCGTACCCGGCCGCGTCGAGCGCCTTGCCGGCTTTGGCGCACGGATGAGCGAAGCCAGGCCCATGCGTCTTCTGCCCACAGGTGTAGAGGATCACGCTGGCAGCCTATAGCCGCAGCGGATGCTACATTCGTAGCATGCACGTAGAAGTTGCTTCCAGAGAGTTGCGGAACGACACGGCGGGGCTGCTGCGGAGGGTCGAAGCTGGCGAGAAGATCGTAATTACGCGGCGGGGCAAGCCGGTGGCGGAGCTCGTTCCCCATCGTCCTGCACCACGCCGGGGGTTGACCCCGGCCGAGGTGGTGGAAATCCGTGAGATCGCGTCCGGCGATCCGACGTGGGCTGCCGACCTGGCGAAGCTGCGTGAGGAAACCACTGACGACCTCGGACCGATCAGATGAGTGCAGAGCGACCAGCCTTGGGCTTGCTGGACACCTCCACCGTCATCGCCTCAGAGCTGGGGCGTCAGCTCAACGAGGAGATGCTCCCGGCTGAAACCGTGATCTCGATCGTCACGGTGGCCGAGTTGCGCGCGGGGGTCCTCGGGGCTCCTGACGTTGAAACTCGGGATCGCCGTCTTGCGACGCTGGAACGAACGGTCAATGCCGGGGTGTTCCCGATCGATCACCGAGTTGCTGAGACCTGGGCAGGCATGCGTGCCCATCTGGCCGCTTCGGGAGAGCGGGTCAGCGTCAACGACCTCTGGATCGCCGCCACGGCTGCTGCCAACCGGATGCCGGTGATCACCCAGGACCGCGACTTCTACGCCCTGTCCGGCGTCAATGGCCTGGCTGTGATCGAGGTCTGATCAGGACTGCAGCGCTTCCAGCCGCTCGAAGATCTCGGGCAGGTGGGTGAGGTACGCGTCGTAGTCGAAGACCTTGTCGAGGTCGAGGTCGGGCGCCGCCTCGGCGAGGAGGTCGCGGAACTCGGTGCGGGTGTCCCAGGCACGCTGGGCGTTCTCCTGGACGACGCGGTAGGCGTCGTCGCGGGTCATCCCGGACTCGACCAGGGCGGTGAGGGCGCGCTGGCTGAACAGGGCGCCGTAGGTGAGGCCGAGGTTCTCCCGCATCCGCTCGGCGTTGACCTTCATCCCGGAGGCGACGCCGCTCGCCAGCGCCTGCATGTAGTCGAGGGCGATCGTCGCGTCGGGGAGGATCACCCGCTCGGCGCCGGAGTGGGAGATGTCGCGCTCGTGCCAGAGGGCGACGTTCTCGATCCCCGCCTGCGAGTAGCCGCGCAGCACGCGGGCAAGGCCGGTGATCCGCTCGGTGCGGATCGGGTTGCGCTTGTGCGGCATCGCCGAGGAGCCCTTCTGGCCGGCGGCGAACGGCTCTTCGACCTCGCGCACCTCGGTTTTCTGCAGGTTCCGCACCTCGGTCGCGAAGCGCTCGAGGCCGGCGCCGGCGACCGCGATCGCCGCCAGCAGGGCGGCGTGGCGGTCGCGCGGGATCACCTGGGTGGCGACGTCCTCGCGCTCCAGCCCCAGCTTCTCCATCACCCGCGCCTCGACCGCCGGCGGCACCGAGGCGTAGGTGCCGACGGCGCCGGAGAGCTTGCCGAAGCGCAGCTGTGCGAAGGCCTCCTCGAGCCGCTTGACGTTGCGGTCGGCCTCGAAGGCGAAGCCGGCGAGTCGCAGCCCGAAGGTGGTCGGCTCGGCGTGGACGCCGTGGGTGCGGCCGACGCAGAGCGTGTCGCGGTGCTCGAGCGCCCGCTCGACCAGGGCGTCGCGGTAGGAGCGGGCGCTGGCGAGGACGATCTCGCCGGCCGCCTGCAGCTGCAGGGCGAGCGCCGTGTCGAGGACGTCGGAGGAGGTGAGGCCATAGTGGATCCAGCGCCCGTGCTCCCCCACCGAGGCGGCGACGACGTCGACGAAGGCGGCGACGTCGTGGTCGGTCACCTTCTCGCGCTCGTCGACCGCCTCGACCGTGAAGGCCGCCCGCCCGCGCGCCTCGCGCGCCGCCTCCGCCGGCACGACTCCCTCGGCCGCCCAGGCCTCGGTCGCCGCCAGCTCGACCTCGAGCCAGGTCTCGAGCTTCGCCTGCGGGGTCCAGACCGCGCCGATCTCGGCGCGGGTGTAGCGGGGGATCACGCGTTGATTATCCGCCCGGCGAGGACGCCGGCGTTTTTCGCCCCGTCGATCGCGACGCAGGCAACCGGGATCCCCGGCGGCATCTGCACGGCGGAGAGCAGCGCGTCGAGCCCGCCGAGGCTCTTGCCGAGGATCGGCACGCCGATCACCGGCAGGTCGGTGTGGGCCGCGGCCACTCCCGGCAGCGCCGCCGACATCCCGGCCCCGGCGATGATCACCTTCAGGCCCCGCATGCGGGCGTTCTGGCAGTACTCGCGGACCATCTCGGGGTCGCGGTGGGCGCTCATTACCCGCACCTCGTAGCGGATGCCAGCTTCCTCGAGGGCTTTGCCGGCCGGTTCCATCTTCGGCTTGTCGTTCTTCGAGCCCATGATGATCCCGACGTGAGGCTCGTCGACTTCGATTTCGGTGAAGGCTTCCTCGACGGTGGCCATCGTCGCCGTCTCGGTGGGATCGGCAGGGCCGCCCCCTGCGGGCGTTGCGGTCCCGGTCGGCTGCGGCTCCTCTGAGATCTCGCTCATCTCACTCCTTGATTGTGTTGGTGACCTGAATTAGCTGGGGACGCGCTCGACGGCGCGGGCGGCGATATCGGTGCGGATCTGCATTCCCTCGAAGGAGATCCGGCCGGCGGCATCGTATGCACGATCGCGCGCCTCGGCGGGACTGCTACCCAGCCCGGTCACGTTCAGCACCCGCCCGCCGGCGGTGACGATCTCGCCATCGCGCTCCGCCGTACCCGCGTGGGTCACCTCGGCAACCTCGGCCGCCTCACCGAGCCCGCTGATCACGTCGCCCTTCGAGGAGGACTCCGGATAGCCGGCCGAGGCGAGGACGACGGTGACCGCCCAGTCGTCGCCGAACTCGGCGCTGACGCCGGCGAGGCCGCCGGGCTCGCGGGAAGCGAGGAAGAGCTGAGCGAGGTCGGAGCGCAGCCGCGGCAGCACCGCCTGGGTCTCGGGATCGCCGAAGCGGGCGTTGAACTCGAGCACCTGCGGTCCCTCGGGCCCGATCATCAGCCCGGCGTAGAGGACGCCGTGGAAGGGGATGCCGCGGGCGGCCATCGTCGCGACCACCGGCCGGTGCACCTTCTCGACGATCTCCTCGACCTCGGCGGCGCCGAAGCCGGGGACGGGGGAGTAGCTGCCCATGCCGCCGGTGTTGGGTCCGCGGTCGCCGTCGAAGATCCGCTTGTAGTCCTGGGCCGGGGCGAGCGGGACGACGTTCTCGCCGTCGCAGAGCGCCAGCAGCGAGAGCTCCTCGCCCTCGAGGAAGTCCTCGAGCACGACCGTCGTCGAACCGAAGCGCTGCTCGGTGAAGAAGACGTCGACGGCGGCGCGGGCCTCGCCCTCGTCCTGGCAGATGATCACGCCCTTGCCCGCGGCGAGCCCGTCGGCCTTGAGCACGGTCGGGTAGGAGCAGCGGGCGAGTTGCTCCAGCGCCTCCTCGCGGCTGCGCAGCAGCACGTGCGCGGCGGTCGGCACCCCCGCCTCCTCCATCAGCTCCTTGGCGAACGCCTTGGACCCCTCCAGCGCGGCCGCCTCCCGCAGCGGGCCGAAGGCGGGAATACCCGAGCCCTCCAGTGCATCCACCGCTCCCGCGACGAGCCCAGCCTCGGGACCGATCACCGCCAAATCGACACCGTTCTCCTTCGCCGCAGCGACGATCGCCGCGGCGTCGTCGACAGCGACGTCCGGCAGGCACCCGGCGTCGGCGGCGATCCCCGCGTTACCGGGCGCGCAGAGGACGTCGGTGACCTGCGGCGAGCGCCGCAGCGCCCGCACGATCGCGTGCTCGCGACCGCCTCCGCCTACGACAAGGACCTTCAAGGCGGCTACAGCGAGCCCGACAGGTCCTCGGCCGGCATCGCCGCCAAGGTCTGGCTCGTCATCGTCCCCCGCGAGCCCAGCTCGACGGAGACCTTCGCCATCGCCTTCTCGTCAGGCGCCTCGACCACGGTGACGAAGTCGTACTGCCCCAACGTCGCGTACTGGGCGATGACCTTCGCCCCGAGCTGTTCGACCTCGCGGTTCACCTCGGCAACCCGTCCGGGATTGTTCTTGAGGGTCCGCACCCCCTCGGCGGTCAAGTTCGTCAGCATCACGTAAGTCGGCATCTCCGCCCCCTTCAGATCAGTGGTCGAGCCTCCAGCTCAACCGTACTGCTTCATAGGCGGGTGAGTTCCCAGCCACCTCGGATTGGCTGGGGCGGGGCGACTTTGTCAACCATAGGTTCACTAAAGCGCCCCGCGGCTAAGTCAACTGAAGAACAAAGGCCTACACGCGTCAGCTCTCGCCGTTGCGGAAGGAGGGGTGGGGGGGGGGGGGGGGGGGGTGAGGGGGGGGGGGGGGGGGCGGGGCGCGGGGGGCGAGGCCCGACACGGGGCAAACGGCGGTGGGTGGGGGTCGCGGGGTACTCAGCATGGAGCCGAGCCAGCAGCGCTTGAGGCGCTAGCCCGATCACGCTTCACTCGGCGGAGGTGCTCCCAGCGACCCCCACCCGACCCCTCTCAACCAACCGTCAGTACGCGTAGTAGCCGGCGTGGATGTGGTCGCAGTGGTCCGGCAGCGCGAACGCCGGGCCGGGGCCGTCGAGATCGAAGCAGTAGATGAGCTCCGTGGGGTGGAGCGGCGGCGGCAGCTGGGCGAGGGCGTAGCCGAGCTCCGCGCAGGGGGCGGTCGGCGAGGTGTCGGTGCAGGAGACGCCGTCGACCGAGGCGATGTCCATGGCGCGGCCGTAGAAGTGGTTGGAGACGTTGCCCGAGGCGGTCATTTCGGAGTGGTCGGAGCGCAGGGCGGAGATCGTGATCTGGTGCGTCTTCGTCATCAGCGCCAGGAGGCCGACGACGCGCTGGTCAAGCAGGCCGGCCTGGAGGTCGTGCAGCTCGAGGGAGTCGGAGAGGGTGAGGTTCGGCCAGTTGATTTGGGCGGCGACGTCGCCGGGGAGGATCAGCGTCCATTCTTTGCTGGAGACGATGCACTTGCCTTCCAGCTGTTCGGCCTCGGCGGTGACGGCGTCGACGTACCAGGCGGCCTGGTTGTGGGTGAAGACGCCGGGCTCGATGCCGCCGCGGGACCACATCAGGCGGGCCAGGGTCGCCGCCGAGTCGGCGATGTCGCCGTGGCGGATGCGGCCGTCTTCGTTGCCGTCGACCCCGTAGTGGCTCCACTCCATCTTGTCGAGGCCGAGCGGCCCGTAGGTGCGTAGCTGCTTCGGGTTCATGCCGCGGCCGAAGTTCGACTCCAGGCGGGCGATCGCCGCCAGCGTCCAGACGCCGCGCTTGCCGAGTTCGTAGCGGCCGGCGGCGGCCTCGAAGGCGCCCATGTATTCGTCGGGAATCTGCTTCTTCCAGTCGTCGGCCGGCGTGCACTTGAAGACCTGGAGCTGCGGCGTCAGGGTCAGCGTCTGGTAGTTGCCGCCGACTTCGTCGGCGTAGCAGCCGGCGTTCTGCAGCACCTCTTCGACGTACCAGTCGGCGTGGTTGTAGGCGAAGATCGCCCCCCAGACGTCGGCCGGCATGCCGGCGGCGCTGAGGTAGCGGGCGGCGGCGTAGATCGCGTCTTCGGGGTTGTTCGGGTCCGCGACCCCGTCGCCGTTGGCGTCGACCCCGTACATCGCCCAGGTTTCCGGCATGAACTGCATCCAGCCGACGGCGCCGGCGGAGGAGGGACCGAGGTTGGTGCCGAATGCGGTCTCGACCGCGTTGATCCCCGCCAGGACGGCCGGGCCTTGCGGCCCCAGCGCGTACTGCTCGGAAGCGCGGTGGTAGATCGGGATCAGGACCGGCGGCACGCCGCTGATCGCGCAGCTGGAGCTGGGCAGCGAGGGGATCGTGAAGACGCCGGGGCCGGGGGCGATGGTGGCGCCGGCCGGGGAGGTCGTTTCGGTTTCCGCTTCGGGGGCTTCGGCTTCGACCCCGCCTTCGCCGGCACCGACGCCGCCGTTGGGTGCCGGGTCTTCCGTCGCCGGGGCCGGCGGCGGCACCAGGGTTTCGTTCTGCTTCAGCGGCGCTTCGTCGGCGGGCTGGTGGGCTTCCGGTGCCGCCGCCGAGGCTTCGAGCGCCGAGCCCGGCACCAACCCGCTGGCTGGGGCAGCACCCTCGGCCCGGGCGACGGCGATCGGCACCGCCAGCGCCGCGGTCGCCGCCGCGGTCGCCATCACCGCCCTGATCTTGCGCGCGTGATCCATCAGCCGAGGACGTTGACGACTCGCCACTGCTTGTTCTTCAGCTGTTCCATTTCCAGGCGCAGCTCGCTGGTGGCGCCAACCCGCAGCAGCGAGACGCTGACCGGGTAGAGGCGATCGTGGGAGGGAGCGGCGACGACGTTGAGGACCTTCGCCTTCGGCACCTTCACCCCTGCCGGCTGGCGCGGCGGCCGCTGCAGCAGCGCCTTGGTCACCGCCGGCGAGGCGGTCGCCTTGAAGGCCCTGCGGACCGCGCTCTTTTCGGCGCCGGTCTCGTAGACGACGAAGGCGTCGGCGAACTTGCGGGCGACCGCGATCGCCGCCGGGCCGGCGGGCGGCCCCTCGACGCTGGCGGCGCCCGAGGCGGTGGCGGCGGGCTGGGCCGGGGCCTTGGTGGAGAAGATGTCGGTGGCCGGGTTGCCGGTGTTGGCCGTGCTGACCGCGGAGCCGGTTTCGTCAGCGGGGGCCTTCGAGCCGCCCGCTTCCGCCGAGCCTTCGCCGGCCGGGGCCTTGAAAACGGGGGTCGCTCCCTGCAGGGTCGGGTCCGGCTTTGGCGTCGGCGCGGCTTCGACCGGTTCGGGCTGCGGCGCCGGAGCGCTCTTCACGGCGACCGTCGACGCCGGCGCCGAGTCGCCACCGGAGGAGGCGAGCGCGTAGCCGCCGATGCCGACGGTGAGCGCCACCACCACGGCGCCGCCGGCGACGATCGCCCGGCCGACCTCGCCGAGGCTGCGGAGGTAGTCCTCGCCCCGCCAGAGCAGGTTGTCGCGCAGGGACAGCGAGAGGTCCTCGAGGGCCTCCGCCCGGCGCCCCTTCGGGCGCGCGTTGATCGGGGTCTGGTCGTCGCTCATCTGGTCTTGCTGATGCTCTCCCAAAGCCTAAGGTGGCTGCCTCAATTAAAGAGCACCTGTATGAGGTTCTTGTTTCGGCAGGAAACGCCGCAAAGATGAGCCCCGAAATGCAGTAGCCCTGCGCCTCGCGAAGCAGGGCGCGCTGTTCACGCGGCGCTCGCGGCGGGCGCCCCGATCCGCTCGAAGACGATCTCGCCGTCGCGGGCGTCGACCCGGACCACGTCGCCTTCGCCGAACTCACCCTCGAGGATCCTCAGCGCCAGCTTGTCGACCAGCTGCTTCTGGATCACCCGCTTCAGTGGCCGCGCCCCGTAGGTGGGGTCGTAGCCGAGGTTGCCGAGCAGGGTGCGGGCGTCGTCGGTGAGCTCGATCGCGATCCCG
Organism: uncultured Actinomycetes bacterium; assembly: GCA_946479725.1. The sequence goes on along the minus strand of CAMLHB010000065.1, from coordinate 1,513 downwards.
CGCTCGCTGACCCTCCCGACCAGCTGGTCGACCTGGAGCTCGACGATGCGGCCGATGTCGGCCTTCGAGAGCCGGTGGAAGATCACCGTGTCGTCGATCCGGTTGAGGAACTCGGGCTTGAAGGTCGCCGCCAGCACCTCTTCGATCCCCTCGCGGATCTTCTCGTCGACCGCCTCGCCGACGATCCGGTCGGAGCCGACGTTCGAGGTCATGATCAGGACCGTGTTGGTGAAGCTGACGGTGCGGCCCTGGCCGTCGGTCAGGCGCCCGTCGTCCATCAGCTGCAGCAGCGTGTTGAAGACGTCGGGGTGGGCCTTCTCGATCTCGTCCAGCAGCACCACCGCGTAGGGGCGCCGCCGCACCGCCTCGGTCAGCTGCCCGCCCTCCTCGTAGCCGACGTAGCCGGGTGGCGCGCCGATCAGCCGGGCGACGGTGTGCTTCTCCATGTACTCGGACATGTCGAGGCGGACGATTGCCTGCTCGGAGTCGAACATGAACTCGGCCAGCGCCTTCGCCAGCTCGGTCTTGCCGACCCCGGTCGGGCCGAGGAAGAGGAAGCTGCCGATCGGACGGTTCGGGTCCGAGAGCCCGGCGCGCGAGCGCCGCAGCGCGTTTGAGACGGCGGCGATCGCCTCGTCCTGGCCGATCACCCGGTCGTGCAGCCGCTCCTCCATCTGGATCAGCTTCTGCACCTCGCCCTCCATCAGCCGGCTGACCGGGATCCCGGTCCATTTGGCGACGACCTCGGCGACGTCCTCCTCGGTGACTTCGTCGGCCAGCATCACCTCGCCGCCGGCGTGCAGCTCCTCCAGCCGCGCTTCCTGCTCTTTGACCTGCGCCTCCAGCTCGGGGATCTCGCCGTAGCGCAGCTTCGCTGCCCGCTCGAGGTCGGTCTCGCGCTCGGCCCGCTCGGCCTCCCGCTGCGCCTCCTCCAGCTGTTCCTTCGCCGCCTTGATCTGCTCCAGCGGCTCTTTCTCGTTCTGCCAGCGGGTCCGCAGCTCGGCCGCCTCCTCGCGCAGGTTGGCGAGGTCGCCCTCGAGCGCCTCCAGCCGCGCCTTCGAGGCCTCGTCGGTCTCCTTCTTCAGCGCCTCGCGCTCGATCTCCAGCTGCTGGATCCGCCGCTCGACCTCGTCGATCTCGGTCGGCACCGAGTCGATCTCGATCTTCAGCCGCGAGGCCGCCTCGTCGATCAGGTCGATCGCCTTGTCGGGGAGGAAGCGGTCGGCGATGTAGCGCTCCGAGAGGGTCGCCGCGGCGACGATCGCCGCGTCGGAGATGCGGACGCCGTGGTGCTGTTCGTAGCGCGGTTTCAGCCCGCGCAGGATCGCGATCGTGTCGTTCATGTCGGGCTCGCCGACCAGGACCGGCTGGAAGCGCCGCTCCAGCGCCGCGTCTTTCTCGATGTGCTTGCGGTACTCGTCGAGCGTGGTCGCCCCGACCGCGCGCAGCTCGCCGCGGGCCAGCATCGGCTTCAGCAGGTTGGCGGCGTCGACCGCGCCTTCGGCGGCGCCGG
>CAMLHB010000064.1 GCA_946479725.1 uncultured Actinomycetes bacterium | reverse complement strand
GGCGAAGACCTCCGCAATGCCGGTGGCGACGGCCAGGTGCTTGCCCGGCTGCAGCTCAGCAGCGGTGGGCTGTTGCGGAAGGCGGTTGCCGGGGTGGACGTGCGGGGGGACGGGACGTTCGTGCCGTTCCGGGGCGGGGTGGTGCGGGAGGAGCTCGACCCGAGCGGCCACGAGACGCCGTTCGACCTCGTGCGCGAGACTCTGGAAGCGGAGCAGCGATGAACGAGTCAGAGACTGAAGTCCCCAAGGGCAGTTACGCCGCCGGCGAGCGGGTGAAGCTGCCGGCTGGCGCCGAGCCGCCGTTCACCGTCTTCATCAACGGCATCGAGCAGAGCAAGGACAGCTACCGGATCGAAGCCGGCGAGATCGTCTTCGACCGCCCGATCGTCAAGGAGAAGGTCGGCACCGGCCGCTGGCTGGCGATGTACCTCGGCCTCTTCGGCACCTACCGCAAGAACGAGACGATCGACCTCCAGTTCACCAAAGCCGGCAAGGTCGAACTGCGCTCCGACCTCCCCGTCGTCCCCTACGCCGAGGGCGAGGCCCCGTGAACATCGGCTTCCTCCTCCTCTGCGACCACAGCGAGGCCGTCAACGGCAAGCTCTACCTGACCGGCGGCGGCTGGAACGTCCTCCGCCTTCCCGAGTTCCCCCACGACTGGTCCTTCTCGATCGGCCTCGGCATCGACGTCGCCTGGCACGAGACCAACATCCCCCACGAGCTCCTCGTCACCGTCCAGGACCCCGACGGCGCCGAGCTCGGCGAGGGCCTCACCGCGAACTTCGAGACCGGGCGCCCCCCGGGCCTCCCCGAAGGCCAGGAGCAGCGCCTGGTGATGTCGATCGCCGCCACCGCCAGCTTCGCCACCGCCGGCCCCCACGCCGCCGTCGTCCAGGTCAACGGCGAGGAGCTGGGCCGCGCCCGCTTCTACCTGATGGAGGGCGGCCCGGACGTGGAGATGGCGTGACTCCGAGATTTGGGGGGTCATAGCCCCCCAAAGTTCGGAGTCGCTAGTTGAAGACGTAGAGCAGCAGGAAGGCGATCAGGGCGAAGGCGGCGCCGGCCGCTTGGATGCCGCGGTCGCCGGCGATGATGCCGGACATCGAGCGGTCGTCGTTGCGGTCGTAGATCAGGTAGAGGTAGCGGAAGATGCCGTAGACCGCGGGCGGGATGGTGAGCATCATCTGGCTGCCGATCAGGGGCGAGTTGACGGTGTAGATCGCGTAGCTGAGCACGGTGCCGGTGGTGACCAGGGAGACCATCTGGTCGAGGAAGGGCAGCGAGTAGTGCTCGAGGACCGGCCGCGTGGCGGTCCCCTCGTGCAGCTCGGAGACCGCCTCCTGACGCCGCTTGGTGAAGCCGAGGAAGGCGGCGAGCATGCCGGTGCAGAGCAGCAGCCACTCGGAGGCGTGGGCGTCGACGGCGGCGGCGCCGGCGGCGACGCGGAGGATGAAGAGGCCGGCCAGGGTCATCACGTCGACGATCACGATCTGCTTGAGCCCGAGGCTGTAGGCCAGCTGGGCGGCGCCGTAGCCGACCACCATCAGCCCGACTTCCCAGTTGACGGCGCCGAAGGCGATCGCGATCGCGACCACCGCGAGTGCCGGGGCAATGACCATCGCCGCCCGCTCGGAGAGCTCGCCCGCCGCCAGCGGCCGGTAGCGCTTCTTCGGGTGCTTGCGGTCGAGCTCGACGTCGATCAGGTCGTTGACGAAGTAGCCGGCGCTGGAGATCAGGCAGAAGGCGACGAAGGTGATCAGCGCCTCGGCGACGGCGTGCGACTGGTCGAACTTGCCGGAAAAGAGCAGGCCGGCGAAGACGAAGACGTTTTTGATCCACTCCTTCGGCCGCCCGGTCTTGATCGCCGCCCGCAGCGGCGAGCGCCGCCGCACGATTTCGCCGGTTTCCGGCTCGCGCGAGTGCTCGGACTCAGCCGGCACGGTTGGCTGTTCGGAGGTGATCGTTTCCATCGAAGGGAGGCGTCGGAGCCGCCGAGATCGGCCGCCCAACCCGAGATGCGAGTCGCGAAAGGGTAGCGCCGAGCGAGGTCAAGCCTCGGTCGCGTCGTCTTCCTGGGCGGCTTCCAGCGCTTCCAGATCGTCGCGGTCGCGGGGGCGATCGCTGGCCCGCTTCATCTCGAGCAGATGCTCCAGCGAGCAGACCCGCACGGCAAGGCCGTCGATGTCCACTTCCTTGGCCTCCTTCTCCAACTCCTCATAGCGAGGGATTTGCGGCAGACCCTGGAGCACGTCAACCTGACCCAGTTCCGTTCGCACCAGGGTCCTGTCGCCGGTACGAAGGAAGGTCGAGATGGCAGCAGCCTCGAGCAGGCGCCCGCCGACATCTACCTTCCCATCAAGATCGCGGAGCAGCGCGTCCAACCTCTCCAGGTTCTCGCGCTCCGGATCGGGAACCACGTCGACGTCCTGGGTGGATCGCAGGTACCCCCAGGCGTTCATGGCCAGGCCGCCGACGAGGACGAACCGCACCTCCGCCTCGACGAGCCGGTCCAGCAACTCCCGCAGACGCAGCGGAGTCCCACTCAACTGTGCTTGGCGCTCCCGGTGAAGGTGGAGAGGAATTCGCTCAGGGCGAGGCCCTCGGCGAGGTTCTCGGCAAGGGAGCGTCGACCGTCTTCACGCAGTTGGCGACGGCGGGATTCCTCGTTCGCGCGCCATGGGTCGCGCTGCTGGGCTTTGGGCTTCAGCTTCTGGGACGGCACGTTGCAAAGGGTACTCAGGGATCGATGAGGACGCCCGGGTTCAGCACTCCGGCAGGATCGAGCTCGGCCTTGGCGGCACGGAGGGCGGCGGCGAAGGGGGCGGGGCGCTGGCGGTCGTACCAGGGGCGGTGGTCGCGGCCGACCGCGTGGTGGTGAGTGATCGTGCCGCCGGCGTCGATCAGCGCCTCGGAGACGGCTGCCTTGATCTCGTCCCACTGCTCGACCTCGCCGCCGCGGACCGCCGGGGCGAGGACAGTGAAGTAGGGGGCGGCGCCGTCGGGGTAGACGTGGGTGAGGCGGCAGCTGATCCGCGGCGATCCGGGTCCGTCGGGCGCGACGCCGCAGGCCTCCGCGGTCGCCCGCCGGGCCGTCTCCATCACCGTCGCCTGGAACTCCTCGAACCGATCCCAGGTGATCGCCGTCTCGAACGTCTCCGAAAGGACGCCGCAAGCGACGAAGGTGTCCCGCAGGTACGGCGCCAAGAGAAACGCCCCCCGCCACTGCTCCACCGCCCCTGCATCTCCCCCGCCGACGGGACCAAAACCGTCCCAATCGGACCGTTTTCGTCCCGTCGGCGTCGAAGTTCGGGGCTTGCCGGGGGTGCCCTGATGGTCGCGGGCGATTTCCAGCGCTCGATCCATCGAGGCGTCCACGAGGTGGTCGGCGGACTCGAAGCCGAGGATCAGGAGATGGGCGCTGCCGTCGCCGGCGCCGGTCAGCTCGGCCTCGGCGGCGTCGAGGAGGCGGCAATTGGCCGGGTAGAGGCCGGACTGGGCGATCGCCCGGACCGCCTCCGCCGCCTCGATGAAGTCCCCGAACTCGACGCTGACCGAGGCCTTGAACTTGGGTCGCGGGCGCACCCGCACCCAGGCCTCGGCGATCACGCCGAGGATTCCCTCCGAGCCGATCAGCAACCGGTCGGGCGAGGGACCCGCCCCCGAGGCGGGCAGCCGCCGGCTCTCCCAGGTCCCCCGCGGGGTGATCGCCCGGACCGACTCGACCAGGTCGTCGATGTGGGTCTCCAGCGTCGCAAAGTGCCCACCGGCCCGGGTCGCGACCCAGCCGCCCAGGGTCGAGTACTCGAACGACTGCGGGAAGTGCCGCAGCGTCAGCCCGTGCTCCTTCAGCTGCTCCTCCAGACCCGGCCCGGTGGCCCCGGCCTGGATCCGCGCCGCCAGTGAAGTCGCGTCGACCTCCAGCACCCGGTCCAGCCGCCGCAGGTCAAGCGAAACCACCGGCCCCTCCACCCGCGCCTCGACCCCACCGACCACGCTCGTCCCCCCGCCGAATGGCACGACCGCCGCCCCCTCGGCCTCAGCCCACCCCAGCACCGTCTCGATCTCCGACTCGTCCTTCGGAAACGCCACCAGATCCGGCGGATTCTCGAACTGCCCATAGAAACCCCGCACCACATCCCGATAAGCCTTCCCCAAGGCATGCGACACCCGCTCGTAGTGCTCGTCGGAGAACAAATCTCCAAACCCATCCGGCTTCTTCAACCGCGCCTTCCGCAGCTCCACCTCCTCCAAGGGCACGGGCTTCTCCACCTCACCCCCGAACCCAAACCGAGCCCGGATCCCTTCAGCAGCCTCCCGCAGCTGCGTAGCCGAAGGCGCCTGATCCTCATACCCCCACCCCCAGTGCTTGAGCCGCCGCTCCATCACCAACGCCTGAGAAGGAGGGCGGGGGTCCCCGCCCTCCCCCACTACCAGTGCACGCCTTTCATCAAATGAGCAAACGCAACGGCCTCGGTCGAAGGCGGCTTGTCGCGCGCCTCCTCTTTCTTCCCCTTCGCCGCCTGCGAATCCGGAAACAGCTTGTAGGCCGTATTCAGGATCGAGTCACTCGCCTTCGGCGCCACCGCGTACAGCAGCTCGCCGAAGTTGCCGAGCCGCGTCGCCACCTTCTTCGGCCGCCGGATCATCGCCTTGGCGATCATCTCCGCCGCCTCCTCGGGCGTGATCGCCGGGAACATGTCGTACATCCGGGTCGGCGCGATCATCGGCGTCCGCACCAGCGGCATGTTGATCGTCGTCAGGTGGACGTTGTCGTCGACCACCTCCGAGGCGATCACCCGGCTGAACGCGTCCAGCGCCGCCTTCGAGGCGACGTAGGCGGAGAACCGCGGCGGGTTCGTCTGCGTCCCGATCGAGCTGATGTTGATGATGTGGCCCTGCTTGCGCCCGCGCATCGCCGGCAGCAGAGCCAGGATCAGCCGCACCGCGCCGAGGTAGTTGAGCTGGATCGTGCGCTCGAAGTCGTGGTAGCGGTCGTAGGAGAGGGCGATCGAGCGGCGGATCGAACGCCCGGCGTTGTTGACGAGGATGTCGACGTGGCCGTGGTAGGCCAGAACCTCCTCGGCCATCTGCTCAATGTCCTCGATGTCGGAGAGATCGCACTGGTGGATGTGTGCGGTGCCGCCGCCGGCGACTATCTCCTCCTTCGTCTCCTCGAGCTTGTCGAGCGAGCGCGCGACCAGCAGCACCGTCGCGCCGGCGTCGGCGACCTTGACCGCGGTCGCCCGGCCGATCCCCGAGGAGGCGCCGGTGATCAGCACCACTTTCCCCCGCACCGCGGCCGACAGCGAGCGGTCCTTGAAGAGGTCGGGATCGAGGTTGCGCTCCCAGTAGTCCCAGACCCGGGTCGCGTAGCTCTCCAGCGGCGGCACCTCGATCCCCGACCCTTTCAGCGCCTTCTGCGTCTTCGTCGAGTCGAAGGTGGTCGGGTAGTCGACGTACCCGAGCACCTCCGGCGGCATCCCCAGCTGGCCCAGCGCCACCTTGGCCGCGCGCCGCGCCGGCGGGAGCAGCTTCAGCGCCGTCCGCACCGCCTCCGTCGCCGGCTCGGTCACGTCGGTGCCGACCCGCACCGCCATCTGCGGCGCGTCGGCAGCCTTGGCGAAGATGTTCATCACTTCGCCCGCGGTGTGCGGGTTGGGGTCGGTGAGGTGGAAGGCCCGCCCGTTCAGCCGCGGTTTGTGGGCGATGTGGTCGATCGCCGCGGCCACGTAGTCGACCGGGACGATGTTGATCTCGCCGCCTTCGAAGCCGAGGAACGGCACCCAGCTCGGCGCCACCCGTCGCAGCCGCTGCAGGGTCTTGAACATGAAGTAGGGGCCGTCGATCTTGTCGATCTCGCCGCTGCGGGAGTCGCCGACGACGATCCCCGGCCGGTAGACCCGCCAGGGCCGCTGACACTCGTCGCGGACCAGCCGCTCGGACTCGTGCTTGGTGCGGAAGTAGGGGTTGTTGTCGAGCCGTTCGGCCTCGTCGAACATCTCCTCGGTCCAGACGCCCTTGTAGAGACCGGCGGCGGCGATCGAGCTGACCTGGTGGAAGCAGCCCGCCTCGAGCGCGCCGGCGAGCTCGATCGCGTGTCGCGTCCCCTCGACGTTCGCCACCTCCTGCGCCGCGGCGTCGGCGGTGAGGTCGTAGATCGCCGCCAGGTGGAAGAAGTGCTCGATCTCCCCCCGCATCGTCAGCAGGTCCTCCTCGGAGACCCCGAGCCCGGGCTGGGAGAGGTCGCCGGTGATCGGCACGATCCGCGCTCCGTCGGCGCCGAAGCTGGTCCGCAGCTCCTCGAGGCGGCCCCGCGACCCGGCCCGCACCAGGGCGTAGATCGTGCCCTCGCGCTGGAGCAGTTTCTGGACGAGATTGCGACCGATGAACCCGGTCGCGCCGGTGACGAAGTAGCTCATTGGGGTACCAGGGTATCTCGATAGGCGTGCCCGTAAACCACTTTCCTTAGACTGACCCGCGAGATGCCAGAGACGGCGACCGTCCAGATCACCATGCCCGAGATGGGCGAGTCGGTGACCGAGGGCATCGTGCTCGAGTGGCACGTGGCCGAGGGGGACGCGGTCAGCGAGGGGGACACCGTCGTCGAGGTCTCGACCGACAAGGTCGACGCCGAGGTGCCGGCGCCGATGGACGGGGTGATCACCAAGCTGATCGCGGCGGTGGACGACGAGGTTCCCGTGGGGGCGCCTTTGGCCGAGATGGAGGCGGGGGACGGCGAGGGACAGAGCGCTGGGGGCGCGGGTCCTGTCTCCGATCCCGGGCTCTCCCTGGCGGGAGAGTCCTCGGAATCGTCGCCACCCGCGCCAGGGGCGGCTGAGGAAACCGCCACCTCGAATGGTGGGTCGGGCAACGGCGCGGGTGATGTCCGTGCTACGCCGGTGGCGCGACGGGTTGCGGAAGCTACGGGCGTCGATCTGGGCTCGGTTCAGGGGAGTGGGCCGGGCGCGAAGGTGACGAAAGAGGATGTGCTGAACGCTGGCAACGGCAGTGGGAATGGAGCTGCTGCGCCTGTCAAAGGCGAGGCGAAGCAGCTGCGGGGGGCCGCGGCGATGCTCGCCACCGCGATGGATGAGAGTCGGGCGGTGCCTACGGCGACGTCGTTCCGGACGATCGCGGTGGACACGCTGGATGCGAAACGGAAGGCGATCAACTCCGTCTTGAAGGAGCGGGGGCTGAAGGTCTCCTTCACCCACCTCGTCGCCTGGGCGATCGTCGAGGCGGCCAAAGGCTTTCCCGTGATGACGCGGGTGTTTGCCGAGGAAGAGGGCAAGCCGTTCGCGATCGAGGGCAGCCCGGTCAACCTCGGGATCGCCGTCGACGTCGAGAAAAAGGACGGCTCCCACAGCCTCATGGTCCCGGCGATCAAGGGCGCCGACGGGCTCGACTTCACCGGCTTCCACTCCAACTACGAAGAGCTGATCGCGAAGACGCGCGAAAACAAGCTCTCCGCCGACGACTTCCAGGGCACCAACATCAGCCTCACCAACCCGGGCGGAATCGGAACGATGGCCTCGGTGCCGCGGCTGCTCTCCGGCCAGAGCGCGATCATCGCCACCGGTTCGATCGCCTACCCGCCGGAGTGGAAGCACGCCTCGCCGGAACGGCTGAAGCAACTGGGCGTCAGCAAAGTGATAACGCTGACCTCGACCTACGACCACCGGGTGATCCAGGGGGCCGAGTCGGGCGCCTTCCTGCGCCGGGTCGAGGAGCTGCTGCAGGGCGAGGACGAGTTCTACGAGTGCGTCGCCGCCGACCTCGGCTTCGAGGCCGCGGTGGTCAGCAACGCCCATCCCGCCTCGGCCTCGGCCCCGCCACTGAGCGCCGCCGCACCGGCCGCCGAGGCTTCCACCGCCCCCGGCCAGATCGACGAAGAGCTGCTGCAGGCGGTCCAGGCGGCGACCTCGCTGCTGAAGGCCTACCGCACCCACGGCCACCTCGCCGCCCACCTCGACCCGCTCGGCTCCGAGCCGAAGGGCGACCCGGCGCTGCAGCCCGAGAACGTCAATCTCACCCCGGAGCTGATGGAGCGGATCCCGGCCTCGATCCTCCGCATCGGCGTCCCCGGGGAAACCCTGCTGGAGGCGCTGCCGCGGATGCGGACCGCCTACTGCGGCACGATCGGCTACCAGTTCGAGCACCTCTCCTCCCACCAGCAGCGGATCTGGCTGCGGGAGATGATCGAGACCGGCGCCCACCGCCAGCCGCTCACCGAGGCCGAGAAGAAGCGCCTGCTGAACCGGCTGATCGACGTCTTCCAGTTCGAGCGCTTCCTCGAGAAAGCGTATTTGGGCCAGAAGATGTTCTCGATCGAGGGGCTCGACGTCGTCGTCCCGATGCTCGACGAAATCGTCACCCTCTCCCAGCGCGACGGCGCCGAGGAGGTCGTCTTCGGGATGGCCCACCGCGGCCGCCTCAGCGTCCTCGCCCACAACCTCGGCCGCCCGGTCGAGTCGATCCTCGCCGAGTTCGAGGGCTCGAAGCAGATCGACGCGGTGAAGGCGGTCGCGGCGATCCCCCACGGCGGCACCGGCGACGTCAAGTACCACTACGGCCACCGCGGGGTCTGCGAGACCGCCGACGGGCAGAAGATTTCGGTCCGCCTCTACCCGAACCCGAGCCACCTCGAGTTCGTCGACCCCGTCGTCACCGGCGGCACCCGCTTCCTGCAGCAGGACTTCGAGGGCCCGCAGCTCAGGCACGACCCGAAACGGGCGGTGCCGGTGCTGCTGCACGGCGACGCCGCCTTCCCCGCCCAGGGCGTGGTCGCCGAGACGCTCAACCTGCAGGCGCTGCCGGGCTACACGACCGGCGGCACGATCCACGTGATCCAGAACAACCAGGTCGGCTTCACCACCGACCCCTCAGAGGCGCGCTCGACCCCCTACGCCGCGGACATGGCGAAGGGGTTCAACGTCCCGATCATCCACGTCAACGCCGACGACGTCGAGGCCTGCGTCGGCGCCGTGCGGCTGGCGATGGCCTACCGCGAGCGCTGGTGCCGCGACGTCGTGATCGACGTGATCGGCTACCGCCGCTTCGGCCACAACGAGACCGACGAGCCCGCCTACACCCAGCCGACGATGGCGGCGGCGATCAAGTCGCACCCGCCGGTCTCCGAGCTCTACGCCAAGCAGCTGATCGAGGAGGGGACGGTCTCCGCCGAGGAGGTCGGCCGGTCCTCGGACGAGCGCCACGCGGAGATGTCGGGAGCGCTGAAGGGCCTGCGGCAGAAGATGGAGGCGGGCGAGTACGAGGACCCGACCGTCACCGGCGCCACCACCCAGACCGGCGAACTGCTCGATCGCACCGCCAGCCCGCCCGTCCACACCGCGGTCGAGGCGGCGAAGCTGCGGGCGATCAACGAGGCGCTGCTGAAGACGCCCGAGGGCTTCAACGTCCACCGCAAGCTGCGCCGTCCGCTCTCGCGGCGGACCGAGGCGCTCGAGCAGGGAAGCGTCGACTTCGGCCAGGCCGAGGCGCTCGCCTTCGGCACCCTGCTGACCGAGGGAGTCCACATCCGCCTCACCGGCCAGGACACCGAGCGCGGCACCTTCTCCCACCGCCACCTCGTGCTCCACGACGAGAACACCGGCCTCAAGTACACGCCGATGCAGAACCTCGAGGACGCCTCCGCCCCCTTCGAGCTCTACAACAGCCCGCTCTCGGAGACCGCCTGCCTCGGCTTCGAGTACGGCTATTCGGCCGCGAGCCCGAGCGCGCTGGTCCTCTGGGAGGCCCAGTTCGGCGACTTCGCCAACGCCGGCCAGGTGATCATCGACAGCTTCATCGTCTCCGGTGAGTCGAAGTGGGGGCAGACGAGCCGCCTCACCCTGCTGCTGCCGCACGGTTACGAGGGCTCCGGGCCGGAGCACTCGAGCGCTCGCATCGAGCGCTTCCTCGCGCTCGGCGCCGAGGGCAACATCCGCATCGCCAACCCCACCACCGCCGCCCAGTACTTCCACCTACTGCGCCGCCAGGCGCTGATCAAGAAGCCGCGGCCGCTGATCGTCTTCACCCCGAAGGGGCTGCTGCGCCTCGACAAGGCCGCCGCCGAGCTGGAGGAGCTGACCGACGGAGAACTGCAGTTCATCCTCGACGACCCCACCGCCGGCGAGCGCCGCGAGCAGGTCGAGCGCCTCGTGCTCTGCACCGGCAAGGTCTACTACGACATGGACGACAGCGAGCGGCGCGGCGCCGCCGAGAACGTGGCGATCGCCCGGGTCGAGGTCCTCTACCCCTTCGCCAAGGAACAGCTGGAACGGCTGATCGCCTCCTACCCGAACCTGAAGGAGATCGCCTGGGTCCAGGAGGAGCCGCGCAACATGGGCGCCTGGAAGGTGATGTCGCGGCGGATGCCCGACGTCCTTCCCGAGGGAGTCCGCCTCACCTACATCGGCCGCCAGGGACGGGCCAGCCCCGGCGAGGGCTATTCCGGCGCCCACGCGCGGGAGCAGGAGCGGATCGTGCTCACCGCGCTGACGCTCGGCACCTGAGCGGTGGCGCGCAAGCCGTTCGAAAAGCCCGTCCCGGGAGAGCTGTTTGTCTGGGTGAAGCGCTTCTCCTGGATCGAGCTGGCGATCTTCAGCGCCCTGATCGCCTTCTGGCTGCTGCCCGGATTCGAAACGGAGACGATGCTCTTCGGCTGGGCCCACGGCCTCGGCTTCATCGCCCTCTGCGTGGTGATCTGGATCGCCTGCATCCGCAAGCAGGCCCCTTACACCCTGCTCGCCGCCACCCTTACCCCGGTCGGCCCGGTCGGCAGTGTGATCGGGATCGAGCTGATCGAGCGCAAGGGGTGGGGAATAGCTCCTAAAGCGCTTGATTCCGCTTGACCGAGGTTGATCAAGCCTGTATAGCTAAACGCTGACTGTTCCTCAGGGCAGTCCCGCCAGGGGGAACGGCCGCGTCGGCATCCCTCCCTGGCTACCGACGCGCAGGTGCAGTGAGGGTCGCGCGGACCCCCCTGCCTCCCGCGGCCCCGCTGCGCCTATTTTTTGAGCTTGCGCAGTACGGTCTGCAAGATGCCACTGTTTCTGAAGTAGGTGACCTCGTTCGGGGTGTCCAAACGGACGGTCGCCTCAAAGGTCTTCTCGTCGCCGTCCTCGCCGCGCGCGGTCACGGTCACCTTCTTCGCTTCGCCCTCTTGGAGGTCGCCGAAGTCGAAGCTCTCGGCGCCGCCGAGGCCGAGCGAAGCGACGCTCTCGCCCTCGGCGAACTGCAGCGGCAGCACTCCCATCCCGAT
>CAMLHB010000063.1 GCA_946479725.1 uncultured Actinomycetes bacterium | reverse complement strand
GAAGCCGGCGACGAGGACGATCCGGTCCTCTTCCAGCGTCTCCCTGATCCGCTCGGCCCTGACGTCGATGATCTTCGCCCGGGTGTGGGAGGTGTCCGTGACGATCCCGGCCTGCGAGCCGGTCAGCGAGATCGCCTCGTGGCCCATGTCGTGGATCGCCATCGCGCAGAGCGCGCAGGAGATCCGCTCCCCGGTCGAGAGCAGCAGGTCCATCTCCCGGGCGACCGGGCGCTCGGAGATCTCGTGCGCCTGCTCAACCAATTGGTCGGTCGTCTTGCCGCGGGCTGAGAGCACGGCGACGACGCGGCTGCCCGCCTCGCGCGCGGCGACGATCCGCGCCGCGGCGCGCTTGATCTGCTCGGCGCCGGCGACGGAGGTGCCGCCGAACTTCATCACGACGATGTCGGACCCATCCCCAGTCATCGACGCCTGAGGATAGTCGGACACCGCGCCGGGCCAGCGCCCGGCAAAGCCCTACTCGGCCGCGCCCCCAAGGTTGCCGAGCATTGCCTGTTCGGCCATTCGGATCAGCCCCAGGCCGCTGTGCGGCCGCATGTCGCTGCTCCGCACCCGCACGTGCGACCCGTGCGGCCCGACTACCTCGACGATCGTGCAGACGTCGCCGATTTCGCAGTCGTCGCCGTAGTCGTTCTCGATCGCCTCCATCTGTTCGGCCACGACCCGGCCGACCTTGCTCTGGTCAAGCGACATCTGCAGTCCTCTCTTTCCTCTCTCGGGCTACGGAGTGACCATACGCGACGTGCTCAAGGTTCAGTCACGGAAGGGAACAGATTCTTCGCAATCACAAGGACAACCCCGACGATCTGAATCACCGTTGCGGCCAGCCACGTGGTAATCGCAGCCGTCGGAATCTGCCAGCCGTTCTGGAATCCGTAGATGTAGAAAGCCGTGTCGGCAATGAGAAGCTGGGCGACCATCAGAAGGAGGGCCCCATTCCCGACCCGACGATGAAGATCAACTTCGTTTTTCCGTTTTTGCCGGTTGAGCCCGTCGAAACTTGCTTTATGGGCTTGGACTCCTTGCAGGAAGGCTTCAGAACGCGAGGTTCCTGGCGAGGCCCCGCCGGAAGGCACGTCGGTCACTTCAAGTCGAGATTCTGCAACCGGAAGTTCATCGCGTCGGAAGAAACCCCAAACTCATAGGCCAGAGCGGCAGGCTCTGAGACCTCCGTATGCACTTCCTTCACAAGATCAGCTGGCATCAATAAGGCTGCAGCAAAGCGGTTGGCCCAAACCTCGTCGGGATCCTGCCCGGTCGCAGACAGTGGGCTGCGAAGGTCTATGTACTCCCAACCCTCCTCGGTGGTCTGAACCTCTTCGGAGGATCGCTTGATGTAGTGCCCAAGCTCATGTGCACAGGAAAATCGCTGCCGGTTCTTGCTGTCGCGGCCGTTGATGTAAATCTCAGGATCACGCGCCGGGTGTTTGACGAGCATGCCGGACACATCGATTTGGAGATCCGCCGCGTAGACCTTCAGCCCGAGAGCTTCGGCGATCTTTGCCGGATCGATGGGGTAAGCAGGCCGTCCATCAGGGGCCCATACGGTTCTTAGGAGCTCGGTAGCAGCCTTGTCCGGACTCGTCGTCATAGCCCGACGGACTATACGACCCCTTGCGGACGATTCCTTTCGGTCCTCTCTGTGCTCCGAACTCGTTTTGTGATAGCAATCACACTTGCAGATATATCGAAACGATATATATTGCCGCTACATGGAGCAGCTCAGCGCCACCGCCTACGTGATCCTTGGGTTCGTCCGCAACGAACCGCGATCTGGATATGAGATCAAGGCGATCGTCGACAACTCGACGCGATTCTTCTGGGCGGCCAGCTATGGGCAGATCTACCCCGAGTTGAAACGACTCTCCGAGGCCGGGCTGGTGGTCGGCCGCGACGTCCCCACCGGGGGGCGTAAGCGGACCGTCTACGAGATCACCGAAGACGGCGAGGAGGAGCTGCGGGCCTGGCTGCGACAGGAGCCCGAGACCTTCGAGATGCGCGACGAAGGGCTGTTGAAGCTGTTCTTCGCCGACGCCCTGCCGCGTGAGGAGGCGCTGGCGATCCTGCGCTCGATGCGGGAGCGGCGGCATGCGGTCCACCGGCAGCTGCTGACCCTGAAAGAGCTGAAAGAGGAGATCGAAGATCCCTTCCCGATGATCGTCCTCGAGGGAGGACTGGAGTTCATGGAGTGGTTCGCGGATTGGTGCGAGCGGATGGAAGCGCGGCTTCTGGACTCCGCTCTCGAGGAAAGGAGCGGTTGATGTTCGATTCTCTGGCAAGGCTCGCGAACAGCAGGGCCAAACGGGTGGGCCTGGCGGCGCTCGTCTTCTCCCTCGTCGCGGGGGCGATCGGCGGCGGCGTCGCCAACCGGCTCGACCCCTACGGCGCCGACGACCCGGCGACCGAGACCGTGCAGGCGCAGGAACGGCTGGAGGACGCCGGGCTGCGGGTGCCGGCGGTGATCGCCGTGGTCGAGAACGCGCCCGTCGCCAAGCCGGCGACCCGGCAGCGGGTAGAGGCGCTGGAAGCCGAAGTCCGCCAGCGCGGCGACGTCGCCTCGGTCACCGGCTACTACGACACCCACTCCCCCGCCTTCGTCGCCCGCGACGGCGACTCCACCTACTTCGCGGTGGCCCTGAAGGCGACCGAAGACAAGGAGGTGCAGGAAGCCGGCGCCGACGTCGCCGACCAGCTCGAAGGCAAGCCCGGAGTCCTCGTCGGCGGCTTCGCGGTCGCCCAGGAGCAGGTCAACAAGCAGGTCGAGGAAGACCTGCGCAAAGCGGAGATGCTCGCCTTCCCGCTGCTCTTCCTGCTCTCGCTGCTCTTCTTCCGCAGCCTCGTCGCCTCGGTCCTGCCGCTGATGATCGGCGGCCTGGCGATCGTCGGCACCTTCCTGATCCTGCGAATCGCCAGCGAATTCGGCTCGATCTCGATCTTCGCCCTCAACCTGACCACGGCCCTCGGGCTCGGGCTGGCGATCGACTACAGCCTCTTCATCGTCTCCCGCTACCGCGAGGAGATCGCCAAGAGCGGGCCGGGATTGGAGGCGATGCGCCGGGTCCTCGGCACCGCCGGGCGCACCGTCTTCTTCTCCTCGCTGACGGTGGCGGCGGCGCTGGCCTCGCTGCTCGTCTTCCCGCAGCGCTTCCTCTACTCGATGGGCCTCGGCGGCTCGCTGGTTGCCCTGTTCGCGGCGCTGATCTCGCTGACCGTGCTGCCAGCGGTGCTGTCCCTGCTCGGCAACCGCGTCAACGCCGGCGCCCCGAAGTTCCTGCAGCGGCGGGCCGAGGCCGACGCCCGCCCCGCCCAGGCGGGCTTCTGGTACCGGCTCTCCCGCTTTGTAATGCGGCGGCCGGTCCCGGTCGCGACCCTCAGCGCCCTCTTCCTGATCGTCCTCGGGCTGCCCTTCTTCGGGATCAAGTTCAACACCGTCGACCCAACCGTGCTGCCGAAGTCGGCGAGCGCCCGCCAGGCCTACGACACGGTCAGCCAGCAGTTCCCGCCCTACCACGACACGCCGATCTGGCTCGACGTCGAAGGCGGCGGCCCGAAGGCGGCAGCTGCGGTCGCGGCGGCGGCGCGCAAGGTGGAAGGAGTCGCCGAAGTGGCGCCGCCGCAGCGCCTTGCCGGCGGCGTCACCGCGGTCCGAGCGATCTCCGCCCACCCCTTCGCCTCGGAAGAGAGCCAGTCGACGGTGCGCGCGATCCGCGACCTCCAGCCCCCGGCGGGGACGACGGTGATGGTCAGCGGCGCCACCGCCGATTTCGTCGATTTCCAGTCGAGCCTCGAGCGGCACCTGCCGATCGCGCTGGCGATCGTGATCGCGGCGACCCTGGTGATCCTCTTCCTGATGACCGGTTCGGTGGTGCTGCCGATCAAGTCCCTGCTGATGAACTTCCTCAACCTCAGCGCCGTCTTCGGGCTGCTAGTGCTGATCTTCCAGGACGGCCGGCTCGAAGGCTTCCTCGACTACTCGAGCCCCGGGGCGATCGAGCAGACGATGCCGATCCTGCTCTTCGCCGTCGCCTTCGGCCTCTCCACCGACTACGCCGTCTTCCTGCTCAGCCGGATCAAGGAGGCGCGCGACAACGGCGCCTCGGACTCGGAGTCGGTGGCGATCGGCCTCGAGCGGACCGGCCGCATCGTCACCGCCGCGGCCCTCCTCTTCGCCGTCGCGATGGGCGCCTTCGCCACCTCGAAGATCATCTTCATCAAGGAGAACGGCGTCGGCACGGCGCTGGCGGTGCTGATCGACGCCAGCATCATCCGCGCCCTCCTCGTCCCCTCCCTGATGGAGCTGCTCGGCAAGTGGAACTGGTGGGCGCCGCGGCCTTTGCGCCGGTTGCACGAACGGTGGGGGGTCAGCGAGGTAGGTTCGGGGTATGGCAAAGCAGGAGCCCCTGGCAACGCCTGACCCCAATCCGGCCCAGTTGGTCGATGCCAGCCGCCGCACCTACTTGGCGGGGGAGCGGACGCAGTTGGCCTGGTGGCGGACCGGGCTGACGGCGATGGCCGTGGCGCTCGGGGTCGGCCGGGTGGTGCCGGAGCTGAGCAAGACCTCGTCGAGCTGGCCCTACGTCGTCGCCGGGGTCGGCTTCGCCCTCTGGGGGATCTTCGCCCTCGGCTACGGGACCGCCAACCGCAACGCGATGGAAAAAGCGCTGCGCGAAGGCCGCTTCCATGAAGCCTCTCCGAAGCCGCTGATTGCTCTCACCGCCACCGCGATGGCGCTCGGGCTATTGACGGCGGTGCTGATCCTGGTGGACTGAGGCCTAGGGCGAGTCTCCCGACAGAGATCGAGAGACCACCACATTGCCCGAGGCGTCGAGGGCGACGATCCGCTGCGGGTCGCGGGTCGGGTCGACGTCTAGCACGAAGCCGCCTTCGCCAACCGCAACTTCGGCTGGTGGGCCGGCGGCGTAGTCGACCCTGACCGAGGTGACCTTTGCGTCGACCAGCCCGAAAAAGGTAAACCTGCCGAGCGGTGGCGTCAGGATCCAGGGCTCGTCCTCCAATGCTTGACGCCATTCGGCCGGGCTGCGGCAATCGCCAACGTGATGCCCGTAGTCGAAGCAGAGCGAACCACCCTGGCGGTAGGTGTAGAGGTGCTCGCGGCCGTCGCTCGCGATCACGGAGACCTTGTCGGGCGCGTTGAACCCCGGCTCCGGCTGAAGCCAGCTCGGAATCTCGCTCGCCGGCAGGCTTCGCCCCGGCGGACCCCCACCGGCGAAGAAGACGTCGAGCGCCGGGGCGAGCACGCTCGTGCCTGCGGTGGCCACCGCACCCCCCAGCAGCAGGCAGGCGATACCAGCCGCGAAAGCAGAAAGGCCCTGGCGGGAGGTGCGCCGGCGACCGGCCCGCTGGTTCTTCCAGGCGAGAGCCGCGCGCACCTCATGGCTCGCGGGCCGTATGCGGGAGATCGCCCGGCCGTGCTCCCTGATGGCGTTCTCGACGTTCTCCGGATTCATCTGGCTGCCTCCATCCTTCGCGGGTTCGATTGCATCTCGACGGCGCTCTCTTCGGCCTCAGCCCGCTTCCGCAGCTCCGCGAGCCCCCGGCTCGCGAGCGACCTGACGGTTCCACGACGCGCGCCGATCGCGGCCGCGATCTCCTCGTCGTCGAGGTCGTAGACGTACCGGAGCCCGAGAACCAGGCGCTGCCGATCGCTCAACTCGGGTAGGGCCCGGGAAAGCCAGTCCCGCGCCCCGAGGTTTTCCGGGAAATCCGGGTAACCCTGCGACTCGGACGCAACGCCGTAATCGCCCACTGCCTGCCGCCGCTGCCGCTTCGCCGCGCGCTTGATCTCGCCGGCGCAGATCCGGTAGGTCCAGGCATCGAACCGGTTGGCATCGCGCAACTTTGGAAGCTTGGTGAGAACCCGGAGCGCGACCTCCTGGGCCACATCCTGCGCCAGGGTCGGATCTCCAAGTGAAAAGGTCGCCAGGCGAAGGCCGGCGGTGTAAGCGCGATGCGCGATCCACTCCTCGGCATCCTTGTCGCCCCTCCGGGCGCGGAGGACGTTTGCAGCGGCGGAATCCTGCGGCTGCTTCCTTTTGATTTCTCGCTCGATGGGTGAATGACCCCGGGGGGCCCTCACCTGTTGCAAGAACTAGGCGAAGGCCTGAGCTGCGCGGCGGCGGAGATCCGAGTTGAGCATGCCCGTGACCTCGCTCGGCATGTGGCCGGCCGAGGGGACGGCGGCGCCGATCAGGCCGTCGGCGCGGAAGCCGTAGAGGGGGGCGACGAAGCCGAGCTCGCGGATCTTGCGGACCAGCTTGACGGCGCTCTGGGTGTCGGCGCCCGGGCCGCAGAGGACGATCGCGGTCGGGTCGAGTGCGTCGAGGGCGCGGCCGAGGCGGTCGTCGCCGAGCTCGTTGGAGAGGACGAGGACACGGAAGCCGGCGCGGCGCAGGCCGAGGTCGAGGGCCTGGGTGTAGACCTCCTCGGCTTCCTGGCCGTGGCTGGAGTCGAGCAGCAGGATCCCGGCCGGGCGGGAAGCGGCGGAGGCGAGGCGGCGGGCGCCGTGCAGCCAGCCGGTCGCCCAGCGGGAGGCGAATTCCAGCTCCGCCCCGCTTTCGGGGTCGGCGGCCAGCTTGTCGATCGCCGGCAGCAGCAGCTCCTCAACGGTGCGCTCGAGCGAGCGCAGGGCGAGGCTCTCCTCCACCGCGCGGTCGGCGGCGGCCTCGTCGAAGCTCTCGAAGGCGGCGAAGAGGCTGCCGTCGTTGGCCGGCGCCGCCTGGCGCTGGCGCGCCAGCTCGATCGCCGAGGAGATGTTGCCGGTCTCCGCCAGGGCGTCGCGCAGCGCCTGCAGCTCGACCAGCTCGTAGTTGCGGTGGTTGCCCTGGGTCCGCTTCGGGGTCGGGTAGCCGTAGCGGCGCTCCCAGCTGCGCAGGGTGTTGGGGCTCACGCCAAGGACTTCGGCGGCGGCGTTGGTGCGGATTCCAGGCATTGGATAAATAGGTCGAACGGGTGGACTGCGCGTCTATTCGACGGCGGAACAGGATTCTCCCACCGGATTTCCAGGTTTACACCGGTTATCGACAGATTTCGCAGAAACTGTTAGCGATCTTGCAAGGCACCCACGCCCACGGGCTGCCCGACCGCACGGGCGCGCCACATCGCCGCGTCGGCCTTGTGCAGAAGTTCTTCCGCGTCGGCCCCGTGGTCGGGACAGGCGACGACCCCGGCCGAGATGCAGATCCGCAGCCCTCCCGCGCGCTCGAGATCGTCGAGCTGGCCGAGGAGCCTCTCGCACATCTGCACCCCTTCGACGGTGCCGATGTTCGGGGCGAGGACCGCGATCGCGTCCTCCTCGAGGCGGAAGGCTTCGTCGACAATGCGGATGCTGTCCCGCAACGCGGTCCCAAGGACCGAGAGCACCGTCTCCTGGCCGCCGGCGACGTCATGCGGCCGGATCCCCGGACCGGAAGCATCGAAAACAGCAAGCCCGAACGGATGCCCATACCGCCGATTGGTCTCCAGCAACTGTTCCAACCGCCGGCGCATGTGCCCCGGCTGGTAGAGGCTGGGAAGTTCTTCGATCTGATCCTCAGCACTAGCCGGAGCGGCACCGAAGGACTCCGGGGGGGTCCCTGAGGAGCCCTCCCCATCTTTGCTCCGGAAGGGACCCCCCCGGAGTCCGCTCCCGTTCTGCGCCGCATCGACTGCGGCCGCGGTCACCGAGCCGAACTCGAGCGCAAGTCGCTGCGCCGCATGCGCAAAGCCCTCCCCATTGGTTCCGATCTCCTCGCGCAACGTGCCCAAGAGATCGGCCTGAAGCTGAGATGCCTTGAGGGCAAGGCGACTCGCCGGCGAGCCATCTTCTCTGCGACGTCCAAGTCCCGACTGGTCGGACACGCAGTGACCTTCGCGGAAGAGCCGGACACCCGATTCGCGAAAAATCGCTATTTGCGGGTCGACAGGCGTCCAGGACGGATATCCGGTCCCGCTTATTCCAGGCTTCTTCGGCCCGCCAGTGCCTTCCCAAGCGTCACCTCGTCGGCGTGCTCGAGGTCGGCGCCGACCGGCAGGCCGCTGGCCAGCCGGGTCACCTTCACCTGCCCACGCAGCAGGTCGGCGATGTGCAGCGCGGTCGCCTCGCCGGTGGTGGTGGGATTAGTGGCCAGCACCACCTCGGCGATGCCGCCGCGCTCGACCCGCCGCCGCAGCTCGCCGATCTTCAGGTCTTCGGCGTCGACGCCGTCGATCGGCGAGAGGGCGCCGCCGAGCACGTGGTAGAGGCCGCGGTATTCGTGGGTGCGCTCGATCGGGATCACGTCGGAGGGCTCCTCGACCACGCAGATCGTCGTCCGGTCGCGGTTCTGGTCGGCGCAGATCCGGCACAGCGGGCCCTCGGCGAGGTTGAAGCATTCCTCGCAGAGGCCGACCTTCTCCTTGACTTCGCGGATCGCGTCGCCGAGGGCGAAGGCCTCTTCGTCGGGGGCGCGCAGGAGGTGGAAGGCGAGCCGCTGCGCGGTCCGCTGGCCGATCCCCGGCAACCGCGAAAGCTCGGCGACGAGGCGCGCGAGCGGTGCCGGGCCCTCGCTCAACCGCCCAGCATCCCGCCGAGGCCGCCGAGATCGCCGCCGGCGATGCCGCCCATTTTCGAGCTGGCCAGCTCCTGGGCGGCGCGCAGGCCCTCGTTGACCGCGGCCTGGACCATCTCCTGCAGCATCTCCGCCTCCTCGGGATCGATCGCCTCGGGGTCGATGACGATCTCCCGCAGGGTCAGATCGCCGCCCATCTTCAGCTTGACCATGCCGCCGCCGGCGCTGGCCTCGACCACCTCGTCCTTGAGTTTCTCCTGCGCCTCCAGCACCTCGGCCTGCATCTGCTGGGCCTGTTTCATCAGGCCCTGGATGTCGAAGCCCCCGGGACCGCCTCCGCGTGCCACCTAACTGACCTCCTCCGCGTCGAACTCGCTCTTCAGCCGCTCCAAAATCTGATCCTCGTCGATCTCCTCGCTGCCCGGCGCCGGCGTATCCGGCGGCGCCTCCCCCTCCAGCAACACATAGGTGGGGCGCAACCCCGTTCCCGTCACCGCAGCAAAAGCAGCCGCAACGGTGTCACGGCGCTCAGCACTGTCGGCCTTCTTCTTGTTGAAGGTCATTTCGGGCGGGAACCCGACCTCCAGCCCCTCCTCCCCGAAGCTGACCGGCCGCGCCCCCTCCAGGGTCGCCGCCAGTGCCGGTGCGGTCTCGGAGAGCTTGTGCAGCACTGCCGGCCATACGCGCTGGATCTCCTCTAGGGACAGCTCCTCACTCGACTGAGGACTCTCCTCAGGCGCAGGCGTCTCTTCGGCCTCTTCCTCTTCCGCCGGAGGAGGATCGTCCTGCGGAACGGTCTCCCCCGTGGGTGGCACGGTAGGGGGGACCATCCCTGAGGAAGCTTTAGCTACCGGAAGGGATGGGGGGTCCCCTGCCGTGACAGGACCCGCGGGCCGAGCGCCTCCGTCAGCCGTTCCCTGCTCCAGCCTCTCGATCCGCCTCAGCAACCCCGCCGTGTCCGGATCCAGATCCGGCCGCGCCGCCTTCAGCAGGGCTATCTCCACCGCCAGCCGCGCATCGTCGCCCTCGCGAACAGCGGTCAGCGCATCGGCCAGCTGATCAATGGTGCGAACCAGGTTCGCCGGTTTGATCGCGCTTGCCTGGGCCTGCATCCGGGCGGTGTCGGTTGCAGTCACCACGAAGCTGGTGGGCACTTCGCCGGTCGTCTGGACCAGCAGGAGGTGGCGCAGGTGGGCGAGGAGGTCGCGGGCGAACTGGGAGGGGTCGCGGCCGGAGCGGGCCATCTTCTCGACCCCCAGGAGGACCCCTTTCGGGTCCTCTGCGACGACCGCGTCGACTGCCTCGAAGAGCAGGTCGGCGTCGGCGGCGCCGAGCATCTCCAGCACGTCCTTCAGCTCGACCGGGCTGCCGCCGAAGGCGACGAGCTGGTCGAGGGTGCCGAGGGCGTCGCGGAAGCTGCCGGAGGCCGAGCGGGCGATCATCGCCACCGCCCCGTCCTCGATCTCGATCGATTCGGATCCGGCGACGCGGGTCAGGACCTCGGAGATCTGCTCCAGCGAGGGACGCTGGAAGTCGAAGCGCTGGCAGCGGTCGGCGATCGTCGCCATCACCTTGTGGGACTCGGTGGTGGCGAGGACGAAGACGGTGTTCGGCGGCGGCTCCTCGAGCGTCTTCAGGAAGGCGTTCCAGGCCTCTTTGGTCAGCATGTGCGCCTCGTCGAGGATGTAGACCTTCCAGCGGCCGCCGGTAGGGGCGTAGGCGACCCGCTCGCGCAGGTCGCGGACGTCGTCGACCGAGCGGTTGGAGGCGGCGTCCATCTCGATCACGTCGATCGAAGTGCCGGCGGCGATCGTCACGCAGGACTCGCATTCGCCGCAGGGAGTGACGGTCGGGCCGCCGCGCTCGCAGTTCAGCGAGCGGGCGAGGATCTTCGCCATCGAGGTCTTGCCGGTGCCGCGCGAGCCGACGAAGAGGTAGGCGTGGTGGACCTTGCCCTGCTCCACCGCGTTGCGCAGGGTGCGGACGACGTGGGTCTGCCCCACGACCTCGTCGAAGGACCCAGGGCGGTGGCGTCGGTAGAGGGAGGTCGACTCGCTCATCGGCTCTGGCTGAGTGTATCCACGGGCAACGCGCGCCCTCTGAGCCCACCGGTACGGTCCCGCCCGTGCCGAACCGGGCCCGCAACTGGCTGACGCCCGCCGCCTGGGTCGCCGGGGTGACGGGCGCGCTGCTGCTCCTCTTCCCCTACGGGTTCCCCAACTACGACACGATCTACGCGCTGGTCTGGGGGCGCGAACTGGCCCACGGCCAGAGTCCCGACTACGGCGCCGCACTGCCCCCCACGCCCCACCCGCTGACCGACCTGATCGGCCTGGTCTCGACGCCGCTCGGCGACGGCGCGATCACGGTGACGATGATCGTCGCCTACCTCTCCCTCGCCCTGATCGGCTTCTTCGTCTACCGCCTCGGGGCGATCTGGTTCGACCGCTGGATCGGCGCCGTCGCCGCCGCGATCGTCCTCACCCGAGCTCCCTTCCTCTCCAACGGCCTCCGCGCCTACATCGACCTCCCCTACATAGCCCTCTGCCTAGGAGCCCTCCTCCTCGAGGCCAAAAAGCCAAAGGCCGGCTGGCCCGTCCTAGCTCTATTAGCCCTAGCCGGTCTCCTCCGTCCCGAGGCCTGGCTCTTCTCAATCGCCTATCTCCTCTACCTCGCCTGGGATCCAGCGAGTTCAAGCCAACGCCCCGAAGGATCAGCGGAGAAGGACTCCCTTGAGCGGGCGGTTACTCAAAAAGCCGGCCTAATTAGGCCGGCTTTTG
>CAMLHB010000062.1 GCA_946479725.1 uncultured Actinomycetes bacterium | reverse complement strand
CTTGCCGCTGTTGTCGTGGGAGGCGTCGATCACCAGCCGCTCCGGCAGCCCGGCGACGCCCAGGGTCACCAGGGCGTCTTCGACCTCGGGCGGGTGGTAGTTGGGGACGCCGTGGCCACCGCGGAGGATCAGGTGGCAGTCCGGGTTCCCGGTCGTGTGCAGGATCGCCGGCATGCCGGCGTCGTCAATCCCGGCAAAGGCGTGCGACGCCGCCGCCGCCCGCACCGCGTCGACCGCGATTTGGATGTTGCCGTCGGTCCGATTCTTGAACCCGATCGGCATCGAAAGGCCGGAGGCGAGCTGGCGGTGGGTCTGGCTCTCCGAGGTGCGCGCCCCGATCGCCCCCCAGGCGACGCAGTCGGCGATGTACTGCGGCGTGATCGGGTCGAGAAACTCGCAGCCGATCGGCAGCCCGGTGTCGACGACCTCCAGCAGCAGCTTGCGCGCAATCCGCAGACCGGCGTTGACGTCGCCGCTTTCGTCCAGGTGGGGATCGTTGATCAGCCCCTTCCAGCCGGTCGTCGTCCGCGGCTTCTCGAAGTAGACCCGCATCACGACCAAGAGGTCCTCGCCCAGCGTCCGCGCCGTCGCGCTCAGCTTCGTCGCGTACTCCATCGCCGCTTTCGGGTCGTGGACGCTGCACGGGCCGACCACAACCATCAGCCGCGGGTCCTTCCCCGTCAGCACGTCGCGCACTTCTTCGCGGCCGCGGATCACCGCATTCGCCCGCTCCTCCGTCAGCGGCAGCTCCGCGAGCAGCCGTTCCGGCGGCGCCAGCTCGACGACTTTCGCGATCCGCTGATCGCGGACGCCATCTCGTTTCGCCCCCTCCATACCGATGAACATTTTGCCTTCGCCTTTCTCCAAACCAGGGAAATCGTACTTTCTGGTCGCTCGCTGCCGGTCTGGTCGGCGCGCGCGACGAGGAACGTGGGACGGCGCCCGGCCGGAAGATCTGCGGTCTTCGGGGCGACCATGCGGCCGCCGGGCCAGACGCCTAGCTAAATCGCCAATACCAGTGCGTGAGGTGGCCGCGCGCCGCGGCGCCCGCTGGGGCGCGGTTCGCGAATATGGCGTCGCTCGACCTCACGGTCCAGAGGTTGTACCACGAGCGCGGCTTTAGTCAAGTAATTCCGAGAGGGCGCGCAGGAAGCGCTCGTTCTCCTCGGGGGTGCCGTAGCTGACCCGGATGTGGCCGGGGCCGCCGAGGGCCTTGCCGGGACGGACGGCGATCTCGCGCTCGGCGAGACCGGCGATCACCGCCGCTTCGTCGGCGTCGCCGAGGTCGATCCAGGAGAAGTTGGCCTGGGACTCGGAGGTGCGCAGGCCCATGTCGCGCAGCGACTCCTCGACGGTGAGACGGGCGGCGATCGTGCTCTCGACGCGGCGCAGGGCATCGTCCTGGTGCAGAATCGCCTCCGCCCCGGCCGCCTGGGCGAGGGCGTTGACGCTGAACGGCTGGCGGACGGCGTCGACCGCGGCGCGGAACTTCGGCGAGCCGATCGCGTAGCCGACCCGCAGCCCGGCGAGGCCGTAGCACTTGCTGAAGGTGCGCAGGACGACCAGGTTCGGAAAGTCGGCGAGCAAGTCGAGGGTCGCGTCGGGATCGTCGTGGGTCTGGAACTCGACGTAGGCCTCGTCGAGGATCACCGTCAGGTGCGACGGCATCCGCTCGCAGAAGGCGGCGATCTCGGCGGCGGGGATGTGGGTCGCGGTCGGGTTGTTCGGGTTGCAGACGATCAGCAGCTGGGTCGCCGCGGTCACCTCGGTCGCCATCGCATCGAGGTCATGGACGTCGCCTTCGGCCAGCGGCACGCGGACCTCCCGGGCGCCGGTCAGCGCCGGCAGGTATGGGTACATCGAGAAGGCCGGCCAGGCGTAGACGATCTCGGCCCCCGGCTCGCAGAGCGCCTCAGCGGCGGCGAGGAGGATCTCGCAGGAGCCGTTGCCGACGGCGATCCGGCTCGGCTCGGTCTCGTAGCGCTCGGCCAGGCGCCGGCGCAACAGCGTCGCGTCCGGGTCCGGGTAGCGGTTCATCAGCCCGGCCGCGGCGGCGACCGCCTCGACCACCTTCGGGTGCGGCGGGGTCGGCGACTCGTTGGAGGCGAGCTGGGCGATGTTGCCCGAGGCGATCGCCTCAGGGGCCTGCCCGGTGGGCACGCCGGCCTGGTAGCCCGGCATCCGGGCGAGCTTCTCGGCGAAGGTGATCGTCATCGCGTGCGATTGTGACGGACGGGCGCCGGACGAACTACTGCGCGGCCTCGAGATCGGCCCGCAGCTTCTGCGCCTCGCCCACGTAGACGTGAACCGGAACGTGCTCCTCCGGCGCGTAGAAGTGCAGCATCACCCGGATCACCCGCGGCATCGACCCCGGCACCGGGATCTCGCGGCAGCACATCAGCGGCACCATTGTCAGCCCCAGATCCCGCGCCGCCACGGCCGGGAACTCCGCATCCAGGTCGTCCGTGGTCGTGAACAGGCAGCTGACCATCGCCTCCGGCTCCAGCCCGTTGCGCTCGATCAGCTCCCGCATCAACTCCTCGGTCGCCGCCAAGATCGCCTCCGCCTCGTTCGCCCCCGCCTGCACCGCCCCCCGCGCCGCGAACAGGCGCTGCTGAGGTGGCCGATAGGCGCCGAGCGGCAGCTCGCCGTTGCCTCCGTTCTCGCTCACTCCGCTAATCATCCCAAAGCCAGGGGGAGAGTTTTTCAGCGGTGCGACTTATCCCTCTATGCCAGGGAAAACTCGCACCGCTGCAGGAGACCGCGTGGCGAAACTCGCCGACGCGCAGCATGGAGTCGTGTCGCGGGGCCAGCTGCGACGGCTAGGGGTGGGCGATGGCGCGATCGACCACGCCGTCGCGGTGGGACGGTTGCACCGGATCTTCCGCGGCGTTTACGTCGTCGGGCGCTCTCGTGTCAACGAGAGCGGTCGCCTTCGTGCCGCGACCCTCGCCTGCGGCCCTGAAGCCCTTATCTCCCATCGCAGCGCCGCGGCGCTTCTCGGACTTCTCAACGAGGGCCCAGTGGTCATCGATGTGATCGCTCCGCCTTCGCGTGGTCGCGAGATCGATGGAATTCGCTTCCACCGCGTGCGGACGCCGCGGCTGGAGGAGACGGGGACCGTCGATGGCGTCCCCTGCACGAGCCCGTCGCGGACGTTCGTGGACCTTGCGGGGACGGTGGGCGACCGCACGCTGCGGAGCTGCCTCGAGCGGGCGGCGCATAAGAAACTGCTCGACATCCCGGCGATCGAGGCGTCGATGGACCCGAGGCGGCGCGGGATGCCCTCGCTGCGCGCCCTGATCGACGAATGGCGCCAGGCAGCCATCGTGGCGAAGAAGGGCAAGCTCAAGAGCCCGCTGGAGGCGAAGGTCCTGCCGCTCCTCCTGGGGCGCGACCTCCCCGCCCCACGGCCAAACGCGCCGGTCCGGATCGCCAACGGACGCATCGAGGTGGACTTCCTCTGGCCCGAGGCCAAGTTCGTCGTTGAGGCCGACAGCCGCGACTTCCACGCAACCCACGTCGCCTTCGAGCGCGACCACTGGCGCGACCGCGAACTCCTCCAGGCGGGTTACGCCTGCCTTCGCGTCACCCACCGCGAAGCCGAACGGGAACCGGAGGCCATCGCGGACACCGTCGCCACAACCCTCGCGGCTCGCCTGCCCGCAGCCCTCCGTCCTTCCCCAAGCGGCGCGGGGTGAGGAGCAGAGCCCCCCTCCCCACCTGCAAGTAGGAGGGGACTCTGCTCCTCACCCCGCGGCCGCCTCGCGCAGCCGGGCGATCTCGTCTTGCGAGAGGCGACGCGCGCTCCCCACCTTCAGCCGACCGAGCCGCAGCGGGCCGAAGGAGACCCGCCGCAGCTCAGCCACCTCGTTCCCCACCGCCTCGAGCATCCGCCGCACCTGGCGATTGCGGCCTTCGCGCAGGGTGACCTCGATCTCGCGCTCACCGAGGCGCATGACCTTGGCCGGACCGGTCGGTCCGTCCTCCAGCTCCACCCCGCCCTTCAGCCGCTCGAGGTCGCGATCAGCAATTGAGGACTTCAGCCGCACCCTGTACGTCTTCGGCACCTCGTACCTGGGGTGCGTCAGCCGATTCGCCAGCTCCCCATCGTTCGTCAGCAGCAAGAGCCCCGTCGAATCCGCATCGAGCCTCCCCACCGGGTACAGCCGCGCCTCCGTATCCACCAGCTCGACCACCGCCGGCCGCGCCCCGGGCTCCCGCGCCGTCGAGACCACCCCCTCCGGCTTGTTCACCGCCCAGACCTCGCGCGCCTCCGCCGCCACCGGCGCGCCGTTGACCCGCACGTCGTCCCCCGCCTCGACGTCCCGAGCCGGATCGGTCACCACCTCGCCGCCAACGGTCACCACGCCCTTGGCGATGATCTCCTCGGCTTTTCTCCTCGAAGCGACGCCCCCATGGGCAAGGAACTTAGCCAGCCTCACGATCAGGGAGCCGGGGATGGGGTCCGCCGGACCCTCCCCGCCGTTGTCCGCCGGACCCCATCCCCGGCTCCTCCCGCGGTCACTCCGCTCTCTGTTCCCCAGCCTTCAAGAGGCGCTCGCGCAGGTCACGCTCATCCTCGGGGCTGGGGTCGAAGCGCGAGGGGTCCGGCAACTGGTCGAGGCCGCCGAGGCCGAAGAGTCGCTCAAACAGCTCCGACGTCTTGAAGATCGCGGCGCCGAACTGGGAGCGGCCGGACTCTTCGATCAGGCCGCGCTCGGCGAGGCTGGTGACCGCCGACTCGGAGGTGACGCCGCGGATACGGGCGATCTCCGGGCGCGTCACCGGCTGCAGGTAGGCGACGATCGCCAGCGTCTCGGCCTGGGCCTGGGTCAGCGGCGGGGTCCGGGGCTTCGCCAGCAGCCGCCGCGCCGCCTCCTCGCTGGCCGGGTCGCTGGCGAGGCTGAAGCCGCCGCCGACCTCGCGCAGGACCACCCCGCGCCTGCCCTCGGCGAGGTCCTCGCGCAGCAGCTCGATCGCCTCTTCGACCTGGCCCTCGGTCGCCTGCGCCGCCTCGGCCAGGTCCTTGACCGAGACCGGCTGCGGCGAGAGGAAGAGCAGCGACTCGACGGTGCGGGAGAGGTCGCTCATCCGCTCTTCGTGATCCCCGTCGGGGCGGCCTTCTTCACCCGGATCGGCCCGAAGCACTCGCTCTGCTCCCAGGTCACCTCGCCCTTGCGGAACAGCTCCAGCAGGGCGAAGACCGTCACCGCCTGGGTCAGCCGGTCCTCGCCGCCGAACTCCTCGTCGAAGTCGAAATCGGAACGCCGCAACAGCGCGTCACGCACCGCCCGCAGCCGCCGTTCCAGGGAGACGGTCGGGCGGATGTGGCTGATGTCGACGTCGGGCGGCTCGGTCAGCAGGTCGCCGAGGGCGGCGCCGAGCTGGTCGGGGTCGTAGACCGCAGTCGCGGCCTGCACGGCCACCCGCCGCAGCTCCGGCGGCAGCGGCGCCGAGCGGTAGAGGTAACCGCGCTGACTCTCGAAGCGGTCGGCCAGCACCTTGGAGGCATCGCGGTAGCGCCGGTACTCGAGCATCCGCGCCAGCAGCTCCTCCACCGCCTCCTCCGGCTTCAGATCGTCGAGCTCTTCCTCCGGGCTCGGCAGCATCAGCCGTGACTTCAGCTCCAGCAGGGCGGCGATGAGGACGAGGAACTCGGTCGCCACCTCCAGCTCCAGCTCGCCCTCGCGCTCGAGGTGCTCGACGTAGGCGACGACGACCTCGCCCAACTGCAGGTCCAGGAGGCTGATCTCCTCTCGCAGGACGACCGCCATCAGCAGGTCGAACGGCCCAGCGAAGACGTCGAGGTCGAGATCGAGGTCGAGGTCGGCGACGGCCATCGGGGGAGAGTAGCCTCCACCCAGGAGGTAGTTGGAGATGGGATTGAGCCTGGCCCTGGTAATTGCGGCCTTAGCGCTGCCGCCGCCGCTCCCGGCGCCCTCCGAATTCGCGCCGCGGGTCGACAACGCCTGGTTCCCGCTGCGACCGGGGACGACCCTCCTCTACCGCGGTCGCAAGGACGGCGAACCGTCCCGTGACCGGCTCCAGGTGCTCGCCCGGAAGAAGACGATTCTCGGCGTCAAGGCCACCGTCGTCAGCGACAAGCTCTACATCCGGGGCAAGCTCGAGGAGCGGACGCACGACTGGTATGCCCAGGACATGCGCGGCAACGTCTGGTACCTCGGCGAGGCGACGGCCGAGCTGAACCCGGGCGGCAGCGTCAAGACCCGCGAAGGCAGCTGGCAGGCCGGCGTCGCCGGCGCCCGTGCCGGGATCTTCATGCCCGCGCACCCGCGCCGCGGCGAGACCGGGATCCAGGAGATGCTCAAGGGGGAAGCCGAGGACCACTTCCGGGTGCTCGACCTCGACGCCTCCGTCAGCACGCCGGCCGCCGCCTCAAGCCACGCGCTGCTGACCCGCGAGTGGACGCCGCTGGAGCCCGGCGTGGTCGACCACAAGCTCTACGTCAGGGGGATCGGCACCGCGCTCGAGGAAACCGTTAAGGGCGGCGACGAGGTGAACGAACTGGTCGCGATCCGGCGCTAGCGCGCCTGGCCGTAGCCCATCCGCCTGCGCACGTCGGCGAGGACCGGGGCGGCCATCGTCCGCGCCTTCTCGGCGCCGAGGCTGAGGATGCGGTCGAGCTCCGCCTCGTCGGGACGCAGCTCCGCGTAACGCTCCTGGGTCGGCGCCAGGTATTTGACCACCGCCTCGGCGACCGCCTTCTTGAACTCGCCGTAGCCGGCGCCCTCGAACTCGCTCTCGACCTGCGCCTGGTCGGTGCCGCGGGCGACGGCGAGGATGTCGATCAGGTTGCTGATCCCGGGCTTGTCGGGCGAGCGGACGATCTCCCGGCCGGAATCGGTCACCGCGGAGCCGAACTTCTTGCGGATCGCCTGCGGCTCGTCGAGGACCAGCACCGTCCCCTGCTCGGTGCCGCCGGTGGTCGACATCTTCCGCTCGGGCTCCTGCAGGTCCATGATCCGGGCGCCGACCTCGGGGATCCGCAGCTCCGGCACCACCAGGGCGTCGCCGAAGCGGGCGTTGAAGCGGCGGGCGATCTCCCGCATCAGCTCGACGTGCTGGCGCTGGTCGTCGCCGACCGGCACCTCGGTCGCCCGGTAGGCGAGGACGTCGGCGGCCATCAGCACCGGGTAGTAGAAGAGCGCCGCCGAGGCCAGTTCGCGGTCCTTGCCGACCTTTTCCTTGAACTGGTGCATGCGGTTGAGGTCGCCGTGGGCGGTGACGGCGGAGAGCAGCCAGGTCAGCTCGGTGTGCTCGGGGACGTCGGACTGGCGGAAGAGGATGCAGCGCTCGGGGTCGAGGCCGGCGGCGAGCAGGATCGCGGCGGTGTCGTAGACCCGCTCGCGCAGCTCCTCGGGGTCGTACGGGACCGAGATCGCGTGCAGGTCGACGATGCAGAAGATCGCCGGCTCCCCCCGGCCCTGGCCCTCGACGTACTGGCGGATCGCGCCGATGTAGTTGCCGAGGTGCTTGCGGCCGGTCGGCTGGATCCCCGAGAAGATGATGGGCTTCGACATAAGGGATGGAGCCTATGTGAGGGCCCGGGGAAGGACACCCCTCGCCCGAACAAACGGCGACCTAATTAGGCCGCCGTTTTGAGTATCCGCCCGTTCGAGGGGTGTCCCTCCCCGGGCTTCGAGCCGCTCCGGCTGACGCGATAGCTCAGGCGGGTTCGGTGGCCGCCCTTGCCTCTTCTTGCTGTTCAGGTGAGTCGCAGTCGGTGCTGTGGCCGCACTCGCCGGCTTGGGCTGAGCCGCGGGTTGGGACCGCTGACCTTTTTCGCTCCGGGTTCTGGATGCCGAGGCCGGCGACGGTGCCGCCGAGGATCATCAGGAGGCCGGCGATGCCGATGCCGAGACGGAAGGAGGAGGTGGAGGCGTCTTCGGCGGCGGCCATCACGCGGTCGGCTTCGTTGCCCGAGAGGTCTGGCACGGCGAGGGGCTTTTCCTTGGCTTCGGCGACCGCGGTCGCGGCGGCGCTGGAGAGCGGGGCGCTGCCGAGGTGGTCGTCGAGCTTGGCGCCGAAGCTGGCGGAGATGACGGCGCCGAGGACGGCGATCGCCAGCAGGCCGGCGACCCGGGAGACGCCGTTGTTGACCCCGGAGGCGACCCCGACCCGGTGTTCGTCGACCGAGTCGAGCACGGTCGCGGTCAGCGGCGCCACCGTCGCCGAGAGGCCGACGCCGAAGACGAGCAGGCCCGGCAGCACGTCGACGAGGTAGTTGGCGTCGGGGCCGACCCGCATCAGCAGCAGCAGCCCGATGCCGCCGCTGATCGGGCCGGCGGTCATCGGCAGCCGCGGGCCGGTGCCCGAGGCCATGCGGCCGAAGCGGGGCGAGAAGAAGAACATCAGGACCGAGATCGGGGTCGTCGCCAATCCCGCCTCCAGCGGCGAGTAGCCGACGACCTGCTGCAGGTAGAGGCCGACGAAGAAGAGGCCGCCGATCAGGCCGGCGTAGGTTGCCAGCGTGGTCAGGTTCGTGACCCAGAAGTTGCGGATCCGGAAGAGGCCGAGCGGCAGCATCGGGTGACGGGCGGTCGCCTCGCGGAGGATGAAGAGGCCGAAGCAGAGGATGCCGGCGGCCATCGTCGCCCAGACGATCGGATCGCCCCAGCCGCGCGAGGGCTGCTCGATCAGCGCGAAGGTCGGCCCGCCGAGGCCGACCGCGGAGAGGCCGATCCCGGCCCAGTCGATGCCGAGGAAGGCGTCCTCGTCGCGGCTCTCCTCCACCGAGTGCAAGGTCAGCAGCACCGTCGCCGCGATCAGCGGGATGTTGACCCAGAAGATCGCCCGCCAGGAGGTGATACCGATGAGGGCGCCGCCGCCGGCCGGGCCGATCACCGTCGCGATCCCCGTCCAGGCGGTCCACGTCCCGACCGCGCGGCCGCGCGCCTCGCCCTCGAAGGTCGAGGCGACAATCGCCAGCGAGCCGGGGACGAGCAGCGCCCCGGTCACCCCTTGCAGGGCCCGGGCGCCGATCAGGAACTCGCTGGTCGGGGCGACAGCGCAGAGAATCGAGGTGACGCCGAAGCCGACCAGGCCGATCACGAACATCCGCCGCCGCCCGAACTGGTCGCCGAGGCTGCCGCCGACGAGCAGCAGCGAGACCAGCGCCAGCGTGTAGGCCTCGACCACCCATTGCTGGCCGGCGAGGCCGACGTCGAGCCCATCGCTGATCGCCGGCAGGGCGACGTTGACGACGGTGCTGTCGAGGAAGACGACGGTGGAGCCGAGGATCGTCGCGATCAGCGTCAGTCGCTGGGAGCGGGACACCCGTCGAGGATAGGGACCTCCGGGGGCCGCTCAGACGTATCCCCTCCGATGCTCGCTTTACTCGCCGCCCTCGCGCTGCTCGCGCCCGCTCCGCACCGGCCGGACACCAACGGGAACTTCCTCGCCTTCGCCGAAACCCCGCGGCGGCCGGGCAACCTCGTCGCCCGCACCGGGATCGTCGGCCACTCGGCGCAGGGCCGGCCGATCGAAGTGCGCCAGCTCGGCGACCCGGAGTGGCCGGGCAAGCTGCTCGTCTTCGGCTGCATCCACGGGGACGAGTGCGGCGCCAGCGCTCTGGAGCCGACGATCAACGGCTGCCCCGACCCGAGCGCCGACATCCTCATCGTCCCCAACCTCGACCCGGATGGCGCCGCCGCACACTCGCGGCTGAACGCCGACGGCGTCGACCTCAACCGCAACTTCAACGCGGGCTGGCGGCCGAGCGGCTCGCCCGGCGATGCCGAATACTCCGGGCCGCAGCCGTTCTCCGAGCCGGAAACGCGCCTCGCCGCCCGCATTGTCCACGGCCTCGAACCGGCGGCAACCATCTGGTTCCACCAGTACCGCGGCGAGCGCCCCTTCGTCCGCGCCTGGGGCCAGAGCGTCGCCGGCGGCCGCCACTTCGCGGCCCTGGCGCGGATGCCGTTCCGCCTCATGCGCTGGCCCGCCGGCACCGGCCCGAACTGGCAGAACCACCGCTTCGCGGCCCCGGCCTTCGTCGTCGAGCTGCCGCAGGGGAAGTTGGCGCCGGCGCTGCGCGGGCGGCTCGGCAAGGCCCTGGTGCGGATGGGGCGCTGGGTGAGAGAAGATTGAGATGTCGGAAGGGAGCCGGGCTTGCGAGCTGAGACGGATGCTGAGGAGCGGCAACTCGTGCGCGAGGCCCAGGATGGGTCGGGCGCGGCGATGGCGCGGCTCTACTCGCTGCACTGGCGCGCCGCCTATCGCGCCGCCTACCTTGTCGTCCACGACGCGGCGGCGGCCGAGGACATCGCCCAGGACGCCTTCCTCGCCGCGGTCGACGCGCTCGACCGCTTCGACCGGCGGCGCCCGTTTCGTCCCTGGCTGCACCGGATCGTCGTCAATCGGGCGCTCGACTGGGCCCGGCGCGAGGCACTGCGGCGGCGGGTCGACGCGGCCGAGCGGGTATTCGAGCCCTTGCCGCCGCCCGAGGAGATCGGCGGCGAGATGATCGCGGCGCTGAAGGAGCTGCCGGCCGAGCAGCGCGCGGTGGTCGTGCTGCGGCACCTACTCGAGTACACGCCCGGCGAGATCGCGCAGATGCTGGAGCTACCCCGCGGGACCGTCAACTCGCGCCTGCGCCGCGGCCTCGACCGGCTGCGCGAAGCGGCGGAGGCGGAGCGGCTGGCGGAGGAGAGGCGATGAGCGGCGACAAGCTCGACCGAGCCCTGCGGGAGATGCCGATCCCCGAGCCGCCCGAAGCCGAGGAGCGCGGCAGGCGTGTCATCGCCGCCGCCTACGAGGACCGGCGCGACAGCTCCGAGCTTCGGGGGGCTATGACCCCCCAAACCTCGGAGGGGCGAAGGAGGCGGCCGATGCCTCGTCTCGCGCTCGGCCTCGGGCTCGCCACTCTGCTGGTCGCGCTGCTGCTCTCCCCTGCCGGCGCGGCGGTCCGCAGCTGGGTCGACGACACCTTGACCGCTTCGGTCCCGAAGCCGGAACCGACCTTGGCGCGGATCCCCGGCGGCGGGCGGCTGCTGGTGCAGACGGGGGAAGGCGTGTGGGTCGTCCAGCCGGACGGCTCGCGGCGGCTGCTCGGCCACTACCGGGAAGCGAGCTGGTCGCCGCACGGCCTCTTCGTCGCCGCCGTGGAGGGCCGGACGCTGAGCGCCCTCGAGCCGGACGGGACGCCGCGCTGGTCGCCTACCTCGGGCAGCGCGACGCCAGTCCGGCCGTCTGTGACCCGCGCTCCGGCGGCCCGAACGTGGCCCGGTTCGATCGGGACGCGTCGGCGGCGCTGGTGCGCGCCCTCGAGGACGGCAAGATCGATCCGCAGATCTGGCGCCGGTGCGCCGACGCGATCGTCGACGGCGGGTCGCGCGAGGAGGTCGTGTCGCTGATCGACGCCGCCGCTGACGGTTACCGGGCGCTCGCCACCGACCGCGATCTCGAGACCTCGCCGGCGCTGCAGGCGCGCCT
>CAMLHB010000061.1 GCA_946479725.1 uncultured Actinomycetes bacterium | reverse complement strand
GCGACGTCTACGTCGCCCGGTCCGGCGGGCAGCACCTGGAGGTGTTCGGGCCGCTCCCGCAGCCCAAGCACCCGTTCCTCGAAACCTTCGGCAGTGCCAACGAACCGACCTTCAGCTCTGCGACGCAGCTGGCGGTCGACCAGTCCACGGGGGACGTGCTGGTTCTCGACAATGGAGATGCGACCCTCAGCCGCTGGCACGCCGACGGCACCGCCTCGAACTTCTCGGCGCTTGGAACGAACGTCATCGACGGCAAGGGCGGGGCCGACCTTACCCCGCAGAACGGGATCCTCGGCGAATACACCAACAACAAGGAAATCGAGGTCGCCGTCGACAACTCCGGCGGGGCGACCGACGGCAACATCTACGTCACCGATTCCTCCCACGGGGTCGTCGACATCTTCAGTTCCGCTGGCGCGTATCTCGGCCAGCTCACCGCCGCCGGCTCCAGTCCCTTCGGCGAATCCTGCGGTGTCGCCGTCGACCCGGACGGAGCGGTCTACGTCGCCGAATACGGCGGCCAGGTCCACAAGTTCGTCCCCTCCGGCAGCATTCCGCTCAACACCGACAACACGCTCAACTTCGCCGCGACCGAACCCTGCCTGCTCGCGGCCGGGGCCGGCCCCACCGCCGGCTTCCTGTTCGTAGCCACCTGGGGCGGCGCAGTGACCAAATACGATGCCGCGACGGGCAGCGAAAAGTACGTCGTCGATTCGGGCTCCAGCAACGCCGTCTCGGTCGACCCTGCCACCGGCCATGTCTACGTCGCCACCGGCGAAGTCGTAAAGGAGTACGACGCCGCCTCCTCCTCTACGGCGACCCTCGTCTCGACGATCTCCACCTCCAGCACCTTCACCGTGCTGGGAGTCGCGATCGACGAAACTTCGGGCGACGTCTACGTCGCCCGGTCCGGCGGGCAGCACCTGGAGGTGTTCGGGCCGCTGATCTTCGGGGAAGCGCCGGTGGTCAGCACCGGCGCAGCGACCGGAATCGACAACACCGCGGCGACGCTCAACGGCACGGTCGATCCGAATGAAGACGCAACCACCTGGCAGTTCGAATACGGGTTGACCACTGCTTACGGGAGCGTCGCCCCGGTCAGTCCGTCGAGCGCCGGCGAAGGGAGCGAGCCGGTTCCGGTCTTCGTGGGGTTGACCGGGCTGCAGCCCGGGACCAAATACCACTTCCGCCTTCGAGCGACGAACTCGAACGGCAGCGTCGTCGGCGGGGACATGCAGTTCACCACCGCCGCCCCGGCGCTTGTCGAGACGACGGGATCCCCCGTTCGCACGGCAACCACGGCGCAGCTGGAAGGTCGGGTGGCCCCAAGGGGCGCCGCCACCACCTACCACTTCGAGTATGGGGATCAGGGACCGTGCGACAGCAATCCTTGTCAATCGACGCCCACCCGTTCGGCCGGCGCCGGTGAAGACTACGTCCTTGTTTCCGAGGGGGTCTCGGGACTGCAGCCGGGAGTCACCTATCACTACCGGCTGATCGCTACCAACGGGAACCTCGCTGGAAGTGCGCCAGGCGGCGACATGACCGTTACCACCAGAGACAGCGACGCACCGCCGGCACCCGCTCCTTTCCCGGGCCCTCCCGGCAGCGACCGCGGCTGGGAGCAGGTGAGCCTGCCGGACGCGAACGGAAATCCGGTCGGGGCAGCGACCGGGATCTCCGACGACGGGGAACGGGTCGTCTATCAGCTGCAGGGGGGCACGGCTGACTCGGCCGTCGGCAGCCTGACCAACCAGCTGCTTGCCGAGCGGACGGGGAACGGTTGGCGCAGTGTCGACTCGCTGCCTCCCCGGGATCAGCTGACGGGGCCGTTCTTTATATCGCCCATGGCATCGAGCGACCTATCGACCATCGTCCTGGTCAACGGAGGGGGCAGCGAAGGGGTCGATTCCTTTCAGGTCCACTGGGGCTCTGGCTTCGACGAGCTGTACAAGCCCGGCGATAAGTATTCCGAATATTACGAGGCATCGGGCGACGGCTCCAGAACGATCATGGAGCTCGAAGGGTCGATCGATCCCGATCATCCAGTAAGCGGCAATCAGTACCTATACGACGTATCGTCGGGAATCCCCCAGATGGTGAGCCTGCTTCCCGGAGGAGCCGTTCCCACCTGCGGGATCGAGGGGGCGACGCCGTTCTCGGCCCCCGACCTTCCGGTGAACGTTCCGCTGCGAGCCTCCAACTGGGTATCGGCAGACGGCACTCGGGTCGTCTTCCCGAGCGAGGGCAACAACTGCAACGGTAACTACCAGCTGTACCTGCGCGATCTAATGGCGGATTCGACCGTGCCCGTCTCCGGGCCTCCTGTCTCCGGGCCGCAATGTCCAGCCGCCTTCATCAAGGCGACGGACGACGCAATCTTCTTCTGGACCCAGAGCCGCCTCGGAATTGAGGACAAAGCACTGGTCTCGTGCGGGGGCAACGAAAGCGGTGACATCTACAGGTACGACATCGGCGATGGCAGTCGCGACTGCCTCACTTGTGTTGCCGCGGTAGAAACCGACGTGGACGGTCAGGGTGGAACCATGTGGGGGAAGGTCGCCGTTGCCGGCGATGGCTCCCGCGTGTACTTCCAGTCCCCTAATCGACTGCTGCCGGGGGCCGCGACCCCCGGCTTCTACCGCCTCGTGGTAGCCACCGGCGATCTTCGCTATATCGCGCCGGCAAAGGAAAGCGCGGTCGGCGACAGCGGAACCTCGGGGGAGGCAATCAGCCAGGACGGCTCGGTGATCATCTTCCGTTCGCACGATGCCGGCCTCAATCCCCTCAACGGCAGCGACAACGGGGGGACCTTCCAGTACTACCGCTACGACGACAACGACCGATCCCTGGTCTGCGTCTCCTGTCCCCAGAGCGGCGAGGCACCGGTGGCAGCCGTCCGGCCGGGTTTGATCAGCTCGCCGGACCAGGCGGGTCCCAATCTCACCCCCCTCGACAGCGCAAGCGACTTCGCGTTTGTCAGCGCGACGCCGCTCGTTCCAGAGGACGGCAACACTGCCGGATCTGGGCAGGGCAGCTACGTGGGTCAGGATGTCTACGAGTGGCGCGACGGCCGCCTCTTCCTGGTCACCGATGGATCCACCCAATGGGGTGGTCCGGAGCTCGGCAGCGCTCCGGGCGTGAGCGGTTTCACGCCCAGTGGGCGTGACCTGTTCTTCACCGTCCCGAAGCAGCTCACCTTCGACGCGCTTGACGGCTATGCACGCCTGTACGACGCGCGCATCGGCGGAGGTTTCCCGCCTCCGACTGAAGAAGGCTGCGGCGAAGGGTGCTCGGAAGGGTCGACTGGGTCCTCGAGCTCTCCCCCGAACATCGCGCCGGGAACGGCCGCCTTTGCGGGGCCCGAAAACCCGAAGCCACGTTTCCACCATAGAAAGCACCAGAGGAAACACCACCGGAGGCACCGCCACCACCGTAGGCATCCGCACAAGAAGCACCATTCGAAGTCGAATCGACCGCAGATCACCGAGAGCCGGAGGACCAGCCGATGAACCCGCGTCGCGTCATTCTCACGTTTGCGCTAGCTGCGCTTGCCTTCTGGAGCCTCGCGGCCGTCTCGTCGGCAACCGCTGCTCCGGTGTGGAACCTCAATGTTCTTCACAACGAGACCAACTTCGTCCCCGGCGCCAGCGGTCCCACCTCGCCCGAGTATTGGTTCAACGTCGAAAATCTCGGGCAGGACAGCAGTAGCGGACCGATCACCCTCGTCATCGAACTGCCGCCTGGCCTGACCCGCCGGGAAGTTCGGCAGATACACACCACCTCCTTCAACGCAATCTGGAGCTGTCCCGGCAGTGCGGGAGATACGATCGTTACCTGCAGCACCACCACTGCCATTCCGCGCCATACCATCGCCGCGGGCCTGGCGCTAGCCGTAAACGTGGATCCGGCTGCGAGCGGCGTTCTCGTCACCAAAGCGAGCCTTTCCGGCGGTGGCGCGGCTGCTGTGGTCGATGCCGAAGAGCCGACGCAGATAAGCAGCGTACCCGCGCCCTTCGGGATCGTTCCCCCCAGCTTCAAAGTGGACTTCTTGCGCGCCGACGGCGCGACTCCGGTTCGCGAAGCGGGTGCCCACCCGGATCTGTTCACCGTCGAGCTGGATCTCAACTCCATCGCCCAGCCCACCGGCGAAGCACTCGAATACAAGGCCCCGGCTGGAGCTCTCCGCGACCTGCGGGTGGACCTGCCGCGCGGTTTCGTCGGCTATCCATCCGCTGTCGGAGAGTGCAGGCCGGATCAGCTGACCTCGAACAGCTGTCCCGCCTCCAGTCAGATCGGGAGGGTCGATGTCACCACGACTCCGGTTGCGATCATCAAAGGAATCACCTACACGCAGTCGGTTGTCGGCGTCTACAACATGGTTCACCCGAAGGGCGTCGTCAGCGATCTCGCGTTTCAGATCGGCGGCAATCCGGTTCACGTCAGGATCTCGCTGGATGCCGCGCACGGCTATACCGTCAAATCCACGGTGACGGGAGCGAACGAGAGCCTCGGT
Source organism: uncultured Actinomycetes bacterium (assembly GCA_946479725.1). The sequence goes on along the minus strand of CAMLHB010000061.1, from coordinate 7,017 downwards.
CTCTTGTCCCAGAAGATGACGCTCTGGGGGGTTCCCGCCGACCCAATCCACAACTGGGAGCGCTGCCCCAACTTCAATGGAGATACCTCGGTGGAATGCGGGGCGGGCGTTCCTGAGAAGCCGTTCGTGTCGTTGCCGTCGCAATGTGGAATCGAGCCGATTGCCACGGTGAGCGAATACGATTCCTGGGAACACCAGGGCGTCTTTGGGCCGCAGATCGGCTACCAGATCCCCGGTCAGATAACCGACTGCGACAAGCCTCGGTTCGAACCCTCGATCGACGCTCAGGGGACCAGTCCCCAGGCGGGCTCGCCCACCGGCTTGAACATGGAGTTGAACGTCCCGCAGGATCTCGATCCGGAAGATCAGGCCACTCCGCCCGTGAAGAGCGTGCGTGTGAGCCTCCCGGAGGGGATGACGGTGTCCCCCGCCTTTGCGACGGACCTCGAGGGATGCTCGGAAGCTCAGATCGGCCTCGGCAGCAACGCGGCGGTCGAATGTCCCGGGGCTTCCCGGATCGGCAGCGTTTCGCTGCGGACGCCGGTTCTCTCGGATCCGCTGGAAGGAGCGATCTACATGGCGAAGCAGGGCGCCAACCCGTTCGGTGCTCCGTTTGCGGTCTACCTTGCCCTGCACGACACCGAAGACCGAGGAATCCTGGTGAAGCTGCCGGGTCAGCTCCAGCTCGACGGCTCGAGCGGGCAGATCACGGCCAGCTTCGACGACCTGCCGCAGTTCCCCTTCGAAGACATCTCAGTGCAACTTCGCGGGGGCGAGGATGCGCCTCTCATCAACTCGCAGACCTGCGGGAGCCAGCCGGTACGGATGGAGATCCGCTCCTGGGCACAGCCTGATCAACCCGTGCAGATCGGCGACGATCTGGAGGTTGCCGAAGGTGCCAACGGAACTGCCTGCCCGGCGGATCTCCCGAGTCGGCCCTTCGGTCCGAAGATGAATGCCGGCACGATCAGTCCCGTCGCCGGCGCCTTCTCGCCCTTTGTCTTCCGCCTCACTCGTGAGGACCAGGATCAGGAGTTTGCTCGGGTCGAAACCCATCTCCCCGAGGGATTGACCGCAAAGATCGCCGGCATCCCCTACTGCCCGGAGAGCGCGATCGCTACGATTTCGGCAGCCGAAGGCACGGGAGCCGATGAGCGTGCCAGCTCCGCTTGTCCCGCCGCGAGCCGGATCGGCTCTGTGGACGTCGCGGTGGGTGCGGGCGACACCCCGCCATACTTCCCTGGCCAGGCCTATCTTGGCGGTCCGTACCAGGGGGCGCCGCTCTCTCTGGCGGTCGTAGTCCCGGCTGTCGTCGGCCCGTTTGACCTGGGCAGCGTCGTCGTCCGGGCCAGGATCGAGATCGATCCTGAGACCGCCGAGGTGACCGTTGTGTCGGATCCGCTGCCGACCATCGTCCACGGCGTGCTGCTGCGCGTGCGGGACATTCGGCTGCGGGTGGACCGCCCCGCCACCACGCTGAACCCGACTTCCTGCGATCGGACGACGATCGGCGCCGGCATCTTCGGGGCAAGCGGAGCATTTGCCGCGCTCTCCGACCGGTTCCAGGTTGGCGGCTGCCGAAGCCTTCGATTCAAGCCGCGGCTTTCGCTGAGCCTAAAGGGAGGCGTCAAGCGAGGCGATTACCCGGCGCTCCAGGCGACGCTCAGGGCACGCCCGGGGGACGCCAACCTCTCCCGCGTCTCGGTGCGCCTCCCGCATTCGGAGTTCCTCGCGCAGGAGCACATCAGGACGATCTGCACGCGTGTGCAGTTCGCCGCCGACTCCTGTCCAAGGGCCTCAATCTACGGGTACGCACGGGCGATTACGCCGCTGCTCGATGAGCCACTAAGGGGACCCGTGTACCTCAGATCCTCCAGCCACAATCTTCCGGATCTGGTCGCCGATCTTCATGGTCGCATCGACATAACGCTCGTCGGTCGCATCGACTCAAAGGAACAGGGCATCCGCACCACCTTCAACGGGGTGCCCGACGCGCCGGTAACGAAGTTCACGCTGAAGATGAAGGGCGGTGTGAGGGGTCTGCTCGTCAATAGCCGCAATATCTGCAAACGAGACGGGCGGGCGCTGGTGAAGATGATCGCTCAAAATGGCAAGACCTCATTGAAGGAGTCGCGGCTGGCGCCGAGGTGTCACCGATAAGCATTGGCCGCTCTGTATAATTACCCTGAGTATGCAATGTATACAGAGCATAGGTCGAGTTGCTGCAACGGGAGTGTTGCTGGCCGTGGCCGGAGTTTGTGCTCTCGGCTGCGGCGAGCAGTCCGGAGATCTGAAGTCGGTCTTCCTGAAGCAAGGCGATGCGATCTGCGAAAGGACCGACAAGGAACAAGAAGCCGGTATTCGCGCATACTCCAAGAAGCACCCCAAGGCGCTGTTCACCAAAGGCAGTGAACAGAGACTTCTGGTTCTTGCCGTGGGTCTGCCGCCCATACGCAAGGAGGCAGATGCGTTGGAAGCGCTCGAGCCGCCGCCTGGGGACGAGCAGCAGGTGGAAGAGATCGTTAGTGCGATCCGGCGAGCTACCAAGGCAGCGGAAGCTGATCCGGTAGCGGTTGGCAAAGGCCTCCCTGGACCGTTTGCTCGGCCCAACCAGATGGCCAAGCGCTACGGTTTCAAGGCCTGCTCAGGCTCAAGCTAGATGTAGTTCCTAACCACGTTGTTCATCCGGGCGTGCTGACCCACCCAGATCAAGGCGGACACCGGATGAGACTCCACGCTAACGCCCGCACCTGCCCGAACAGCCGCAAGCTCCTGGCGCGGTGATTCGGCCCGGCCGGCCAATTCTCCGCGGCCGCTATAGGCTGCCGCCGTGGACTTCGCCCTCTCCGACGAGCAGAAGGACTTCGTCGACGCGATTCGGGACTTCTGCGACCGCGAGTGCGGGACGCAGGACCAGCGCGAGCGGTTGACCGACGGTTACCGTGAGCACCACAACTTCGACGTCTACAAGCAGATGGCGGGGCTGGGCTGGCTCGGGGTGACGATTCCGGAGGAGTACGGGGGCTCGGGCGGGACGATGCTGGACGCCTGCCTATTCATGGAGGAGACCACGCGGGGCCTGGCCCCGATCGGCGGCTACGCAACGACGCTGATCGTCGCCGGCGCCACCCAACGCTTCGGCACCGAGGCGCAGAAGGAGGAGATCCTCGGCGGAATCGCCGGCGGCGCGGTGGAGGCAATCGCGATGACCGAGCCCGAGGCGGGTTCCGACGTCGGCGCCCTCTCCTGCAAGGCCGAGAAGGTCGACGACGGCTTCCTCATCAACGGCCAAAAGGTCTTCTGCTCCAACGCCCACATCTCCGACCACGTGCTCGTCGTCTGCCGCACCGACAACTCGGGTGGCAAGCACGACGGGATGACGATGATCTGGGTGCCCAAGGGCGTCGAGGGGATGGAGGTCGTCCCGATCGAGACGATGGGCGGCCGCGAGACCAACCACCTCTACTTCACCGATTGCGTCGCCCCCGCCGACGCCGTCCTCGGCCAGGTCGACCAGGGTTGGATGCAGCTGATGGCCGGCCTCAACGTCGAGCGCCTGATTCTCGCCGCGACGATGCTCGGGATCGCCCAGCGGGCCTTCGACGACCTCCTGCTCTACGTCAAGGAGCGGCGCCAGTTCGACCGCCCGATCGGCTCCTTCCAGGCGCTCCAGCACCGCATCTCCGACCTCGCCACCGACCTGCAGGCGGCCCGCCTGATGACCCACTGGGTCGCCACCCTGGTCGACGAGGACCCGGACCAGATGCTCCCGCAGCAGGCCTCGATGGTGAAGCTCTTCGTCACCGAGGTCGCCAAGCGCACCACCCTCGAGGGGATGCAGATGATGGGCGGCTACGGCTACTCCTCCGAGTACGACATGGAGCGCCTCGTCCGCACCTCGCTGGTCTCCACCATCTACGGCGGCACCAGCGAGATCCAGCGCACGATCATCGCCAAAACGCTGGGCCTCTAAAGACCTTCGACGGCGCTCCTGAGGCGGACAGGGTCCACCGCGGGGAACCTGTAGAGGTCACCCTCGATCCGCCCGAACAGCTCCAAGAGCTTCGCTTTCTCCACTTGGCCGCCGCTGATCATCCCGGCGACGTCGCGCAGATCGAGATGGCTCGCGCACGCTCAGCAGCCTGGGCGAAGCTGATCACCCGGTTGAGGATCGCGTTGTAGCGGGAGTGCGCGCCGTCCCCCAGCTCGAGGTGCAGCTGCCGGTAGAGCTGGTGAGCGGGGGGTTCTCCAGAGGCCGGCTCGCCGGTCTCAAAGCCGAGCGCCTGCAGCCGAGGCGCAGCCGAGCGAACCGCAAGCGCGTCGGTGCTCATGCGTCCCGCCTGCAGATCGGCGAGCCCGGGCAGCACGATCTCGGCCCCGGGCAGCCTCTCTAGCGCTCGGTCGTCCATCCGGCAGATGATGACTGACCGCAGGCGGGTTCTACGCAGTGGCCGCGAAGCGGCCGCCGTCGACCAGGGCCGGTTCACCGATGTGGAAGCCCTGGGCGTAGTCGATCTCGAAGGCGCGGACGAGGTTCAGGGTCTCGGAGTTCTCGATGCCCTCGGCGACCGTCTCCTGGCCAAAGGCCTTGGCGAACTGGACCAGGGCCTGGACGAGGCGCTGGTCGGTCGGGGAGGAGGGGAGCTCGCGGATGAACTCGATATCGATCTTCAGGTGCTGGATAGGCAGTTCCTTCAGGTAGCTGAAGGAACTGAAGCCGGTGCCGAAGTCGTCGAGGCCGAGGCCGCAGCCCATCTCGGTCACCGCCTGGGCGAAGGCGCGGGCGTGGTCCATGTTGGAGATCGCCGCCGTCTCGGTGATCTCGAAGTCGAGCCAGGCCGGGTTCAGGCCCTCGTCGATCGCCGCCCGCACGTCGGCGATCAGCCGCGGGTCCGAGAGCGAGGCGCCGCTGACGTTGACCGCGATCGGTTGCGAGCGCCCGGCCAGCTCGATCGCCTTCGAGAGCACCAGCCGGTCGATCTCGGTAATCAGCCCGAGCCGCTCCGCGGTCGGCAGGAAGGAGGAGGGCGGGATCACGTCGTCGTTGTCGTCGAGCATCCGCACCAGCAACTCCTCCCGCGCCACGCACTCCTTGCGCAGGTCGAAGATCGGCTGCGCGTAGACGACGATCCGCTCGCCGTCGATCGCCTCGCGGATCCGGTCGGCCCAGGTCAGTTTCAGGTTGGGACCGCTGGCGGCGTCGACGGCGCGGCCGCCGCCGTCTTCCTTGGCTTCGCAGAGGGCGATGTCAGCGGTGATCATCAGCCCTTCGGCGGTGACCTCCTCGGCGCTGCCGCCGAAGGTGGCGATCCCGACGCTGGCCCCGACCGCCGGTTTGCCCCGCTCCCGCACCAGGTCGATCAGCCGCTCGGCCGTCGCCGTCGCCTGCTCTGCCGTCGCCCGCGGCAGCAGCAGCCCGAATTCGTCGGCGCAGATCCGCGCCGGCAGGTCGTCGGTGCGGGACTCGTCGCGCAGCGTCATCGCAACCGTCTCCAGCAACCGGTCGCCGGCCTCGTGCCCGAGCGAGTCGTTGACGATGTGGAAGGAGTCGATGTCGAGCAGCAGCAGCGCTCCCGGGCGGCCGCCTTGAAGCGGATCGAGCAGCCGCTCTTCGATCGCTTCGACGAAGCTGTCCCTGTCGTAGAGACCGTTGCTTTCGATCGCCTCTTGCACTTTCGCCCTCGGATGCCCTATCGGAATACCTTAAAAACGACTTTACAAAGAATTGAGTAGGGCATGTGAACTGCTCCCTGACTGGTCGGCGGCAACCAACCCTGGGCGCCGCAGGGCGCTATCCTTGCCGCAGCCTCGTGCCCTGGCCCGGGGTTTTTCTTCTGTAACGACTACCTCAGGCACGGAACGAGGGAAGAGATGGCTCGCGGAGATGTCCGCATCGCGGTGACGATGGCTTGCGAAGACTGCAAGCGTCGGAATTACCAGACCAACAAGTCCCGGCGGAACACTCCGGACCGGATCGAGATGCGCAAGTTCTGCCGCTGGTGCGGCCGCCACACCGCGCACAAGGAGACCCGGTAGCCGCCGATGGCCAAGACCCGCGCACAGCGCAAGGCCGAGCGCCGGGCTCGGGAAGCTGAAGAGCGGAAACGCTCCGGCGGGCACGAGAGCCCGGTCGAGGCTCAGCGGGAGACGCAGCTGGGCGTCTCCGGTGACGTTGCCGAGGTCGAGGCCGTGGAGATGGGGATCGCCGCCGGCGCTCCTGAGTCCCAGCTCGAGACCCCGGACGCGCCGAAGCCGCGCTCATCCCGCCGCGCCGAAGCGAAGGCGCTGAAGGAAAGCGAGAAGCGCAAGCGCGAGGAGCAGAAGCGCCGCGAGAGCCAGCAGCTCGCCAAGAAGCAGAAACAGGCGAAAGCCGAACGGCAGCGCTCCGGCTTGATCGGCTTCCTCGTAAGCTGTTGGCAGGAGCTGAAGAAAGTCCAGTGGCCGGATCGCGAGACGCTGATCCAGGCGACCGCTGTGACCATCCTCTTCGTCGCCGTCGCGGCCGCCTATCTCGGCGCCCTCGACGCGGCCTTCAACTGGCTCATCAAGCAGATCCTCTAAGCGGGATCCCGAACAAAGGCTTCCTCAGACGATGTATCGCTGGTACGTGATCAACACCTACTCCGGGCACGAGAACAAGGTCAAGCACAACCTCGAGCACCGGGTGCAGACGATGAGCCAGAACCGCAACGTGCGGCAGGTCGTCGTCCCCACCGAGCAGGTCTCCGAGATGAAGGACGGCCAGAAAGTCACGGCCGAGAAACGGACGATGCCCGGCTACGTCCTCGTCAACATGGAGATGACCGACGACGCCTGGGGCCTGGTCAAGAACACCCCCGGCGTCACCGGCTTCGTCGGCTCCCGCAACAAGCCGGTGCCGCTCTCCAAACCAGAGGTCGACCGCCTGCTCCACCGCGAGACCGCCGAGCGGCCGCGGACCCAGGCGCAGTTCGCGATCGGCGAATCGGTCAAAGTCATCTCCGGCCCGCTCTCCGACTTCTCCGGCGAGATCGCCGA